>JBLIIW010000094.1:0-14779 GCA_047635315.1 Halieaceae bacterium | reverse complement strand
ATAACCACGCCACCTGCAACGACTCCAGTCACAACCATGATCCAGATGGCTATCGCGAGGGGCCCCGCTACGAGATTGAGGGATGCTATCGCATAGAGAAATTGCCCGACGGGAGCGAGCGTCGCGTGGAACTGCCGCTCTCAGAGTGCCGTTAGAGACACACGGCCGTAAGAGCAATCACCTACCGCAAAGGCCACGCTAGCCGCCGGGAAACGGCGCGCTAAGGTGGCCCCGAACCAATTGCATTCGCGTCTGGCAGCTCCCCCCTGGCGAACAGCCCCTTGTCTACCTCTGCCGCTTCAACGATATGGTCGGCCACCGCCCGGATCCGGGCGCTGTGGCGCAGGTCCTCATGGGTAACGAGCCAGAGATCAATCGATGCCGCTTCATACTCGGGTAGCAAACGACGCAGGCCGGGGAAGCGGCTCGCCCAACGGTGCGACAACACCCCTACCCCGATGCCGGACTCCACGGCCTTGATCTGTGCGGCGGGACTATTGGTCGCCATGGCGATCTTGCATTCGAGGTCGTGCTCGTTAAAGAAGGCCTCCAGCAGTTCATTACTCTGCGGCATGAAAATACCGCGCACCCAGGACTTGCCCTCCAGATCGGCGCTCTTTTCAACCGGCCCATTGCGCTCAAGCCAGGACAGGGACGCGTACAGACCGAAACCCACACTCGCCAGGCGTCGGGCGATCAGATCCAGCTGTGTCGGACGGCCCATACGCAGGGCTATATCAGCCTCGCGCTTTACTAGATCGGCGGCCCGGGACTCAATCAGCAGATCGACAAAAATTTCCGGGTGCTTCAGGTGCAGATCCGCAAGTACCGGGACCAGCCACTCCGAGCCGGTGCCCTCATTGGCCGAGATCGTCACCTGCCCCCACAGGCCGCGCGCGGCGCCGGCTACGCCGCGCCGGATGGCGTACATCTCCCGGGCCATCTTGCGCGCGCTCTCCTCGATACTCGCGGCCACTTCCGTCGGCACCATCTGACGACCGGTTCGCGCGAAAAGCGTTACCCCCATGCGCGCCTCCAGTGCCGCCAGTCGGCGACCCACGGTCGGTTGGGAGAGTCCCAGAATAGCCGCGGCGGCTACCAGATTGCCGGCGTCCAGCACGGCCAGGAAGACCGCGATATCCGACCAGTCCGCCGGTGAAGTCGTCGGTGTGAGCAATTTTTCCACGGGTTAGCCTCCTCTATTCCATTCATATATGAATAGATAAGAGTCAATAACGTTATTGATATGCAATATTGAAGTGTCTAGTCTTTGGGCTCAACTTGCAACTTACAGAGCACAAAGGAGAGTCGACATGCGCCATTCACTTAAGCAGCTTATTCGTTCCGCGGTGTTCCTTGGTATCGCCACCGTGGCGACCGGCATCGCAGTTCCGTCTGCCAGCGCAGACTCCATTGGTCCCTTTGAACCCAGCTTCATCAAGCAAGCCGATCGCGCCCTCTGGCGCAGCGAACCGGCGCGCGCACTGGAAATACTTCGCGGCGGCAGCACCCAGGAGCTGAAAAACCGGTATGTGGCCGAAATACTGGGCCTCGAGTGCCGTGCGTACCTGCAGCTGGATGAGCCCCTCGAAGCCCGGGAGGCCTGCCTGGCGGCGATTGCCAAGCAGCACAACCGGGGTAACTGGAGGTACTACAACAACCTCGGTGTTGCTGAACTGCACCTTGGAAACTACCAGGCCGCAGAGCAGGCGTTCACCAGGGCGGCATCTCTGGGCTGGGTTAGCGCGCCGCGCAAGAACCTCTCCCTGGTCAAGGAAATCCGCGAAGCCCGGAATTCCCTAAGCGGTCAGCAGGTCGCTGCTGAGCTGCACTAGAGCATTCGATTGCGGCGCTTCGCGCCAAGCGAACGGCGGCGTTTCCGGGAGGGGCGCCGCTTTTTTGGGTCTTCTGTCATGGACCCGGAGACTTGATTCCCAGCGATCTGTCCCCAGCATTCCCCTGCCTTCCCGTTTCAGGACCCAGGCGTATACTGGGGCGATAAGCACAGCAGAGAGGCCAGCATGAATGACGCAAGCCGCAAGCTACAGAGATCTGAAGTCAAATACAGACGACTGTTTGAGTCGGCTCAGAGTGGCATACTGATCCAGAGCTTTCCCGACGAAGCCATCCAGGAAGCCATGTCCAGCCATCGCCCCTACCGCGCTGCCCTGAGGGTCGCGGCGGCATTGGCCGAGCTCAGTAGCAACCCGGGCACGCTGTACGATGCCGATGTAGTTGATGCGGCGCTTGCGATTTTCAGGGAGTATTCCTTCGAGATACCGGCGCCCGTTCGCAGTGCTATTGGATGATCTACCCCCGATTCAAGCTGTACCACTTCAGTGCCTCGCGCAGCGCGCGAGTGCGCTGGTTGCTGCACGAACTACTGCACGAGGACTTTGAAATAGAAGTCGTGCCGCTGTACGAGGGTGCCCAGTACAGTAGTGAGTATCTACAGAAGAACCCCAATCACAGCGTGCCCCTGCTGGAAATCACGCTGGAAAACGGCGAGACGCACAGCATGCTGGAGAGCGGTGCGATGGTCTCATTGCTGGCTGACTGCTTTCCCGACAAGGGCCTCGCCCCTAAGCCCGCACCATTCTCGCTGGAACGCGCTGATTACCTGCAGATGCTGCATTTTGGCACCTCTACCATGGACATGATGCTGTGGCAGATCCGCTTCCACACGCATCTGCTGGGCGAAGAGTCGGATGAGAAAACCATAGCCCGCTACCGGGAAAAATTTACTCAGGAGGTAGAACCGCAACTGCTGGCCCGGCTGGGGTATCAGGACTACATCTGCGGCGATAATTTCTGCGCGGTCGACTGCGTCATGGGGCAAAACATTATGTGGGCGACAGCCTACGGCCTGTGCAAGGATCCTCATTTTGCCGAGTATCTGGGTCGCGTCTCCACCCGGCCCGCTTTTGCCCTGGCCTACTCTGACTTACAGGGCTTTTCCCTGGCTCCAGGCTAGAGCCGCGATGAGCGGCGTCGGGCGAGGCGCCAGAACACCAGCAAAATAATCAAAGACCCAAATACTGCGAGCAGCACACTGCGATGGCGCAGCCAAAGACGGTTCACAGTGTTGCTGGCGATATGACGGCGCGAGTCATAACCGGGCGGCATCGCAAGCACACCCATTTCTCTGGCGTAGGCCTCATAGGCCGTCAGCATAGAGCTTAATAACTCCGGACGCTGGACGCTGAGATCGCTGCTTTCACCCGGATCCTCGGCCAGATGGTAGAGGCGCCAGCGGCCATCTCCCGCCGGGCGCAGGTTGCGGGTGATCTTGTAGTCACCACGGTAGAGTGCCGCGTTGCCCGAGACCTCTATAGCCCGCACCTCATTTGCGCCGTAGACGCTGGGCTGCTCCGCTCTGAGAACCGGCAGAAGACTGCGCCCGGTCATGCCTACGATCGGCGCGGCCTCGGGCGCTTCAGGCAAGTGATTCAGCCAGTCAAGCAAGGTCGGCGCGATATCCGTAACCATGGCGGGGGACGCAATCCGTACGGGCCCAAGCTCAGGTCCGGCGATAATCAGTGGGGACCTGACGCCGCCCTCGCTTGCATAAAACTTGAATAATGCGCTGGGTGAGGCGGCGGCGTTGGCCCACTCCGGCCCGATGAATCCCCAACTGCCCGGCCCACCCATACCCTCGAGGTCGATGTGGTACCCGGTCAGTAACAGCGCCAGGCGCGTAGTCAAGTCCGCGTCGCCGCTGCTGGGTTCGGGTCCATTGTCCGAAGTGACAACAAAGATGGTGTTGTCAAAAGCGTCGTTCTTGCCAAGATATTCAATGAAGCGGCCAATATGGTGGTCCATAGTTTCCAGCATGGCAGCGTTGACTTCCATTCGCGCCGCATAGCGAAGGCGCTCGACGTCAGCAAGACTGCCCCAATCCCTGAAGCCTACGGGCATGGGCGCCAGGGCTGCACCACGTGGAATCAGCCCAAGATCCTGGGCGCGTTCGTGCCGCGCCACACGCATTTGCTGCCAGCCACGGTCAAAAACACCGTGATAATGGGCTATAAACTCAGCCGGGGCCTGCACGGGGATGTGAATCGCCTGAAAGGGTAAATAGGCGAAAAACGGTTTGCTCGCATCCGTGCCCTCGAGGTACTCGATCATTTTGTCGACGATAAACCGGGAAGAGTAAAAGTCTTCGGGCAGATCAATGGGCAGGCCGTCCTCGAACCAGGGCGCATCGGCGTAGTAGGGCATATAGGGTCGGTCTTCCCAGTTGTCCGCTCCCGATGCGGCCAGCGCGAGAGAGCGATCGAAACCGTGGGCGTTGGGCAGATCGCCCGCATGCTCCCCGAGATGCCACTTGCCGCTCATCAGCGTTCGATAACCGGCGCTGCGCAGCCGGTCCGCGAGGGTCAGAACCCCAGGCTCCAGCGCCATGGAGTAACCCGGTTGATTGCGGTGCTCGCGAGGCAGAATTTCCGGGATCGTGGCGACACCCGTCCGGTGGTTATCCACACCCGTCAGCAGCATCGCGCGCGTTGGCGCACACAGGGGAGAGGTTCTGTACTGCGTAAAGAGTGCGCCACGTGCCGCCAACTTATCGATATGCGGCGTCAGGGCCTCACCACCGTAAGCGCCGAAATCCATCAGCGCCGCATCATCGGCAAGAATGATGACCACATTGGGTCGGTCCGTGCGGGGCTCCGCGGCAATGGTCATGGATGCAGCACCGAAAAGCAGCATTGCCAGAACGAAATCCAACTTTCCGCAGCGCCCGCCCAAACCTGCGGCCCGCATCAGAAGATAACCGGTTCCGCGCTCGCCGTCGGGTCTGTGGCCGGGTCATGTTCGCCCTGGAAAGCCTCAACCGCTTCAGTGATTTCCTCGGATTCCTTAAAACGCGCGATGTGTATCAGGGCTTCCCCCTCATGGACGAGGGGGTGGTTGGTCTTGCCGATAATCACCCCCGAGGCGGACGCACAGACTTGCTGCTCCCGATTGCCAAAGGGATCGGCGACCCAGCCTATGACCTCACCCTCGGCAACCGTCGCGCCCAGGGGCGCGATGCTGCGCAAGATACCGCTCTCTGGCGCACGTACCCACTGGCTTTTCTGCGCCACCAGAGAAACATTGCTTGACCTGCGTGAGCGGCTCTTTGGCAGCATGCCCAGGTAACGCATAACGTTAACGATCCCCTTTACACCGGCGCGGATCGATACTTCATCAAAGCGCAGCGCCTCGCCGGCCTCATACAGCAGTACCGGAATGCCGTAGTCAGCCACCGCTTCACGCAGGGAGCCGTCGCGAAATTCGGCGTTCAGAATAACCGGCGCGCCGAAGGCGTGCGCCATCCGCTCGGTCTCCGGGGCGCCAATCACCTTGGCGCGGATCTGCGGCAGATTCTCCCGACCGATAGCGCCCGTGTGCAGGTCTATACCGTGCGTGCACTGCATAACGATTTCGCTCATGAAGGTATGCGCCAGACGCCCGGCCATGGAACCCTTCTCCGACCCGGGAAAGGAGCGGTTAAGATCGCGCCGGTCCGGCAGGTAACGGGATTGGTTCACAAAGCCATAAACGTTCACCACCGGCACCGCAATAATCGCGCCGCGGATTGTGGACAGGGATCGTTTGAGAAGACGCCGGATAATCTCGACGCCATTGATCTCGTCCCCATGAATCGCCGCACTCACGAACAGAACGGGCCCCGGGCGACGGCCGTTGACAACCTGAACCGGCATGGTCACCGGCGTCTGGGAGTACAGCGCAGGCAGCGACAATTCTATGGATCTCTGTTCCCCGGGGGCGACCAGCGCGTCGCCAATTTTTATAGACTGTGAATCATTCATCCTTTGCCTCTGGTCCGGGTATTGCCCTTCCCGGACTTGTTCTCAAGAAAATCGATGATTAGCCCGGCGACGTCCTTGTTGGTGGCCTGCTCGATGCCTTCCAGACCCGGCGAGGAATTCACCTCCATCACTACCGGCCCGTGGTTTGAGCGCAGCAGGTCCACACCGGCTACGTTCAAGCCCATTATCGTGGCAGCACGCACGGCCGTGGAGCGCTCCTCCGGGGTGATCTTGATCAGGCTGGCATTCCCGCCGCGATGCAGATTGGAACGAAACTCCCCCACCGCCGCCTGGCGTTTCATCGCCGCCACAACCTTGCCACCGACGACAAAGCAGCGGATATCGGCGCCGCCCGCCTCCTTGATATATTCCTGCACGAGAATCTCCGCCTTGACCCCCATAAAGCCCTCAATCACGCTTTCCGCAGCCTTCTGCGTTTCTGCGAGCACCACCCCGATCCCCTGAGTGCCCTCCAGAAGTTTTATCACCAGCGGTGCACCACCGACCATTTTAATCAGGTCTTTGACGTCACCGGGCCGATTGGCAAAACCGGTGACCGGCATGCCGATCCCGCGGCGGGACAGTAGTTGCATGGAGCGCAACTTGTCTCTGGAGCGCGATATGGCCACCGATTCATTGAGCGGGTAAGTGCCCATCATCTCGAACTGCCGCACCACCGAGGTTCCATAGAAAGTCACCGAGGCCCCAATACGCGGAATTACTGCGTCGAAGGACTCCAGTTCCTCACCCTGATAGTGAATCGACGGTTTATGGGAGGCAATATTCATATAGCAGCGCAGGACATCGAGGACGCGTACCTCGTGCCCACGCGTTTCCGCCGCCTCGATAAGCCGGCGCGATGAATAAAGTTTCTTATTTCTCGAAAGAAGAGCAATTTTCATGGCGGCAATCCTCTGGTCTGGCAGTCCATTAAATAAGTATGCATGGATGCTGAAGCATTGAACGCATCGGGTTATCGAGAACGCTGATAGACCCAGACAGAACCGACGCAGTAACCGCGGAGTATAAGCGAAAGACACAACGCTGTAGGGGCGTGCCACCCCGGCCAGATCCGGGCCGGCTCCAGTAGAGGCGTCGGCGTCCTACCGTGAAAAAGTCTCAAACCGGCGATCCGTGGTTGAACGGGAACCGTAAGTCCCTGAGTATGTTATTTCGCTCAAACCCCCTGGAACAAAACCATCCATGGCAATGAATGAAACAAGTTTTATGCGTTCGCACACTCCGATTCCCGGGGCGGCCTCCGCGGTGCTGTCTGTTGTGCAGCGGCGCGTGAACGGCGTCACGTGCGTGGTGACGTGTGTAGCGTGGATTGAGGTAGCCAGCAGCCAAAACTGACAACAGTTTTCTGAATAAAGGCCTCCGAGATCCCAGAGCTCGGAGGCCTTTTTCGTTTTAGACCAGAAAAAATGACTCACTGATGCTCCGGGTTCCGGAATTAGGAACAGGTGAATACCGTGCAACGGTCCTTAAGAGTCAACATTCCCAGCATCTATATGATGGGTTTCTTCCACAGCTTTGTGCTGATCGTGCCGGTATTCGTCCCGCTTGCGCAGGGCTTCGGCCTGAGCATGACCGAAGTGCTGCAGACGCAGGCGCTCTATGCGCTCACCATCGCCTGCTGTGAGGTGCCGTCTGGCTATGTGGCGGATATCTGGGGACGCAAACGGGCGATATTACTGGGCTCAGCGCTCAACGGACTGGGATTTCTATGGCTCGTTGGCGCCGACAGCTTTGCGGGCTTTCTCGTCTACGAGGTTCTTCTCGGCGCCGGTCTGAGCCTGATTTCAGGCGCCGACCTCGCCCTGCTCTACGACTCTGAACAGCATCTTCAGGACACGGAAGGGGGCGGCGCCGGAACCAGCAAGTCCCTCAGCCGATTGATCTCCATCGAGGCCGGTGCCTCGGGTCTGGCCGGTATCGGCGCGGGCCTGCTGCTGATGACCGGGTCCATGAATATCCTGCTCGCAGTGCAGGCCCTGTGCGGCTTCGTGCCGCTGATACTCGGCCTGCGTCTTGTTGAGGCGCCCCGACCTCGCCGTCAGCAAGGGCACCGGGCCAACGCCCGGGCGATTGTGGACCTGCTGCTGCGCGGAAAACCCGTTTTGCTGTGGACCTCCCTGGCCATCACGGCCTTTGGCTTACTGTCCCTGTACTCGTTCTGGGTGTACCAGAAATACTGGGAGTTGCAGGGTTTGCCGGTCAGCACCTACGGCTACATCTGGGCCGCGTTTGCCCTCACGGTGAGTCTCGGCGCGCGCTATGCCGGCTACATCGAAGCGCGACTCGGCTGGAAGCGGCTCCTTGCGCTCACGGCGATCCTGCCGCTGCTCGGGCTTCTGGGTATGGCCGCCGTCAGTGGCTGGCCCGGGGTAATGTTCGGCTTTGCCATACAGCTTAGCCGCGGCATGAGTCTGACGCTGTTCTACGATGCGCTAAACCGACGCATCCCGAGCGACTTTCGCGCGACGGTCAACTCCCTGGTAAGCCTGGCGGTGCGGGGCCTGTTCATCACCACCGGACCCCTGCTCGGATGGGCCCTGGACACGCGCGGGATGAGCGAGACGCTGCTGTTCCTGGTGTTCGTGTTCGCGCCGATCTTTAGCGCCGTCATTATCGGCCTGGGCCTGCGGATACGCCGGGAGCAGGGGCCAGGCGCGCAGCCAGCCCCCGCGGCGCCGTAGGATGGCGCAGACCGTGATAGCCGCGAGAAAAAAGGTAGGATAGGCGCCTATGGCTGCTCCCCGATCCGCACAACGACGACGAACCCCGACTCCTCCCCCGGCGCAGGCGCGCAAGGGGGAGCGTTTCGCCGGGGAAGTGCGCGACCTCAATAGTGCCGGAGAAGGGGTTGTCGCGCACAGCACCGGGCGCGTGCTCTTTGTCGTCGGCGTGTGGCCGGGTGAGAGCGGCCAGTTTGAGATCACGGAGATCCGCGGGCGTGCCGGTCGCGCGCGACTCCTGTCCCTTGAAAACGCTTCCGCACACCGCTCCGCGCCGCCCTGCCCACACTACGGCTTGGGCAACACGGACTGTGGTGGCTGTCCCTGGCAGTTTATGGCCTATGAGCAACAACTGCAGGCCAAGCAGGAGCGGCTGCAGCGGGTGTTGCTAAAGCTGGGCGTGGCAGGCTCCCTGTGCCCGATCTGGGCGGCACCGGAACCTTTTGGCTACCGCAATCGCACGCAGCTGAAGACGGATGGCAAAAAGCTCGGTTTTGTCGCTCGCGCCAGCAACACTATTGCACCGATCGAGGATTGCCTGATCCTCAACGAGAAGAACCGGGAAACACTTTCCCAACTGCGCAAGCAGTTGCCGAACCCCCAATGGAGGCCGGCGAAGGGCAAGCCCTGGAGCGCACTGCATCTGGATGACCATGTGGACGCAGAGGCGCTGCTTGTGAACGAGCGCAGACCCTTTCGTCAGGGCAATAGCGCGCAGAACACGCGCATGAAGAATTGGCTGGCAGAGCAATTGCAAGCCCTGGACGGCCCAGCTAACGCAGTTGAACTGTTCGCCGGCTCCGGCAACTTCACGGAGGTGTTGGCTGCCGCCGGTATGCGAAAGATTGTCGCCGTAGATAATTTCGGCCCCGCCGTGCAGGCACTGGAAAAAAAGGGCTATTCCAACCTGATTACCCGTGTTGAGAATCTGGGGCGCGATGGGGCGGCGGCCGCATTAGAAAAGGAGCTGGCGGACGCTGAACTGTTGCTACTGGATCCGCCGCGCGATGGCCTGCGCGGCACTGCGCAATTTCTCAGCCGCATGGGCCGGCTCCGCGACGTTATCTATATTTCCTGTGATCTGGCAACCTTCAGCCGGGATCTCGTGGCGTTCATGGACGCGGGTTTTTCGCTGACCCTCATACAGCCCCTGGATCTCTTCCCGCAGACACCACACCTAGAAACCATGGCGGTTCTACGGCGCTAGCCAGAACACCAGCATGCCCACAAGCAGCGTCAGAATATGGTTGCGTGTGATCCACGCCACCGCAGCGGCGCAGGCAAGACCGGCAATTTCCGCAACACCGATGGCAACCTCGCCTTCCGCCGTAGTCAGCATGGAAACCACCAGCGCGCCCATCACGGCTGGCGCTACATACTCTAAAACGCGCAGCGCCAGGGGCGGAAACTGCCGCTGCGCGAGAGCGACAATAAAAATAGCCCGGCTCAGGTAGGAGCCAGCCCCCGCCAGGAGAATCGCGAAAAAAACCGTCACAATCGACGCCGGCGTATTTCCAGGAAAAACCCCAGCAGCACCCCGATTACAGCGCCCACCAACATACCGGACCGGTTCGGGAGTCCGGAGAAGACCGCCGTAAGGGCGGCGGAAAGCAGCGCCACGGCGACCTTCTCCCAGCAATCCACAGCGGTCACCAGCAAGGCCATAAACAGTACCGGCGCCGCAAAAGACAGCTGCCATCCGGCCGGGACCAGAGGCCCCAGAAATAGCCCGAGGGCCGTACACAGCATCCACAGGGCCCAGAAACTGAAACCGGCGGCGAGATAATAGGCGCGAAAAGCGCCTGGATCTTCGTCCCGACGGAGCATGGAAAGGGCAAATACCTGGTCGACCAGCACGTAGGGCGCAAGCCAGCAAAACCAGCGCGGCTGCGCCTGGAAGACCGGCGCCAGGGTCACGGAATAAAGTAGATGTCTGGACCCCACGATCAGTGCCGCCGTGACCGCTGCGGCCACGGAGGCGCCCTCCCCAAGCAGACTGAGCAGAGTGATCTGCGCCGCACCACCGAACATCATCGGCGAGGAACTCCAGCCCAGCCAGGGTGCTATGCCCGCCTCGTTCACCACCACGCCAAACACCAGAGCGAAGGGAATCGCGGGCACGAAGAGCGGTAGGGCCTCGGCGATACCGCGACGCACGTGAATAAGGTAAGTAGCCATGGCGCACTAGTCTACGCGAGATAGTAAACGTCGGCCTCAGCCTTGTGCACGGCGCGCAGACCGCTAACCTGCAGTGGAATTTGTTGGCTTGCCATACAGCACCCCGGGGGGCACTGGCAACCTGGTCGACCGTTGCCACGGATGGGATCGGTTCTTTCGAACCGTTCTTTGACCGCTACTATGTGGAAGCGCAGCAGCGCGGCTACGCACAGCTGACTGAGATCACCAACGACTGCCTGGTGGCGGTATTTGCCGAGGCAAAACCCTGATCAGTCGTCCCGCTGCGCCAGCGGATCAATATCCAGCGGCAGCGGAATGAATTTGCACACCAGCACCTGCGCCGCGTAGCGCTCAGTGCTGGCCCTGAGCGCGCCGCTCACTGCGGCCATGACCGCATCGTGCTCGCCGCGCAACTGCGTGCTCATGGCGTTGCTCACGATGGTAATCCCAGCGTAAGCCTTGAGGTCATCGATAAACGCCTGGATTGGTGGCACATAGTCAGCGCACAGGGGGTAGAGGCTCAGCTCAGCACACAAAGTCATAGAATCAGGCTCTTTAAGGGACGGGCGGTAGGAATGGATTTCTGCCATTTACGCAATCCTGAACTGCGGCAAAAACCAGCAGAAACCCCTCTTGCAGGGCGCTATCCGAGCCCCTGATCACGGCCATTGCCTGACGGACCGGCAACTCGCCGCGCGCGCGCAGGCTAACACGTTGCAGCACCGCCTCTACACCCTCGAGCGTCTCGTATACGCGCAGCCAGTCCGCCGCCACCCAGGCCGATGCCCGAGGCGCAAAATCGGCCGGCAGTATGTCGCGATAATCACTGAGGGTTCGGTACACGCCTTCGATGAACTCATCGCGGGGGATACGGCAGAAGTGCGACCAATAACAAGTGAGGTAATAATCGAACAGCACATCAAGGAAAATACCGGCGTAACGTCTGCTTGTGCCGGGAAAGTACTCGCGCAGACTCCGGTAAACCGCATGCCGATCCGTCAGGACATCCACCCGGCGATGCCGGCGGACACCCTGGACTACGCGCGGATGCAGTGCCTGCGTCGCCAGGGGCCCCTTCACCCAATCGCCGGAAATATTGCCAATCAGGCTGTGCGCGTAGGGCTCCGCGAGCAGGGCATGGGCCAGATAATTCAGCTTTTGCGTACCGCTCGGGCGGCGGCCATACAGACCGCGAAGGTCAGTACTTCAATGATGATGGGTTCCACCGTGAGCGCGGCGCCGTGCAGTTGCCAGGCGATCAGCCGCGCCGGTGCTACCAGACCAATCAACAGGGCACCGGCGGTCAAATAACTGCTCTTGCCTGAGTACACCCCATAGAGCATAAAAAGTCCCGAGCAGAGAAAGAAGGAAGCGCTGTCGCCAAGCTGCGCAGCCAGTCCCGTGCCCTCCAGCAAAGAGGCGCCCAGCGCTTGCGCCGCCATTCCCGGAGCAGCGAGCCAGGCAAAGCCGATAGCGACATACAGAAGCCCGAACAGTGCCGTGAGGCCCAGGGCAATTTTGGCGGGTATGGAAAGACCGGTAGACATGAGGGAGCTCCTTATTGTTGTTTGTTTCAGCTATTGCTCGCCTCGCACTCCCGAGTGATCGGCAGTGCATTCAGTGCAGAGCAATCGTCGCGGACGCCGCGAGCCTGTACGCACTATAACGGCGCTACCACCACACACAAGAGATGCACAACATGGCGCGTCAGGAGATAGTGTAAGACCGCCGCTCGCGCCAGGATTCCAGCGCATAGAGTGCGCCCCAGGCATAGAGTGTTACACCGACAAAGGTGGCGAAGCGCACCAGGAACGCGGTCATCGCGTCGTCGCCATTGGCGCTGTCCTCAACAGCCGGTCCCAGCAGGATCAGCATGGTGACCAGCGCATTCACCCAGAAAGACGGTGCCACGCGCGTAGCCAGCAGCCCGTACATCTTGGCCCCACCATAGAGCCCAAAGGCCAGCATCCACAGGAAGAACATCCACAGAGTCGGGGACATCGACAGCAGCTTCCAAAACAGGATAGCCATCAGTCCGCCCACAAAGGTAGAACCGAGTAACTCTCGTCCCGCATGGCGCGCGTCGAGCACAGACGCCTGCTGTCCCAGAGACACCGACTTCATGATCGTCATGAGGTACTGGGCGGGATTGCTCAGGGCGAGAAGATAGGCGGGCATCACAATCAACATAGCGCGTATGGCCAGCCAGTTGGATCGGGCTGCGCCCTCCGGCGCCTCTTCCGGCTGTTTCCCGGCACCCGCAGCCGTCGGTGGATCCGGGAAAAAGGGATACACCAGCCACTGGCACAGCACCGCGGTCGCAAGGCCCAGCAGCAGCGAAGCGATAACCATCTGCGCCAGTGCGTAGTCGACGCTGCCGGCCACGGAAATCAGCGTGAAACCCACGGTCAGGAAAGTGCCCAGCAAACGCTTACCGAGAATCAGCGTCAGGTACATGGAAAAGAACAAACCCAGGGCGACGATGAACACCGCGCTGAGCGGGTAGTAGCGAAGCAGGGGAATCAGCAGCACACCGACAGTCATCGACAAGAGCACGACCAGCAGCAATCCCAGCAGCCCCTTCGGACCCATGGGCGGACCCGGCATCGCCGACAGAAAAACCACGAATAGCGGTGCCATAAAGGGCAGTGGAAAGGCCAACCCGTAAGCCAGTGCCAGTGCGACGGCCATCGCCAGGGCAAGGCGCAGAACGCGCCGATCCACAGCCGCCATGCTCACGATGACATGCCCGGATCGCGCCGTGCGATGATCAGTAGGCGTAAGATAACCAGCTCATCAGACGCATATAAGCGCGTCCTAGCAACCGCGTAAACCAGGCTTTTTCGCTATAAACGATTACCGACGCCTGACCACCAATGCGTAACTGCTCGCGCAGTTGCCGCTGTTTGTGCGTATCCTCGCCGACCTCAAATCCGATTTCGACCGGGAAGCGCTGCGCCTGGCGCAACCAGTCGCGATCGTTGCTCAGGGATGGCAGGGTGCCCGGCTCCGGTGTGCTCCCGGCACTTACACCCAGGCCTACGCTGCGTACCTTCCCGGGATAGACGCGACCCGGCAGGGCGTCAAAAATAATTGCCGCATCGGCGCCAGCCTGCAAATTGCCCAGATTGTTCTCCGTGTACTCAGCTGAAATCCACAGATCATGAATGGCAATCAGGGTCATCACCGCCTTACCGGTACCCGCGTACTGGCCAATGTCCGCACGCATATCGGTGATCAATCCGCGCGAGGGTGCGGTCACCAACGTGTTCGCCAGATCCAGTCGCGCTTTGGCGACCGCCGACTGCGCGCCCAAAAGGATCGCGTTGCTCGCATCGTCATCGCCGCCCTTCTGCTCAATGGCGCGCTGTATCTCCGAATCCGCCGCCGAGACCTTCGCCCGCGCCTGATCCAGGGAGGCCTTGGAGGATTCCAGCCTACGCTGGGAAATGGTGCCCGGATCATCCTTGCGCAAACGACTCAGCCGCTGGTAATCCTGATCCGCACGGAGCTGGCCCGCCAGGGCGGCTTCCCGATTGGCGCGCGCCGAAACCACCGCCGCGTTACCGGCATCGACCTGGCTGCGGGCATTGGCCCGGTCCGATTCCGCCCGCGACAGCGCTATACGATATTTTGAGGGATCTACCTCAAACAGTTTTTCACCCCGCTCAACATCCTGGTTGTTGCCCACCCACACTTGCGTGATGTTGCCCGCCACCTCTGGGGCAACGCCAATCACATAACCGAGAACCCTGGCCTGATTGGTATAGGGCGTATAGCGATCCGCCACCAGGTACCAGCTCATGCTCCCCAGAATGAGTGCGGCTAGCAGCCAACCAGTACGCTTTACCGAGCGCCCGGCCTGCTGATCCTGCGCCTCGGGAACTGCCGTATCATTCATCGCCTGCCTTCTCCTGATGTGCCTGCACCCGCATCGATGGGGACACTGCTGTCGAGTAACCCGTCCCAGTCCACACGCTCACGCATCTGCTCGCGAACATCATCCGGGAGCATGTCGCCAATACCCGCAGACTGCCATCCACC
>JBLIIW010000093.1:0-14884 GCA_047635315.1 Halieaceae bacterium | reverse complement strand
TCCACTGACACGACTTCATCGGCCGGTGAGTAGATGAACAGGGCGCTGTCGACGCGCGCCTCGGGGGTCAGTTCCACGGCCAGATCCACCAGGCGCATCATCTGGATCAGCGAGGTACTGCTGTAGCTGGTTGTCCAGTACTTCGCCTGCAATTCATTGGCGGGCTCCCATTGGTGGGTGGCTCCGGTGCTGAGGCTAATAATCTGTGGGCCAAAAGGCCCGGTCATCAGGCTTGAGCCGGCCGCCGCCGGGTGGAAATTGGGTGACAGGAACACCAGGCTCTCGACTTGCGCAAAGTCCGGGTGCGGCGCCATCGCCAGCGCCAAGGTGGCGCCAGTAGACGTGCCCATGAGGATCAGTCGCTCACCGAGCATTTTGCCGATTGCCAGGGCCTCCGCGCCATCGTCCAGCCAGTCCTCCGCAAGCACGTTTTCGAGGCGGCCACCCTCCAGGCCGTGCCCAGACAGGCGGGTTTCGAAGAGGTTGGCTCCCAGCGCTTCGGCAACGCGCTCGGGGACCGGGGCAATCTCCTGACGTGTCGCGGAGAATCCATGCAGGTATACCAGCACCCGCTCGGTGCGCTCGCCGGGCTTAGCGGCCCAGCGGATGTGCTTCTCTGCCCCGGGAACTATGCTGCGGACCTGTGCGGTTTCCGCTTCCCGCCGGCGCAGGTGGCTATCCGGGTCTTCGGCCAGCTCCTGCACGTCGGTAGATGGCGCCAGCGGCGCAGGGTTAGTCAGCCAGGCCGCGAGCGCAGCGGCGCATAGCACCAGCAGTGCAACTGGCAGTAGCTTCATCGCCCGTTTCGGCCTATATGTCGCCGCCGGCGGACGCGGTCTGTTGTCCGGAGGGTGCATCTGGCGTCGGGTCGACGGGTCGCGGGCGGAGGATGTTGAGGCCCTTGAGCAGCGTTAGCGCCTCGTAGAGCTGGTTGTCACGAGTGATAAGTCCACGACTGGCCTGCGCATCCACGGCGGCCTGCGCATCCGCATTGTCCAGGTGGCCGGCCAGGTCCTTTTCACTGATACGCCCGGACTCGTCATAGGTTTCGACCCGTGCCCGCTCGACCAGCACATCCGGCTGAATTCCCTCGGCCTGAATCGAGCGGCCATTTGGGGTGAAATAACGTGCGGTGGTCAGCTTTACAGCGCGGGATTCGGAGATCGGCAGGACTGTCTGCACAGAGCCCTTGCCAAAGCTCTGCGTGCCCATGATCACCGCGCGGGAATGATCCTGCAGGGCGCCAGCGACAATCTCTGAAGCGCTCGCGGAGCCGCCGTTGATCAGAACAACAAGCGGCGCGCCCCCGGTCATGTCTGCACTGCTCGCAGCGTAGTTGCGCGCCGCGTTATTCAGGCGCCCCTCGGTGTACACCACCGTACCGCCTTCCATAAACAGACCGGCGACATCCACGCTGGCGCCCAGCACGCCGCCGGGATTGTTGCGCAGGTCAAGGACCAGGCCTTTCATGGGGGACTCCGTCTGCAGGCGCTCAACAGCTTGCTGGACGTCGTCGCCAGTACTTTTCTGAAACTGACTGATTCGCAGGTAGCCGAAACCGGGCTCCAACCAGCGCTCACGAACGCTGGCGACTTTGATGACGTCGCGGGTCAGCGTCAGCTCCAGGGGCTGGGTTTCGCCCGAGCGGCCGATAGAGATATCGATAGTGCTGCCCTTCGGCCCACGCATCTTCTCAACCGCTTCGTTCATGCTTATGCCTTTGATGGGTACCCCATCGAGCTTGAGGATCACGTCGCCGGGCTGGATGCCAGCTTCCGTAGCCGGGGAACCATCGATGGGTGCGATAACCCTGAGGAAACCGTTTTCCATGCCGACCTCAAGACCGAGCCCGGAAAATTCACCGCTGGTGGAGCTCTGGAGGTCCTCGAAAGCATCCTGATTGAGATATACGGAATGGGGGTCCAGGCCCATGAGCATGCCCTTGATGGCATATTCAAGCAGCGTGCTGTCGTCAACCTCCTCAACATAGCCAAGGCGTATCTGGTTAAACACGTCAGCGAAGGTGCGCAGCTCGTCGAGGGGCAGTTCGCCTGTTTCAGTTGCGGCCTGCAAGGGACTGGCCAGTAGCATTGCACCCAGAGCGCTGCCGATCAGTGCGCGTCGCAGCGGCGTCAGTGATTTATGCAGGCTGTAGTTCGGTGTAGGTCGGCGCGGTATCAGGGACATGAGCAGTTTCTTTGCGGTGTTTGACCTCCCAGTGTAGCGCAATCGGGTCTGCTCCTAGCCACCGCACCAGCGTCCGGGATCAGTGGGTGTGCCGTCCTTGCGGATTTCGAAGTACAACCCCGGCTCGGTCTGCCCGCCGCTGTTGCCTACGGTGCTGATCGCGGCGCCGGTACTGACCCAGTCGCCGACCTCGCGCAGCAGGCTCTCATTGTGCGCATAGAGGCTCATATAGCCCTCCCCGTGGTCGATGACCAGCAGGAGTCCGGAGCCGCGCAGCCAGTCCGCATACACCACCCGACCGTGATGAATTGTTGCGACCGTGGCGCCTGCTTCGGCCTTGAAGCTCAGGCCCTGCCAGCGCATCTTGCCCTGATTGCGGGCGCGGCCGAAGGCATGGGTAATGCTCCCATCGACGGGCCAGGGCATCTTCCCCTGTGCGCCGCTGAAGGGCTGCACATCTTCCAGGGTGACGATCTGCGACAGGACCGTCTCGATGTCATCAAGCAGCACTTCCAGCTGTTCGCGATCCGCTTCCCGAGCCGCCAGCGCAAGCCCCTGGCTGCTCAGCTGCGCCTCGATCGAGGCAAGCAGCTGCAGCCGCTGCTCCTGCTCCCGGGCCAGGTCCTGCTGCTGTACCCCCAGGCGATTGCGCTGCCTTTCCAGGCCCTGGCGCGTAGCGGCGAGGCGTTGCTCAAGGGTGTCCACGGACAGGAGCGTGGCGCGATACTCATCCAGTAGTTCGCTCCGCGCACCTATAATATAGCGGTAGTAGGCCAGCATGCGCGCGATAGAAGCGGGATCCTCCTGCCCGATAAGCAGCCGCAGCTGGTCATCCTCGCCGCCCTGCCAGGCGCGGCGCACTTCCAGCGCTACGGCTGCCTGCTGCTGATGCGCCTGAGCCCGCAGCGCCTCGCGCTGCTTATGGAGTTCACGCAGCTCGCTGCTGCTGCTGGCGATCGCGGCCTGTATCTGCACACGTTCGCGACTGATGCCCGCCAGGCGTACTTCGCTTTTACGCAGCTTGCCCTGGAGCGCACTGCGTTGTGACTCGCGCTGGCGCTGCTCTGTGCTTATACGCGTGATATCGCGCTCCAACTGCTCCAGCTGGGCGCGGGTCTGCGCGGCATCACTTTCTTTGCTCGCTGCTACGGACTGTGCCTCCGCGGTCACTGGGACGGCAAGAGCGAGCATCAGCAGGACACCGGCGAGCAGCGCGTCTGGTCCTTTTGCGGGGTTCGGCCGTCGCAAAGGTGGCGTCAGTCCGAGGCGGGAAGGATCAGGCTGCGCCCGCTCATTTCGCCGGGCTGCTCCAGTTGCATAAGCGACAACAGGGAGGGTGCCACGTCGGCAAGGGTGCCGCCATCTGCGTCCAGTTGCAGCGATTTGGCACCTATATAAACGAGCGGTACCTTCTCGGTGGTGTGCTGTGTGTGTTGCTGGCCCGAGTCGTAATCCTGCATCTGCTCACAGTTACCATGGTCTGCGGTGATCAGCGCGTTAGCCCCGGTCTGCAGAACCGCCGCCTCGATCTTGCTCAGACAGCTGTCGATGGCCTCTACCGCGGCCACTGCTGCCGTGTAGCTGCCCGTATGTCCGACCATGTCGCCGTTGGCGTAATTGCACACGATCAGGTCATAGCGGCCCGAGTGAATCGCCCCCAGCAGTTCTGCCGTCAGTTCCGGTGCGCTCATGGACGGCTGCAGGTCATAGGTCGCCACATCCGGCGAGGGCACGAGAATGCGCGATTCACCATCGAAGGGCTCCTCGCGTCCGCCGCTGAAAAAGAAGGTAACGTGGGCGTACTTTTCCGTCTCCGCCATACGCAGCTGGGTCATACCGCGGTCCGCAACCCAGGCGCCGAGCACATTTTTCAGGGATCCGGGCGGGAAGGCGCAGGCTGCAGCAAGGCTGGCGGAGTATTCGGTGGTCATTACAAAGTCGGCCAGGGCCGGGCGAGCCACACGGGCAAAACCCTCAAAGTTATCGTCCACAAAGGCGCCGGTGAGCTGTCGGGCACGATCCGCACGGAAGTTCATGAACAGTACCGTGTCCCCGTCCCTGATCGCAGCCGGCTCCCCGATACGGGTCGGCGCGACGAACTCATCGTTTTCATCTCGCGCATAGGCGGCCTCCAGCGCTGCCGCGGCGTTATCTGCACTGCAGTCGGCGAGTCCTTCCGTGAATAGCCGGTAGCAGGGCTCAAGGCGGTCCCAGCGCGTGTCCCGGTCCATGGCGAAGTAGCGTCCGGTGACCGTCGCTATGCGCCCGGTGCCCAGCTCTGCGAAGCAGGCTTCCGCCGCCGCCAGAGAAGGCGCTGCGCTGCGTGGCGGCGTATCGCGGCCGTCAAGAAAAGCGTGCAGATAGATTGCCCGGGCACCGCGTTTTGCGGCCAGGCGCAGGGCAGCGAGAATCTGAAGTTCGTGACTGTGTACACCTCCGGTCGACAGCAAACCCATTACGTGCACCGCCCCGCCGCCGCTCACCGCTGCATCTATGGCCGTCGTGTAGGCGGGATTCTCCGCAAAACTGCCGTCGCTGATTGCCTCGTTGATGCGCGAGATGCTCTGGTGCACCACCCGGCCCGAACCGAGGCTCATGTGCCCGACCTCCGAATTTCCGAACTGGCCCTCCGGCAGACCAACATCCGGGCCCGAGGCAGAGAGCAGCGTGTGCGGCGCCTCCTGCCAGAGGCGATCCCAGGTGGGTGTGCGGCCGCCGGCGATGGCGTTATCGCGCGGGTCCTCGCGGTATCCCCAGCCATCCAGAATGATAAGTACGGTCGGGATTTTCTGCTGATCCTGCATGTTATTGCTGTCCTGAATCTGTGTCGCGAGCGCAGTCGCGGGAGCGGAAGGATCGCCTGTGACGTCCCGGAATCCGAAATCTTACCGATTGTAGCCTCCCGGCGCATGCAGCTGGACTGCGCGACCGCCTTTGGGGTGGAGCCCGAGGGGGGCAAACGGTATACTCCGCGTCTTTTTTTGGGCTTGCGCAAGCACTTGCGCGGGTCAACGTCGGCGCGACACTTGGTAAATCATGGAATTAATTCTCGAATTTGCAACGCAGCAGTGGATTCTGATCGCGGCCATGCTGGTCACAGTCGGTATGCTTGTGGCTTACGAGGGCCGCAAGTCCGGGCCTGCCGTGAGTCCACAGCAGGCCATCAACCTGATTAATCGCGAAGGCGGCCTGTTTGTCGATCTGCGCGATGTGGCAGCGTTTAAACAGGGCCATATTGTGGACGCGCTGCATATTCCCCTGGCGAAGCTCGAGGAGCGCAGCAGCGAGCTGGCCAACTGGAAAGATAAACCGGTGGTGCTGGTGTGCAATATGGGACAGCAGGCCGGTGCGGCGAGCAAGCAGCTCCGCGCGGCGGGCTATACACAGGTTCACAAGATGGCTGGCGGTATGAGCGAGTGGTCGAATCTGCAGCTGCCACTCGTTAGCAAGTCGGCCAAGTAGAGCCCCATGAGCGCGCCGGTCACCCTGTACACAACGCGGTTCTGCCCGTACTGCGTCGCGGCGAAACGCCTGCTGACGCAAAAGGGCGTGAACTTTGAAGACATTCCAGTCGATGGCGATGCGCAGTTGCGTCGCCAAATGAGCCAGCGGGCGGGGCAGAGCACAGTGCCGCAGATTTGGGTCGGTGAGCATCACGTGGGTGGTTTCACGGATCTTGCTGCCCTCGATCGGCGCGGCGAGCTTGATGAACTGCTCTCCGGCCAGACTCAGCCCTGATCAAACCACTTAACAGAAGGACCACATAATGGCCGACGAACAGGCAGCAAGCCAAGAGCAACCGCAGCAGCAGTTTGTAATGCAGCGTATCTACAACAAGGATATTTCCTTTGAATCTCCGGGGACCCCGGAGATTTTCAAGAAGCAGTGGCAGCCGAAGGTCAATGTAGACCTCAATACGCGCAGCAAGCCTGTTGATGAGCAGGGCAACTTCGAAGTGGTCCTGAGCATTACGCTGACCGCCAAGGTCGACGATGAGACGGCCTTTTTGGTGGAAGTACAGCAGGCTGGAATCTTCTTTGTTACCGGCTTTAGCGAAGAGCAACTGCGGCGTCTGCTGGGAACGGCGGCACCGAATATTCTGTTCCCCTACGCCCGAGAAAATATCGATTCATTGGTAGTGAAGGGTGGTTTTCCACCCGTAATGCTCGCTCCGGTGAACTTCGATGCGCTCTTCGAGCAGGCCGTGGCACGCGCTGCAGAGCAGGCAGCGGAAGGCGCAGCATCCGCAGCACCCGCAGCACCCGCAGAGCCGGCCACCCACTAGGGGCGCGGCTTCGGGCTCAGGCCATCTCTGGGAAGGAGAGCTGTCTGAGGCCCTCGTAGAGCACGAGGGCCGCAGCATTGCTGAGATTGATGCTGCGGCTGTTCGGGCGCATGGGGATTCGTAGGCACTGGGGGTCGCCGAACGCGTCCAGGACCTGCTGCGGAAGTCCGCGGGTCTCGGGTCCGAACAGCAGCACGTCGCCGATGCTAAAGCGCGCTTGTGTATAGCTTTGGGAAGCGCGCGTGCTAATCGTCCAGACGCGCGGTGGAGACCCTTGTGACGGCCCTTGTGAGGAGAGTGCTTCCAGCATTGCCGGCAGGGACTCGTGCACGGTGACCTCGGCGAATTCCCGGTAGTCCAGGCCGGCCCGGCGCAACTGTCGGTCGCTCAATTCGAAGCCTAGCGGTGCAATCAGGTGCAGCGGGCTGCCTGTGTTCACACACAGGCGCATGATGTTGCCTGTGTTCGGGGGGATTTCCGGCTCAAAGAGAGCAATCTGCAGCATTGCCAGCCTAACCCGACATTTCCAGTTCTTTCATTTTACGCGTCAGGGTGTTGCGACCCCAGCCCAGCAGTTCCGCGGCATCGCGTTTGCGACCCCGCGTATGCGACAGGGCAACCCCGATGAGCGCCCGCTCAAAGGCTGGTACCGCTTCGCGCAGAATATGCTGCTTGCCGCTGACCAGCTCGTTGTGTGCCCACTTGCACAACAGTTCCTGCCAGTGGGTCTCCTCACTGATGCTTGTGTCTTCGACCGCGCGACCCAGTTCCTGCGGCAGGTCCGAGAGATGGATTTCCCGACCCGAGGCCATGACGGTCAGCCAGCGGCAAGTGTTTTCCAGCTGCCGCACGTTCCCGGGCCATTCTATTGAGGTCAGGAACTGCTCCGTTTCCCGCAGCAGTACCTTGGTCGCTCCTCCGAGTTCCCGGGCGGCTTTGGCGAAGAAGAACTCCATAAGGCGCGGAATGTCCTCGCGCCGCTCTGAAAGTCTGGGAATATGAATTCGGATGACATTAATGCGATGGAACAGGTCTTCGCGAAAATCCCCGCGACGTACCAGGCTTTCGAGGTCCTGATGCGTTGCGGCGATGATGCGCACATCGGTTCGCAGGGAGACGTGGCCACCGACGCGATAGAACTCTCCGTCTGCGAGCACGCGCAGCAGTCGAGTTTGCGTCTCTGCGGGCATGTCGCCGATCTCGTCCAGAAACAGCGTGCCGCCGTTGGCCTGTTCGAAACGACCCTCGCGGCGACTATTGGCGCCGGTGAACGCCCCTTTTTCGTGGCCGAACAGTTCCGACTCTATCAAGTCCCTGGGAATTGCCGCCATATTCAGCGCGATAAAGGGTGCGCGTGCCCGCGGACTGTGGCGGTGCAACGCCCGCGCTACCAATTCCTTGCCGGTACCTGACTCGCCGTTTATGAGCACAGTGATGTTGCTCTTGGCGAGGCGTCCTATGGCACGAAAGACCTCCTGCATGGCCGGGGCCTCACCGATGATTTCCGGTGTTGGAGCGGCTGCGGTGGGGCTTGGGGCATGCCCGTGCCCGCGCTCCCGCACCTGCGCCAGGGCGCGCTCCGTGACGGCCACAACTTCGTCGATATCAAAGGGTTTGGGGAGATACTCAAAAGCCCCCTGCTCATAGGAGGCTACGGCGCTGTCGAGATCCGAATGCGCGGTGGTGATTATGACCGGCACCTCCGGATACTCCTCGCGGACTCGCTTCAGGAGCTCGAGCCCGTCCATCCCCGGCATGCGGATATCGCTGATAAGCACGTCGGGCTGCTCGGTGCTCATTCGTTTGAGCATGGATTCGGCATCGGCAAAACACTCCCTGCTCATGCCGGTCTGCGCCAGGGCGCGTTCCAGCACCCAGCGTATGGACTGATCATCGTCGACGATCCAGACGGAGCCGGCGTTCTGCATATTCATTGTTCCATTGGCAGATAAATTGAGAAACAGGTTTCCCCGGGCCAGCTTTTGTAGCGTAGCAGCCCGCCATGGCGGTGAACGATGGACTGGGCGATCGAGAGGCCGAGTCCTGTGCCGTCAGGTCTGCTACTGACCATGGGCGCGTAAAGCGTTTCTCGCAGCTCTTTGGGAATTCCCGGTCCGTTATCGATTATGTCCATGCGGCAGACCAGCCGGTGTCGGATCTCGCCGATCGTGAATTGACGTTGCGAGCGAGTCCGCAGGGTGATCGCGCATTGAGGCTGTGATTCTGTAGCCTCCAGGGCGTTGCGCAGAATGTTGAGAACAGCCTGTATCAACTGTGACTGATCGGCCATGACTTCTGGCAGGCTGGGGTCGTAGTCACGCTGTACCGCCAGCCGCTCTCCGGCCTCGACGATGATGAGTTGTAGTACGTGTTCCAGGACCTTGTGAATATTCAGCGTTGCCAGGGCGGGCTTCTTGTTCGGGCCCAGCAGCCTGTCGACCAACGATCGCAGCCGGTCTGCCTCAAGAATGATGATGTTGGTGTATTCCTGCAGGGTGCCCGTGGGCAGTTCGCGCTCCAGAAGCTGCGCGGCACCGCGTATGCCGCCGAGGGGGTTTTTGATCTCATGGGCAAGACCACGGACCATGGCGCGTGTTGTTTCCTGGGTATTGAGCAGGTTTTCTTCATTGCTGATGCGCAGCAAGAGATCCACCGGTTGCAGCTCGATGAGAAACGCCAGTTCTGGAGCTTCACGCATCGGTGAAATTATGACATCCGTCAGGGTTGAGTGACCGTCTCGTGTCTGCACGGGCAGGCCCCGGCGTACGATTGAGCGCTCTTCGCGATCGGCCTGGATCAGCGTCTCGCGCCATGGCACGTCGGGGCTCGGCAGGTCGCAGATTACCTGGCCCAGAATTCTGGCCTCGGAGAGCCGCAGGATCGACTCCGCTGCGGGATTGATCAGGCGAACGCGATACTCGGCGTCCAGGCCGATAATCCCGCTGCTGATATTGTCAATTATGTCCTGTTGCAGCATGTGGAGGCTTTTGCCACCGAATTGCTCACTGAGCTCAATAATGAAGCAAGAACAGCGCCATGTCCGTGTTGCTGTTGCATTAGACTAAAGCGGCAATGAAGCTATTGATTTTCAGCGATAGTGCCTGCTAACTTACGGCTGCCGCGCCGCTTGATTTTCTGCCTACGGCAAGCAGGTATCTGGCAGTCGGGCGGCACGCACCCTATTGGTGCGCGCTGGCACTCGAGGTCACTCAGCGACCGATTAGCGACGGACGCAGCACATAGACGCGCACCGGCTCCGATATGGCGATGCTGGTTCCGCGGGTGTTTGTGCGCTGTACCAGCAAGTCGTGTGCACCGCGCAGCGCTCCCTCGATGAACCAGCTCGAGGACGCCTGAGGCTCGCCTACCGGTTGTCCGTCCATGAGTAGCAGTAGGCGCTCATCCCGGGACAGGGGCGGTTCGGCGCGCGCGCTGACCGCAAAATTACCGGGCCCCATGGCGACAGTGCTTTCATTGGCCGGGGAGGCGACGGACACGCTTGGGGTTACTGCGGGCTCTTCCCGGCGCTCGAGGGTTACTGGTGGGGGCGGGCGTACGGTGGTGTGCGGCACCATATTTGTGTCCGGCAGATCCAGTTCTTCCACCGTTCTGGCTGTATTGCCGTTCACGGATGTGGGGCGGTCTGTGAACACCACGCCGTTTTCTTCGTCGGTGACTTTGTAGATCTGCGCAGCGACCACGGGCGCGAGGAGCGTTGCAGAGAGCGTCGCAAAGAGTGTCGCAAGGAGTGTAGCGTGTCCATATTGCCGGGTGCCTGGCCGCGTGCGCATGCATTGGCTGCCCATAAGGGATTTCCTGTCGAAAAAGGCTTAAGCAACCGTAGCAGATCGTCGCACAAAAAAAAGCCCGCTGATCAGCGGGCTTTGGCGACAGACCCTCGCGGGTCTTTACATGTTGCAGGTCTGTAGCTACACCGAGTAGTACATATCAAACTCGACCGGGTGTGTGGTCATGTCCAGACGCTCAATTTCCGCTTCCTTCAGCGCGATATAGCCGTCGATCATATCGTCGGTGAATACGCCGCCGGTGGTAAGAAAGCCGCGATCGCTGTGCAGCGCTTCCAGGGCCATGCCCAGACTTGAAGCGACCGTGGGGATCGCCTTTCCTTCCTCTGGAGGAAGGTCGTAGAGGTCCTTGTCGGCGGCATCGCCCGGGTGGATCTTGTTCTGGATGCCGTCAAGGCCCGCCATGAGCATCGCCGCGAAGGCGAGGTACGGGTTTGCGGTGGGGTCCGGAAAGCGAACTTCCACACGCTTGCCCTTGGGGCTGGGCTCGTAGGGAATACGTATAGACGCCGAGCGATTGCGCGCTGAATAAGCCAGCATTACCGGCGCTTCGAAGCCGGGGACGAGGCGTTTGTAGCTGTTTGTGGAGGCATTGGTGAACGCATTCAGCGCACGCGCGTGCTTGATGATGCCGCCGATATAGAAGAGGGCGGTTTCCGACAGTCCGGCGTAACCGTCTCCGGCAAAGACATTGTCGCCATTCTTGCTGATGGACTGGTGCACGTGCATACCAGAACCGTTATCACCAACCAGCGGCTTGGGCATGAAGGTCGCCGTTTTGCCGTAAGCGTGCGCCACGTTATGCACGCAGTACTTGAGGATCTGTACTTCGTCGGCTTTTTCGACCAGCGTGCTGAACTTAGTGCCAATTTCGCACTGACCTGCGGTACCTACCTCGTGGTGGTGTACTTCAATCGTCAGGCCCATCTGTTCCATAGCACCGCACATAGCGGCTCGGATATCGTGTAGCGAGTCGACTGGGGGTACAGGGAAGTAGCCGCCCTTAACGCCGGGCCGGTGGCCGATGTTGCCGTCTTCGAAGCTCTGATTGGAGGCCCAGGCGGCCTCTTCTGAATTCACCGAATAGCCGGCACCGGACATGTCCGCGTGCCACTTTACGTCGTCGAAAACAAAGAACTCGGGCTCCGGACCGAAGTAAGCCGTGTCGCCGATACCGGTAGAGTTAAGGTACTCCTCCGCGCGGCGTGCTACGGAACGGGGGTCCCGCTCATAACCCTGCATGGTGGTGGGCTCTACAACGTCGCAGCGCAGAATAACCGTGATGTCATCCGTGAAGGGGTCGAGCACCGAAGTGCTGTCATCGGGCATCAGAACCATGTCGGATTCGTTGATGCCCTTCCATCCCGCGATAGAGGAGCCGTCAAACATTTTGCCGCCGTCGAAGAAGTCCTCGTGCACATCCCGAGCGGGGATGCTGACGTGTTGTTCCTTGCCGCGGCTGTCTGTAAAGCGTAGATCTACCCAGGTCGCTTCACTTTCTTTGATCAGGTTCAGGGTTTTCTCTGACATTGACGGTCCTCCATTTGAAAAGTCTGGTGCCTTCATTAATGCAGCGAGGGCATTTATGCCCACTGCTCATGCACCTTAACAGGTAATACTGCATGGGAAACAGCAAAAGCTGTGCCACCGTGGTGCCGGCTATAAGCTGTTGAAATAATTAGTTTTTTTGCTGGCCCTCACAATCCTCAGGGAAAAATGCGTGAAAATGGTGCGGTAGCGCACCGTTGTGGTGCACTATTGTTGCGGTGCCTGCCCGCGCGCGGTATTTCTGCACCTCTTGAACACTGGGCAGAATTACATTCCGCCGCTATACTCGCCGCCCTTTTAATCCCCTTCAACCCTTTGATAACTGCCGGGCTAATTGTACGCGCCCGCGGCCGGATACTCGCTGTGATCGAAAAACTTCGAAATATTGCCATCATTGCTCACGTAGACCATGGTAAGACCACCTTGGTGGACTGCCTGTTGCGCCAGTCGGGAACACTCGACCGGCGCAGTGAGGGTGCCGAGCGCATCATGGATTCAAACGACCAGGAGCGCGAGCGCGGAATCACCATCCTCGCCAAGAACACCGCTATCAACTACGGCGATTACCGCATTAACATCGTTGACACCCCCGGGCACGCCGATTTCGGGGGCGAGGTTGAGCGCGTCCTGTCCATGGTGGACTCGGTGCTGCTACTGGTGGATGCGGTGGACGGCCCGATGCCGCAAACGCGCTTTGTTACCTCCAAGGCCTTTGCCTGTGGATTGCGGCCGATCGTTGTCATCAACAAGGTTGACCGGCCGGGCGCGCGCCCGGATTGGGTAGTTGACCAGGTGTTTGACCTGTTTGATGCGCTGGGTGCCAGCGATGAGCAGCTGGACTTCCCGATCATCTACGCCTCGGCCCTGAACGGGGTCTCCGGGCTTGATCACGAGGCCATGGGCGACGACATGCAGGCGCTGTTCGAAACGGTTATCGAGCACGTGCCGGCACCTGAGGTCGACGTCGATGGTCCGCTACAGCTGCAGATCAGCGCGCTCGATTACAACAGCTATGTGGGTGTAATCGGGGTCGGCAGGATCAGTCGCGGTGTTTTGCGGCCCAATACGCAGGTGAAAGTGGTTGATCGCGAGGGCGGCCAGCGCAGCGGTCGGGT
Source organism: Halieaceae bacterium (assembly GCA_047635315.1). GTDB lineage: Bacteria > Pseudomonadota > Gammaproteobacteria > Pseudomonadales > Halieaceae > Congregibacter. The sequence continues at coordinate 1,943 of JBLIIW010000093.1, read as the reverse complement.
CCTGCAGGTGATGGGTTATATGGGTCTCGAACGGGTAGAGACCCAGGAAGCCCAGGCGGGTGACATTGTCTGCGTGACCGGCATCGATGAATTGAATATTTCCGACACCCTGTGCGACCCCGCGCATCCCGAGGCCCTGCCTTCCCTGTCCGTTGACGAGCCCACGGTGACCATGACCTTCCAGGTCAATGACTCGCCCTTTGCCGGCAAAGAGGGCAAGTACGTTACCTCCAGGAATATCGCCGAGCGTCTGCAGAGAGAGATTATCCACAATGTAGCCCTGCGCGTTGAGCCCGGCGATACGCCGGACAAGTTCAAGGTTTCCGGCCGCGGGGAGCTGCATCTGTCCGTGCTCATTGAAACGATGCGTCGCGAAGGCTTTGAGCTGGGGGTGTCACGCGCGGAAGTGATCAAGAAGGAAGTGGACGGCGTAATCCACGAGCCTTTTGAGGAGCTGGTCATCGATTGTGAAGACAAGCACCAGGGCGCACTGATGGAGGAGCTCGGTGCCCGTCGCGCGGAGCTCAGCAATATGATGCCCGATGGCAAAGGCTGGGTGCGTCTGGAGTTCGTCGTGCCGGCGCGTGGCCTGATCGGATTTCGCTCGCTGTTTCTTACCCTGACTTCTGGCAGCGGCACCCTGACACACATCTTCGATCACTACGGGCCGGTCAAGGACGCCGCGATCAGCCATCGCAGCAGCGGTGTACTGATATCTATGGTCAAGGGCAAAACCCTGGCCTACGGACTCTTCAATCTGCAGGAGCGCGGTCGCCTTTTTGTGGAACCGAACGTGGAAGTTTACGAAGGCCAGGTAATTGGCTTGCACAGCCGCGGCAACGATCTCACGGTTAATCCCACCAAGGCCAAGCAGTTGACCAACGTTCGTGCTTCGGGCACCGATGAGGCGCTGACCCTGACGCCGCCCGTGCGGCACAGCCTTGAGCAGGCCCTGGAGTTTATCGAGGATGATGAACTCGTTGAGGTAACCCCGGTGAGCGTTCGTTTGCGCAAGAAGCTGCTGCTGGAGTACGAGCGCAAGCGCGCCTCCCGAGGCTAGTCGTGCAGGCCCTGTTACAGCGGGTCAGCCACGGCGCCGTGAGTATCGGCGGCGAGCGGGTGGGAGAGATCGAGCGCGGCCTTGTGGTGTTTCTCGGTCTTGAGCCCGGAGACACCCAGGCTGGCGGTGAAGCGCTGCTGGAGCGGGTGCTGAACTACCGGGTGTTTGCCGATGCCCAGGGGCGCATGAACCGCAGCCTGAGGGATGTGCATGGCGGGTTGCTACTGGTTTCCCAGTTTACCCTCGCCGCCGACACGCGCCGCGGATTGCGCCCGGGATTTTCCACGGCCATGCCCCCTGTGGAGGCGCAGCCCCTGTTTGCCGGCCTTTGCGATTTTGCGCGGGCCGTCCACAGCCCCGTAGCAACGGGTCGCTTTGGCGCTGATATGCAGGTCAGCCTCATCAATGATGGGCCGGTGACTTTCTTATTGCCGGGCAAATGATCTATTCCCTGGCAGTGCTCGAGGCCGCTGATCTTTTTCCGGGTCGCTCCAGACGCATTTCTATGTGCGCGATACCGTCTTCCAGATACACCTCCGAGCAGGGCTGAAAATACAGGGACTCGTACAGGGGCTGCAGGTGCGCCTGAGCACCAATGCGTATTGCTGCCTGCGGCCATTGCTGGAAATTGAATGCGATGCCGCGCTCGACGAGTTCTCGTCCAAGATCCCTGCCGCGCGCTGAGGCGGCGACAACGACACGACCAATCGAGCTTTCCTGGTAGGAACTCCCCGGCGGCAGGCAGCGCTGGTGAGCTAGAAGTTGCCCTTTCTCGCGATAAATCCAGTGCCAGGCCAAGAGGTCCAGACCGTCCGGATCGAGGTAGATACAGGCCTGCTCTACAACAAAGACCTCGCCGCGCAGGCGCAGGATATCGTAGACA
>JBLIIW010000092.1:0-14942 GCA_047635315.1 Halieaceae bacterium | reverse complement strand
CATCGTTAAGACAAAGGTCATCAGAAAGCAGGACACCGAAGGGCTCGTTGCCAATCAGGGTCTCCCCGGTGAGAATCGCGTGGCCCAGCCCTTTCATCTCGCGCTGGCGCACCATAGTAAACACGCCGTGGTCGAGTACGTCGCGGATGCTGTCCAGATAGACTTCCTTGGCGGTGCCCGATATCTGGTGCTCCAACTCGTAGCTGATATCGAAATGGTCTGCGATGGCTCTTTTACCGCGCCCGGTGACCATGGCGCAGGTGGTCATCCCCGCTGCAATTGCCTCCTCTACCCCGTACTGCACCAGTGGCTTGTTGACGATAGGCAGCATTTCCTTGGGCATGCTCTTGGTGGCCGGCAGAAAACGCGTACCGTAACCGGCGACAGGGAACATACATTTTTTTATCAAGAGAACCTCCTAGTGTTCTGGTGACTGATTCTGCAAAAGTATAGACGCGCCACAGCGCTGCGGCCGGCTACTTGCGGATATGACAAATTACTGGGCACCGCGTCCATAGACATCCTCATAGCGGACAATGTCGTCCTCCCCGAGATAGCTGCCAGACTGCACTTCGATAAGTTCGAGGGGAATCCGGCCCGGGTTCGCAAGGCGGTGCTTGTGCCCGAGCGGAATATACGTTGATTCGTCTTCACGGAGCATAAAAACCCGCTCATCACAGGTCACTTCCGCCGTGCCATGCACCACTATCCAGTGCTCAGCGCGGTGATGGTGCATCTGCAGAGACAGGGTCTGTCCCGGATTGACCACGATGCGCTTGACCTGAAAACGATCACCCTCAATCAATGATTCGTAGGTGCCCCAGGGGCGATAGACCCGATGATGCAGCGAGGCTTCGCTGCGTCCCTCGGCTTTCAGGCGATTGACGATCTGCTTCACGTTCTGCACTTCGTTGCGGTCTGCCACCAGCACCGCATCGGCAGTCTCGACGATAATAAGGTCGCGGACGCCGATGGCGGCGACCAGTCGCGACTCGCTGCGCAGGTAGCTGTTGAGACAGTCTTCGACCATAACATCGCCCTGCAATACGTTCCCCTCGTCGTCAGCCTCGCTCACCTGCCAAAGCGTAGACCAGGCCCCTACATCGCTCCAGCCACAGTCCAGTGGCACGACGCCGCCGCGCCGGGTATGTTCCATTACCGCATAATCAATACTATCTGCGGGGCAGGCCTTGAATAGATCTGCATCCGGGCGCAGGAAGTCGAGATCAGTAGAAGCGGCCGCCATGGCGCTGCTGCAAGCCTCATACATCTGGGCTGCATGGGTCTGCAACTCCTCCAGATAGCTGGCTGCCCGCAGGAGAAACATTCCGCTGTTCCAGTAATAGTCGCCACTCTCGAGGTAACCCTGCGCAGTGCTCTCATCGGGCTTTTCGACAAAACTGTCCAGTTCGAATACGCCATCACTGCGCACAGCGCCGCGGCGCAAATAGCCATAGCCGGTTTCCGCTGTATCCGGCACTACACCAAAGGTCACCAACGTGCCCCGCGCTGCCTCTTCGAGCCCCGTTTGCACGGCCTCGGTGAAGTTCTGCACATCTCGGATGACGTGGTCCGCCGGTAGCACCAGAAGCAGAGACTCGGGATCCTTCTCCACCGCATGCAGTGCCGCCAGGGCCACCGCAGGCGCCGTGTTGCGACCTTCGGGCTCAAGAATAATCGACTGTGGGCGCACGGACAGCTGCCGAAGCTGTTCCGCAACCATAAAGCGGTGTTCGTCGTTGCAGATAACAATAGGGGCCGCTGCGTCCAGCCCAGTTGTTCGGGCCAGCGTATCCTGTAGCATAGAGAGCTCACTGGCGAGGGCGAGAAACTGCTTCGGGTGCGCTTCACGAGAAACCGGCCACAGTCGACTCCCGACTCCACCGGATAATAGAACAGGTATCAGCATTGTGGGCGCTTCCCTCTAACGGTTAATTTGTGACATGAATTGGCCAATAACATGATCGTGCAATTGATGGTAAACGATGATCTTCGGCTACCGCCAGCAGCAAGCAATGGGTGGACTTGTCAGAAGCATGCATTACACTATGGAGCTTAACGAAGTAGTGCGCCTCCCCCCGACAGCATACGCAATCCTGTTGTCCTAGATACCCTGACAGGACCCTGCACGTCACTGCCCGCATCGCCAATGCGCCAACTACATCACAGCGTTGGACAACAGTGGACCGCAGGCAAGTCTCCAGCGGGAAGTAGTGGGAAGCAGCCTGCAGACCCTGAATTGCCAGAGCAGCCATCGAACAAGATCAGGGCCCGGCCTGTGGGAAGTATCCTGAGGGTCGATAACATCCATTTGGGACGGAATATCCTGACGCGTGAAGCGTCAAGACAGGGGGGGCATCGCTTCCCTCTCGCGGTGTTTCAGATACGGCTTTTGATACGGCGCCAGCAACGGCGCATCACCAACACAACATGATGGGCAGGGCATGACAGGCAAGGAAAGCTACAGTAAAGACGAGTTGATTGCCTGCGGTAACGGCAAGCTGTTCGGACCCGGGAATGCACAGCTCCCGGTCGGCAACATGCTTATGGCCGATCGCATCGCGCACATCAGCTCCGAGGGCGGAGCCCATGGGAAGGGGCAGATCGTGGCCGAACTGGATATCCATCCAGAACTGTGGTTTTTCGAATGCCATTTCCCCGGCGACCCGGTCATGCCGGGCTGTCTCGGCCTCGATGCCATGTGGCAACTGGTGGGGTTCTTCCTCGGCTGGCGCGGCAACGCCGGTCGTGGCCGCGCCCTGGGTTCAGGCGAAGTCAAGTTCACCGGGCAAATCCTGCCCAGCGCAGAGCGCGTCACTTACACCATCGACATGAAGCGCATCATTGAGCGCAAACTCATCTTGGGAATTGCAGACGGAACAGTTAGCGTTGATGGTAAGGACATCTACCACGCAACGGATCTACGCGTCGGCTTGTTCCAGTCCACCGAGGGATTCTGAGTCATGAGCAGACGTATTGTGGTAACGGGCCTGGGTGTTGTTTCCTGTCTGGGAAATGACGCCACCACCGTCACTCAGGCGCTGCGTGAGGGTCACTCAGGTATCCGCCTGAACCAGCAGCAGGTCGATGTGGGCATGCGCTCGCACGTGGCGGGCGCCCCGGATATCGATATCAAGGCACATATCGATCGTAAGCAGTTGCGCTTTATGGGCGACGCCGCCGCCTACGCCTACATCGCCATGCAGCGTTGTATTGAGGACGCGGGACTGACGGAAGCAGAGGTCTCCAATAAATTGACCGGAATCATCGCTGGCTCCGGTGGGGCCTCATCAGCCAGCCAGACTGAGGCCGCGGATATTATGCGCGAGCGCGGCCTGCGCCGCGTCGGGCCGTACCGGGTTACCCAGACGATGGGCAGCACCGTGTCAGCCTGCCTCGCCACCCCGTTCAAGATTCGCGGCGTCAACTACTCTATCTCGTCGGCCTGCTCCACCAGCGCGCACTGCATCGGCAACGCCATGGAACAGATCATCCTGGGCAAACAGGACCGCGTGTTCGCCGGTGGAGCCGAAGAGCTGCATTGGACTATGAGCAGCCTCTTTGACGCCATGGGCGCCCTGTCGACCAAGTACAACGACACGCCGGAACGCGCGTCGCGCGCCTACGACAGCAATCGCGACGGTTTTGTTATCGCCGGCGGCGGCGGCATGCTGGTGTTGGAGGCACTTGAGGTTGCCGAGGCACGCGGCGCAAAGATCTATGCCGAATTGGTAGGCTATGGAGCCACCTCCGACGGCTATGACATGGTGGCGCCCTCCGGCGAGGGTGCCGTGCGCTGTATGCAACAGGCCCTGCGCACAGTGTCCGGACCGATCGATTATATTAATGCCCACGGCACCAGCACGCCCGCCGGCGATATCCAGGAATTAAAGGCCGTACGCAAAGTGTTCGAGGACCTCGATCACATGCCCATAGTCGGCTCGACCAAGTCGCTCTCCGGGCACTCCCTGGGCGCCGCAGGCGTGCAGGAAGCGATCTATGCGCTGTTGATGCAGCAGGAAGGCTTTATCGCCGCCTCCGCTAACATTGAAACGCTGGACGACGAGGCTGTGGGCCTACCTATCGCCCTGCAGCGACACGACAATGTAGATCTACAAAGGGTCATGTCGAACAGCTTCGGCTTCGGCGGCACCAACGCCTCTTTGGTGTTCCAGAAACTCGCAAACTAAGTATCCGGAGCGCCGGGCGCAGCTCCCTAGAACAACAGGCTGTCCAGTAACAGGAGTTCCACCGCGTCTCCCTCGAGCAGCGTTGAACCGGCCGGTATGACCGCCAGAGCGTGACTGGCCGTCAGTGAATGCAGGATGCCGGAGCTCTGGTTTCGGTAAGGCCTGGCGATCAGTTCCGCACCCACCTGCTCAAGTTGCACCCGCTGGTAATCGGTCCGCGTTGCGGGACGCTCAACAGCGAATCCAGCTACGCCCTGCAGTCGGAAAGGCGCGCTCTCACGGCGGCCCTGCGCGGCGCACAGAAACGGCCGCGCCAACAGCAGAAAAGTAACAAACGCCGAAGAAGGGTTGCCGGGCAAACCCAGAAAAGGCACCTGTCCCACACGCCCAAAGGCAAAGGGTTTGCCAGGCTTTATGGCGATACGCCAGAGAGTGATTTCACCGAGCTTGGCCACCTCGCCGCGCACGTAATCGGCTTCGCCGACTGACACACCACCGCAACTTATAATCACGTCCGCGTCAGCCGCAGCACGCCGCAGTGCATCCGCTGTCGCCTCGGCTGTGTCCGGAACAATACCCAGATCCAGCACCTCGCAACCAAGGGCCCCGAGCATAGCCATCAGCATGGGCCGGTTACTGTTATAAATCTCTCCCGGCCCCAGTGCGCCACTGCCGACTTCACGCAGCTCATTGCCGGTGCATAGAAGCGCCACGCGAAGCGGTCGATACACAGACAGCTCCAGCAATCCCTGGGAGGCCAGTAGACCCATGTCCTGCGGCCGCAGCAGGCGCCCTGCCTGCAGAAGAGTATCCCCGCGATGGCAGTCCTGACCGCGCCGACGCACGTGCTGGCCGCTCGCGACGTGCACGGGAACCCTGACTCCCGAATCACCCACTTCACAATCTTCTTGCATCACTACGGCGTCGGCACCCTCGGGCAGCAGAGCGCCCGTGAATATGCGCGCCGCAGTGCCCCGGGCCAGTGGTTCGGGCACATCGCCCGCAGCCACTCGCTGTGAGACCCGCAGTACCTGACCGGCGTCCACACTGCGCAGCGCATAGCCATCCATGGCGCTGTTGTCCTGCGGCGGCACGTTCAGCTGTGCGTCTAGATCCTGGGCGAGAATTCGCAGCAGGGACCTGGCACTGCTCAGGCGTTCAGTCGGGGGAGGCGCCGGCGCGTGCGCAAGGATTTGCTCAAGTGCGGTCTCCAGTGGCAGTAGCGCACCAGATTTCAAGGGGATACATCAGCTCCGAGCAGCACCGCCACAAAATTGCAGGGTCGGTGCAGACCATCGAGCTGATCGCGCAGAATGCCATTCCAGGCCGTGCGACAGGCCCCGGTGGATCCCGGCATACAAAATATGGCCGTGCGGTTAGCGAGGCCAGCCAGCGCCCTGGACTGTACCGTTGAGGAGCCGATCTCGGCGAAAGACAGGGCCCGAAAAACCTCGCCAAAGCCTTCGATCCGCTTGTCGAAAAGCGGGGCCAGCGCCTCGGGTGTGGAGTCTCGCCCGGAAAAACCCGTCCCACCGGTTACCAGCACAGCCTGTACATCGGCGGCGACGATCCATTGGGATACGACAGCCCGGATGCGATAGATATCATCGGGGATCAGCGCCCGGGCAGCGACCAGATGTCCCGCATTGGCGGCCGCAGTAGCAAGAAAATCTCCCGAGGTGTCATTGGCCTCACTGCGGGTATCGGAGACCGTCAGTACAGCCACACCCAGTGGCCTAAACCTGTTCTGTGCGTTGTCGCTCATCGTTCAGTCCGCCTCCTGAAACCTTAAGTAATACTGTTTAACCAGCGTGTTGATGAACCCGCGCCAGGCTACCTGCTTCACAGCAAAGGCGTCACGCAGTCGGCTGCAATCAAGAGATCTTTGCTCAGGCGCCAACTCATCGCGATCGGGGGTACTGTCGCTGGCTCGCGACGCCGCCTGGGCTTTCCCATGCCGATCCGCGTGCAGCAGCACATCGCCACAATCATGGTGCTGGCTGGCCGCAGCGAGAACGACTTCCGCGAATCCGTACTCCGTGGTCTTGTCTCCACTGCAGTAATGATAGATCCCGCTGGCCTCGGCACCCACCGAAAACTGGTCGAGAACGGCCGCAATGACGCGGGCCGCATCTACGCTGGCCACAGGACAAAATGTGTGGATGTCGTCGCAGAAAATACCACGCTCAGGCTCCATCTGCTGCAGCAGTCCGGTGAGCATATTGCTGTCAAAACCAGCAAACAAGGGCCCGCAGCGCAACACGATGGCCGACGGCGCAGCGTCCAGAACACGGCGCTCCGCTTCCACAAGCAGCAAACCCTCGGGCGTTTGCGCATCGCAGGGATCGCTCGTGCGCAGCGACCTCGACAGCTTGCCGGAGAACACACGATCACTGGAGAGCATGATGTAACACATTCCGCTGCGTTCGCAGGCTTTTGCAAGCCAGTGACTGCGCTCGATATCCACGGGTAGCGGTATTTCACCGGCAGCAATTTGCCATGCCAGCCTGAGATCAACCACCACCTGTGGCTTGCCACGACGCGCGGCTTTCTTGGCCTGCCGCTCACTCTTCCAGCGGCTGGCCGCCGTACTGGTGGGAATAGACTGGTGCCGCCCCCATTGCGTGAAAGCCCCCTGCAGGGCTACGCCTACCGGGTTATCTGCACCGACAAGCAGTACATCCATAGGATTTCGACCGCGCCAGTTGGATGACAGGAAAGTGCGAAAGAACGCGAGTCAGAACGGGATATCGTCGTCGATATCGCTCATGTTCATGGCTTGGGGCTGAGGCTGAGGCTGGGGCCGGGCCTGAGGCTGGGGTTGCGCCCCACCCTGCGGCGCCGCAGCGACTCCCTGAGGGGCATTGCCATAGGCGCCGGGGTCCGCATTCTGGTAGCCCCCCGGGTCAAGACCGTCTGCGCTCCCGCGACTGTCCAGCATCTGCATCTCGTTCGCGACGATTTCTGTCGTGTAGCGGTCCTGTCCGGACTGGTCCTGCCACTTACGCGTGCGCAGACCGCCTTCGATGTATATTTTGGACCCCTTGCGCAGGTATTCGCCGGCAACCTCCGCAAGGCGATTAAAAAAGACCACTCGGTGCCACTCAGTGCGCTCCTGGGGCTGGCCTGTCTGCTTGTCTTTCCACGACTCGGAGGTCGCCAGGCGGACATTGGTCACTGAGCCTCCGGAAGGCATGAAACGAGTCTCAGGGTCAGCGCCGAGGTTGCCGACCAGAATCACCTTATTGACGCCGCGCGATGCCATATTTTTGTCTGCCGAATATTTTCTTGGATGGTCGATCAATATAACAACCCAACCTGCCAAATGCGACAGCAGAAGCGTTCAGGAAAGGCCCAAATTTGCCGGTTCTGCCTCAGCAGAGAGCGCGAGGTGGCGAATCAGTACCAGCCAGGCCAGGGTGACTATCAGCACCAGCCAGAGCAGGCCATCGAGCCCACTATGCTGGAAGACCAGGCCACCGCCGATGCCACCGGCGAAGGCTCCGAGAAACTGGCAGGTCGCATACACGCCCAGGGCGGTGCCTTTGCCGTGCGCAAACACCGCCTTGCTGACCATGGACGGCAGGGTCGCCTCCAGGAAGTTCACCGCCGCAAAAAATCCGCACAGCGCCAAATAAAGCAGCACGTGCTGGCTGGCGAGGAACAACACGGCCAGAGACGCCTGCATGAGCAGAACACCAATGCGCAAGGCCGCCACCGGCCGGCCCTCCCGTTCCGACAGGCGCAGCAGCGGGTACATGGTTAGCAGCGAGAGCAGCAAGACCGGCAGGTAGACGCGCCAATGCGCCTCCCGCGGTACCTGGAGACTGCCCTCGATAAGGGCCGGCACGACCAGAAATGAGGCCGTCAGCACGAAGTGCAGCAGAAACACGGACCCATTCAATCGACGCAACACCGGATCGCGCAGTACCGGCCCAAACATGCCGCGAGTCGCGCCGACGTCCTCGTGTTTTTGCGCAGTACTGGTCGGCACGCCCAGGGCCAGAACGGCCATTCCCAATACGGCCAGAAACGCCGTAGTCCAGAACACCGCCGACAGGCCACCCCAGGCCGCCAGCAGGGGACCAAAGACCATTGCCAGCGTGAAAGAGAACCCAATACTTATACCGATCGCCGCCATCGCCTTGGTGCGCTGCTCCGGGGAGGTCATATCAGCGGCCAGCGCCATCAGGGAGCTCGAAATAGCGCCCGCGCCCTGCACAGCTCGGCCGACGGCGATCAGGGCGACATTATCGGCCAGCGCGGCCACTATGCTGCCCAGGGCAAACAGCACCAGCCCCCCCAAAATCACCGGTTTGCGGCCGATACGATCCGACAACCAGCCGAGGGGAATCTGCAGCAAAGCCTGGGTAAAACCATAGGCGCCCAGTGCCACGCCTATCATCAACGGGCTCGCGCCCGCCATATCGATCGCATAGAGCGCGAGCAGGGGCAGGGCCATAAACAGCCCGAGCATCCTGAAGCTATAGAGAAGGGCGAGAGACGTGACCACACGCCGCTCCAGGGCTGTCATTGGGGTTTCAGTGAGCACGTACGACCTCCAAAAGGGCGGCGATGATAACAGCATCATCGGCAGATCGCGGATCCGCCGACCGGCTGGCGGCGTATACTAGGCATAACTTGTAAACTTCCCGTGCTCCCCATGCGGAGCGCCTCGATACTTTAATCAGTGTTTAAATGCCGGCAGCCAGGCGACACGCCGGGCCCTTCAACTGTGGACTCCCCTATGGACAGCATTCAGCTGCGCGGCGCGCGCACGCACAACCTCAAGAACATCGATATCGATATCCCGCGAGATAAGCTCGTGGTGATCACCGGGCTCTCGGGCTCCGGCAAGTCCTCACTCGCCTTCGATACGCTCTACGCGGAAGGCCAGCGGCGTTATGTCGAATCGCTATCCACCTACGCGCGGCAGTTCCTGAGCATGATGGAAAAGCCCGATATCGACCATGTTGAGGGCCTCTCGCCCGCAATTTCTATCGAGCAGAAATCCACCTCGCACAATCCGCGCTCGACTGTGGGCACGATCACCGAGATCTACGACTATCTGCGACTCCTTTTCGCACGCGTGGGCAAACCCCACTGTCCAACGCACATGCGCCACCTGCAGGCCCAGACCGTGAGCCAGATGGTAGATACGGTACTGGCCTTGCCCGAAGGCAGCCGCCTGATGCTCCTCGCTCCGGTAGTGCGCGACCGCAAGGGCGAACACCTGCACGTGTTCGAGGAACTGCGCGCCGCCGGCTTCGTGCGCGCACGCGTTGACGGCAGCGTGCGTGACCTCGACGACCTACCGGACCTGGACAAGAAAAAGAAACACCATATCGAAGTGGTGGTAGACCGTTTCAAGGTTCGCGATGACCTCAAACTGCGTCTCGCAGAATCCTTTGAAACGGCTCTGGAACTGACCGACGGTCTGGCCCTGGTGGTAGACATGGATGAGAACGCGCCGGATCTGGTGTTCTCGGCTCGCTTCGCCTGCCCCGAGTGCGGGCACAGCATCAACGAGTTGGAACCACGCCTGTTTTCTTTTAACAACCCCGCAGGCGCTTGCAGCGGCTGCGACGGCCTCGGAGTGAAGCAGTTCTTCGATCCGCAGCGCATTGTGCTGTTCCCGGAATCAAGCCTTGCGGAGGGTGCCGTGCGCGGCTGGGACCGCCGCAACGTTTACTACTTCCACATGCTCACTTCCCTGTCCCGGCACTTCGATTTCAACATCGACGCACCGTTCGAAACCCTGTCGGCGAAGCACCGCAAAATCATTCTGCAGGGCAGTGGCACAGAGGAAGTCAGCTTCTCCTATGTGAACGATCGAGGCGATGTATTCAAGCGTGCGCACGCCTTCGAGGGCATCATTCCCAACATGGAGCGGCGTTACCGCGAAACGGAGTCGACCTCCGTGCGCGAGGATCTGGGGCGTTTCCTGTCCACGGCGCCCTGCCCGGAGTGCGCGGGAAGCCGCCTGTGCGAAGACGCGCGCCATGTCCTGATCAATGACCAGAACCTGCCGGCGATCACAGCGCTCCCGGTCGGGGATGCGGAAGACTATTTCACCACGCTCGATCTGGACGGGCGCGACGCCGAGATTGCCGAGAAGATTCTCAAGGAGATTCGCGCGCGCTATCGCTTTCTCGTCGATGTAGGACTCAATTATCTGACCCTCGACCGCAGCGCGGAGACCCTCTCTGGCGGCGAGGCCCAGCGCATACGACTCGCCTCGCAGATTGGCGCCGGATTGGTCGGCGTGATGTACATCCTCGACGAACCCTCGATCGGCCTTCACCAGCGCGACAACGAGCGACTACTGCGCACCCTGACCCACCTGCGCGATCTCGGTAATACGGTGTTGGTGGTAGAGCACGACGAGGAAGCTATACGCGCGGCCGACCACGTCATCGACATCGGACCCGGCGCAGGCGTGCACGGCGGCAACATTGTCGCCCAGGGAGACGTTGCGGCGATCATCGCCGAGAAGAGCTCCCTGACCGGCGCCTACTTATCTGGGGAGCGCCGGATCGAAGTTCCTGCCAAGCGCACGGTGCAGGATCCCGACAAGCAGATTCGCGTTATCAACGCGCACGGCAATAATCTGCAGGGCGTCGATCTGAACATTCCCGCAGGGCTGTTGACCTGTGTTACCGGCGTTTCCGGCTCGGGCAAATCAACGCTGGTCAATAGCACCCTGTACCCCTTGGCGGCCACCGCACTGAACGGCGCGACCACCCTCACGGCGGCGGCTCACGACAGCATTGAAGGCCTGCAGCACATCGACAAGTGCATCGATATTGACCAGAGCCCCATCGGTCGCACACCCCGCTCCAACCCGGCGACCTACACAGGGATTTTCACCCCCGTGCGGGAGCTCTTCGCAGGCACTCAGGAGGCGCGCTCCAGGGGCTACAAGCCCGGTCGCTTCAGCTTCAATGTAAAAGGGGGCCGCTGCGAGGCCTGCCAGGGCGATGGGGTAAGCAAAGTCGAGATGCACTTTCTCCCGGACATCTATGTGCCCTGCGATATCTGCAAGAGCAAGCGCTATAACCGTGAGACGCTGGATATTCGTTACAAGGGCAAGAACATCCATGAAGTGCTCGACTTGACCGTCGAAGACGCTCTTGCGTTTTTTGAGCCAGTGCCGGGAATCGCCCGCAAGCTGCAGACATTAATGGACGTGGGACTCAGCTACGTGCGCCTGGGCCAGGCCGCGACCACGCTGTCCGGCGGCGAGGCGCAGCGCGTCAAGTTATCCCGCGAGCTCTCCAAGCGGGATACGGGTCGCACCCTGTACATTCTGGATGAACCGACGACCGGCCTGCATTTTGAAGATATCCGTCAGCTGCTGCTGGTACTGCATCGCCTGCGCGACCACGGCAATACCGTCGTTATCATCGAACACAATCTCGATGTCATCAAAACCGCTGACTGGGTGATCGATCTCGGACCCGAAGGCGGCAGCGGCGGCGGTAAAATCATCGCCACAGGAACACCGGAGGAAGTCGCTGACTGCAAAACATCCTATACAGGCCACTTCCTGCGGCCGGTCCTGGGGCTGCCCGCCAAGGCCCCGCGGCGGCGGAAAGTCGCCTAGGAACTCACTGATCGAGGATTTTTACGGCGCCGCTAGCGGTCCTCTGCCCCGCATGCGGTAGTGATTCAGTTTGTATCCATCACGACTCTCATCTAGATTGTGGACATAAGATAGACAGGGACGCGGCAGCCCAGCTGCCGGGAAGCGAACTGAAGGAAATATAAGAACAACGCGGGGAGGACCACTGCGTCGCCGCGGCGCGGCGGCGCAGGCGACATCATGAACCAGTACGCGGTAGTGATTATCGGATCGGGACCGGCAGGGCTGAGCGCTGCCGCGCGCGCCGAGCACTTTGACCGTGAGGAAAACCGGCAGAGTCCCTCCTACGTGCTGCTGGAAGGCCACGATACCTTCGCCAAGACGATCCAGAAGTACCAGAAGGGTAAACATGTGATGGCCGAGCCGGGGTTCCTCAACCTGCGCTCACCCATGCCCTTCATCGCCGGACGTCGGGAGGTGATCCTCGACGCCTGGAGCAGCACACTCACCGAGCGCGACATCAATATCCGCTACGACGCCGAAGTCATCGACCTCAGCGGAAGCAAGAACAGCTTCGTCCTGACCCTCCGAGATGGCAGCAGCGTGGAGGCAATGCACGTGGTGCTGGCCATCGGTACCCAGGGGAATCCTCGCAGCCTGGGTGTTCCCGGCGACGACCACCCGGATTTCGTGCTGTACAGCCTGGATGATGCCGACGCCTACCGCGAGCGCCATATCGTCGTCGTCGGCGCCGGCGATGCGGCCATAGAGAATGCCATTGCGCTGGCCCAGGGCAATCAGGTAACCATAGTCAACCGGCGCTCTGAATTCAGTCGCGCCAAGGACGGCAACCTCAGCGCTATCCTGGAGGCAATCAACGATTCGGATACCCCTCTGGACTGTCGCTACGAGAGTTCCGTAGCGGCACTGGAACTACCTGCGGGCGACCAGCAGGGCGCTATTCTGCTCAACACGCCCACGGGTAAACAGCGCTTGCCCTGCGATCTGGTGATTGCCCGCCTGGGCGCCGTGCCGCCCCGGGCATTTGTTGAGAGCTGTGGCATCAGCTTTGGCAGCAGCAGTGTCGAAGCCCTCCCGGACGTTGATCGCCACTATGAGAGTAACGTGGAGGGGCTCTACATTATCGGCGCCCTGGGCGGATACCCCCTTATCAAACAGGCCATGAACCAGGGTTATGAAGTCATCGACTTCATCAACGGCAGGGATACGCGCCCGGCCGACTATGAACTGCTGGAGACACAGTTCGGGGGCCTGCCTTATGTGCTGGACCCCGAGGATGTACTGGCGCTCTATCAATCGCGAATACCGATGTTCCGTTACATGAACGCCCTGGTCTTCAGAGAGTTGATTATCGAGAGCCGCATACTGCTTGCAGAGGAGGAAAGGACGCAGGCGACGGGAAAAACCGTCAGCTACCCCACAGAGCATGGCGCAGAGCGCAAGACCCAGAGCGTGCGCCCCGGGCATATTCTGTACCGGGATGGCGATTACTCCTCGTCTTTCTACACGCTCGTAGAGGGGGCCGCCCGGCTGCAGCTCGAGCTTGACGGGCCCTGGTATGACGTCAGCCCAGGCCAGTTCTTTGGGGAAATGAGCCTGATTTCCGGGCGACCCCGGCAGGGGTCCGCAGTGATTCTCGGTGACAGCATCCTGATCGAAACGCCGCGGCGCATCATGGTCAAGCTCATGGCGGGCAATGAAGATATTCGCGGGGGGATCGACCGTATCTTTGTTGTCCGGGCACTGCTGGCCGCCTTTCGCACAGAACTGGGCTTCGAGGAACTACTGGAACTGTCCGGGCGGATCGAGCGGCGCACGCTGGAGGCCGGGGAGGTCCTCTACCGGGAGGGCGAAGAGGGCGAGGAACTGTACCTTATCCGCCGCGGACGTATCGCCCTGTCCCGGGGCGACGACAACCACGTGGTCAACCAGCTCCAATCCGGCGAACTGGCGGGACAGCAGGCCATGATGGGGGCCTCGCGGCGGCGGGACACCGCCACCGCGGCGGTAAGAACCGAAGCCCTGGCCATTCGTCAGGAGGAATTCCTTGCCCTCGTGTCCCGCAGCAACGACTACCTGGGCGTTCTCCAGGAGCGGCTCTCGGAAAACCTCAGTCGCAGCAACGCCATCAGCGCGCGCAGCGACGCCTCTGAAACCATGAATTTCCTGATCGGCCAGGGCATGGGCGAAGCCACCAACGCGCTGTTGATCGACGAGAATCTGTGCATCGGTTGTGATAACTGCGAACGCGCCTGTGCGGAGACACACGGCGGTATCTCCCGGGTTCAGCGGCGCGGCAAGCGCTCGCATAACGGCTGGCATGTGGCCCAGACCTGCATGCACTGCGAACTGCCACACTGCATGAAAGACTGCCCCACCGATGCTATTCGACGCTCCAGAGACGGCGAGGTGTTCATCACCGATGCATGCATCGGCTGTGGTAACTGTGAATCCAATTGCCCCTACGACGCCATCAGTATGCGCTATCCGGCGAGTCCAAAGCCGGGTCTGTTGTCCTGGTTCCTGTTCGGCCGCGGGCCCGGGCCCGGCGACAATCCAGGGTCACCGACTGAGTCCATAGCCACCGATGAAAGCGCCAAGAAAGTTGCCGTGAAATGTGACGCCTGCCGCGAAATGAACGGTGAGTACGCCTGCGTCCGGGCCTGCCCAACGGGCGCCGCGATCCGCGTCGGGGCGGAAGAATTTATCGATCTGGTTAAAGTGCTTTAGGCGTGGCACAGGGGATTCTCAACTATCGGAAATTCCACTACCTGTGGCTGTCCCTGGGAATGAGTGCGGCGGCAACAGCACTCTATCTGACCCAGGCCTTCGACGACGCGCAACCTCCCAATGGCGGCACCTGGCAGGGCTATACACTGGGCACCATCGGCGCGTTGATCATCGTCTGGCTGTCGTTTCTGGGGGTGCGCAAGCGGCGCTATCGCTCGCGGATGGGCAGCGTTCTGGGCTGGACCTCGGCACACATTTACCTCGGTGCCAGCCTGCTCATTATCGTGACCCTGCACTGCGCGATGCAGTTTGGCCTGAATGTTCACACCATCGCCTATGCGCTGATGGTGTTGGTCGTTCTTTCCGGCATCTACGGCGCCTATGTCTATGTGAATCTGCCACGCGTGATTGCAAGT
>JBLIIW010000091.1:0-15234 GCA_047635315.1 Halieaceae bacterium | reverse complement strand
CCTCAAAACCGCCGGCCGCCAGGCCGCCGCCCTGCTCGCCCAGCAGCGCGCCAGCAGCGCGCTGGTGGAGGCGCGGCAGTTTGACGCCTTCAACCGCCTGTCGGCCTACGTGATTCACGATCTCAAAAATATTCTCGCGCAGCAGTCACTAATGATCGCCAACGCGCGCAAGCACCGCGACAACCCGGCCTTTATCGACGACATGATCAGCACCGTGGAGAACTCCGTAGAACGCATGCAGCGCCTTATGGACCAGATGCGCAGTGGCCTGCGCAGCGCCGATGCCTCCACCGTGAGCCTCGCCCGACTGCTCGAAACGGTGGTCGCCCAGCGCAGCGCCACGCAGCCCCTGCCGCAGCTGAGTGCGCAGGGCGATTGCCGGGTGATCGCCGACCGACACCGCCTCACTACAGTTTTCGACCACCTCATACAGAATGCCCAAGAGGCCACCGACGACCACGGCAGTATCACCCTGGGTCTGGAATCCACCGGGGATTTTGCGCAGGTACTGATTGGCGACACGGGTGCCGGCATGAGCGAGGCCTTCATCCGCGAGCGCCTGTTCAAGCCCTTTGAGTCCACCAAGGGCCTCACGGGCATGGGCATCGGCGCCTTCGAATCGCGTGAATATGTGCGGCAGATCGGTGGCTCTATCAGTGTCGAGAGTACCCCCGGCGTTGGCACTACCTTTACGGTAATGCTACCGCTGGTCGAAGACCTGAACGACGACCCACCACAAGCACCGAAAGGCGTGGCAAACTAGCGCACTTGCACGTCCACCAAAACCCCTTTGAGGCACAACCGTTTGAGTGAAAATGGCAAAACGCTGCTGGTGGTAGAAGACGACAAGGGCCTGCAGGCACAGCTGCGCTGGGCCTTTGATGACTACGAGGTCATCATTGCCGACAACCGCCGGGCGGCCGTCACCAGCATGCGCCGGTACCAGCCCGGTGTGGTGCTGCTGGATCTCGGCCTGCCGCCAGACCCGGGCGGTGTCAGCGAGGGCCTCGCCACCCTGGGGGAACTATTGTCATTGGCACCGGAGACCAAAATCATTGTGGTCACCGGCGATAACGACCGCGCCAACGCAGTAAAAGCCATTGCCGGCGGCGCCTACGATTTTCACCAGAAGCCCGCCGATCCGGAACTGCTGTCCATGCTCGTGGACCGCGCCCAGCATGTATACGAGCTGGAGCGCGAAAACCAGCTGCTGCACCGCGCCGCCGGCAATATGCCTCTGGACAATATCATCGCCATCAGCCCGCAGATGCTGAAGGTCTGCCGCACCGTTGAAAAAATCGCGCCCAGCGATATCACTACCCTGCTGCTGGGCGCCTCGGGCACCGGCAAGGAACGCTTTGCCCGCGCCATTCACGAACTCAGCCCGCGCGCCAAGCAGCGCATGGTCGTCATCAACTGCGCCGCCATTCCCGATACGCTGCTCGAAAGCGAACTCTTCGGCTACGAAAAAGGTGCTTTCACCGGTGCCAGCCAACAGAAAATCGGCAAGATCGAGTACGCCCACGGCGGCACCCTGTTCCTCGACGAAATTGGTGACCTGCCCCTGGAGTTGCAGGCCAAGCTGCTGCGCTTTTTGCAGGAGCGGGTTATCGAACGACTCGGCGGTCGCGCGGAGGTGCCGGTGGATGTTCGCGTGGTCTGCGCCACGCACCAGAACCTCCAACAGCACATCGCCGACGGGCGCTTTCGCGAAGACCTCTACTACCGGGTCAGCGAGATGGTTATCAACATCCCGACCCTGCAGGAGCGTGACGGCGATGCGCCGGTGCTGGCCCAGGCCTTTTTGTCGCGCTTTGCCAGCGACCAGGGCACCGGGGTAAAAAGTTTTGATGCAAACGCCCTGCGCGCTATAGAAACCTACCCCTGGCCGGGGAATGTGCGCGAGCTGGAGTCGCGGGTAAAACGCGCGGTGATCATGGCCGACAGCGCCCAGATCAGTGCCGAGGACCTGGAGCTGGAGCATGTGCTAGAAGACACTCTCCGC
Organism: Halieaceae bacterium; assembly: GCA_047635315.1. Classification (GTDB taxonomy): domain Bacteria; phylum Pseudomonadota; class Gammaproteobacteria; order Pseudomonadales; family Halieaceae; genus Congregibacter. Next base: position 13,229 of record JBLIIW010000091.1, on the reverse strand, counting down.
ACGAATACCGCCATGCCCCTGAATCTGCGCGAGGTGCGCGAGATTGCAGAAAAGGAGGCGATTATCCGGGCCCTGTCCTTTACCGGCGACAACATAAGCGAAGCCGCAGAACTACTGGGTGTCAGCCGCCCCACCCTCTACTCCACCATGGAACGCTACGGAATGCGGCAACATGACTGAGCGGCGCAACAACCACCGGGAGGGCCGCGACCGGCGCCGGGAGACACGCGGGGAAACGCCGCTGTGGGGTTTTGTCGCGGCGGTGATTCTCACCATTGTCGTGTTGGCCGCGTTCTGGTCTTTGGTTTACTAAAGCCGGGTTTATTAAAGCCGGGTGTACAGCCCCCCCCTCTCAGAATCCGTATTCAAACCCCAGCAGCAGCCGGTCTTGCGCATCGAACTGGCCGAACAATCCACTGTTGTCCCCAAAGAAAGCATCCGCTCCCACCCACAGGCGCGTGCTGCTGCCCAACCAGTAGCTGAGCTTGAGCTGCAGCTGCGAGTCGCCATCGTTCAGGGAATGAATCGCGATACCGCGAAAGCGCCAGATCGCATTGGCAAAATCCTGCTGGTAGAGCACGGTCAGCGTGTTCTCGCTGTCGTCCCGGTTGATGCTCGGGTCCTCATCCAGGAGATAGCTGTTGAACCACTGCGCCGAGAGCAGCGTATCGCCATTAAGGACCCAGTCGACCCCCAGCAGCGATGACAACTCCGCGCTTTTCGCCACCCCTTCGCCGAGCAGCCTATCCGTGGCCAGATAGCTGTCGGAGTTGTAGGCCAGCTCACCACGCAGGGTGAAATCCGCCATCGCCGTGGAGAAGCTACCTCCGAGCAGGTGACTGCGGCGGTACTCCGGTTCCAGGCGCCACAGCAGCGGGCCGCGCACGCGCACCGGCAGCACCGGGTTGTCGAGGTAGCGGTACAGGTAGTTAAGGCTCAGGTCCCAGCCACGCACAAAGCCCGACAGGGCGAAACCCGCATCCGCGTCCTGAAAGGGGTCGTCCGGTTTATCCGGCTCCGCCAACGCCGTAATCGGTACGCTGGGCACAATACGCGGGCTGCTGATCGCATAGGGCCTGCCCAGCTCCGCCAGCTCGTGGTAGGTGGTGTCGGGAATCCACAGCAACTGCAAGCTGCCAGTGTCGCCCACCGGCACGGTGACATTGGCCATCCACAGGGGAATACGCGAGGCGTCGAAGTCATCGAGAATAAACTCCCTGAAACTCTGCGGATTAACCACGTCCAGCACCTTGATGCCATCGGCCTGCCCCCACACCACCTGCTGCTTGCCCAGGCGCCACTGGGTATCGACCAGATGAAAATCCACAAACAACTCGCGCAGGGAGAGTTCGGCGCTTTCGTTGTTGTACCAGGGTGCGGAAATGTCCGAGTAGTTGTCGGGTCGCCGCGCGTCTGGCCCCAGATCGCCGACCCCATCAACGCGCAGGCGCAGAATGGCGGTCAGTTCCAGCGCATCGCCCAGTTGCAGGTCCCAGCGCGGCTGCACAATGGATTCAAACTTTTGCGATGCTGAAGGCTCCGTCGCCCAGGCCCACTCGTGTTGCCAGGTGCCGCTGAAGTCGACGCTAACGCTGGATGGGTCGTCGGCCGCAAGAATAGAGGGCGGCATGAGCGCGGCGGCCACACTCAGGGCCCAGTAACAGCACTTGGCCACAGCAGCTAGCCGCCCCGCTTCAGCGCCTGCTGTGTAAACACACGCGCTTCAATGGGTGTCAGGTAATCCACATCCGACACGCTTATCTCCGTGCTGTGCCCGGTGCGGTGGTTGTGCATATGCAGGGTGTGCCGGGTCCAGATGTCATCAATCTTGCGGATATCGTCAGCCCGGAGGGTCTTCAGGTGCACCCCACGCAGATCCCAGAAATCTACCGAGCGCACGATCCAGTTCACCGGATCCACAGCAATACGATTGCGCGAATAGCCCAGCTCCTCGGCAATCTCGGCGCTTTTGGGCGTGGCCTCCAGAATCAGCTGACCCGGTTCGGCGCCGGCAATAACACCGGAAGCGAGATCTGGCCCAGAGCCTGTTGCTGTGTCGGACTCGGCGTCGACCAGCAGGTAATCGTAATCCCCGACGCTCAGCTGCCCATCCAGTTTCATATCCTCAAAGCTGAAGTCCGTGCCGAGAAAATAGTCGCCGCGGTCCCCGGCGGGAATGCGCCGCGCCTTGCGCAGGGCCGGCAGGTACAGCCATTGATCATCATCCTGTGCGGGGTCGGCGTAATCCCAGGTCAGTACCCCGGTATCGCGGATATTGGCCGGGGCGGTAAAAAACAGCGCCAGGCGTCGCTCCTCGCCGAAGTAACGCCTATAGCTTATCGTGTCGCGCTCCCGGGATTTACCGCGCTTGTCCGTGGTTTTGAACAGCAGCTTGCGCGTCACCTGCTCGCCCTGGGGCACGGCGTTAACCCCCGCCACCACCTCGTCCGCCGTGAGTGCGCTCGCTTCCATCACGGACGCCGGCTGTTCCTGTGCCGGGTTTTGCTCCTGTGCCTGCTCCTGCGCGCGCAAGGGCGGCGCGTGGCTCGCAACAACCATGGCCAACACCAGCAGCCCGGCCACACCCCCAGCTGCCCCGGCGGCACCAGATCCAACACCGGGCCCGCCGAGAAAACGCGGGCGCGTCAGATGCACAATGGCCGGCAGCAGAGTCACGCTGGCCAGAAAACTCACCGCCATCGACAGCATCACAATGCTGCCAAAATCGCTGAGCTGGGTAACTTTGCTGAAGATCAGCACGCCAAAACCGCAAGCCACTGCCAACACGTTCAGAAGCAGCGCCTTGCCCGTGGAGCTAAAGAACGCATCAAACATGGCTTCGTCTCCCTCATATTCCCGATGCAGAGCGCGCAAGCGGCTGAGTGTGTGAATGGCAAAATCCACGCCCAAGCCGATGGCCACCGCCGCAAACATGGAGGTGCCCACCCCGAGGGTCAGGCCGCGCAACACCATGAAAGCGTAGACTATCAGGACTGAAACAACCACGGGGATCAGCGTGAACACCCCCGCCAGCAGAGAACCAAAGCTGAGGCTGGCCACCAGCCACACGAGCAGCAGGGCAATCGCCAGTCCAAAGAAATGCGAATCGCCGATATTGCGAATCCAGTGATAGTTGAGACTGACCCGCCCGCTCAGGGTGGCGCTCACCTGGTCGTCAAAATGTTCCGCCACCCAACTGTCCAGGGATTCGTAAACCGCCTTGATCTGCCGGTAACCGCCGTGATTCATGGTGATGCGCACGTTGGCGACCCGGTAGTCGTAGTCCACCTCCTCCTCAAAATCCGCCGGGTCAGCGGAGAAGCTGTACAGCAGAAAATACTGGGCCACGGCCTCGCGCGAATCCGGCAAGCGGTAGTCCGCCGCCTCGCCGGAGTTCAGCACGCGGTTCATCTGTTTGAGGTAATCAACAATGCTCGATGCCCCGCGCACATGCGGCAGGGTCAGCGCGTAGTTCTGCAGCGCCTCGATGCGCGCCAGTACCTGCGGATCGAACAGCCCCTCAGCCGCGCCGGTCTCCACCACAATATCCAGGGTATTGGTGCCGTTGAGATACCGGTTGATGGCCTGATCCGCTTTTACAATAGGCTCCTCCGGGTGGAACAGGCGGATGCGGTCCGCGTCCACCACCAACTGCGAGGCGGCGAGCGCACCGCCCATAGCCAACAGTACAAAAGCCAGTAGCACGCTCTTCGGGTACTGCAGGGTGAACTGTCCAATCCGTTGCATGAGGCGCCCGAGAAGATCCATGCCGCCGCGCCGGTGCTGATGGATGCGGCTCTCCGCCACCTGCGCACGACCCAGCTTCATCAGCGCCGGCAGGGCCACCATGGAGTACAGCCAGGCGGCCCCCACACCCAACGCCGCGTACAAGCCGAAGAATTTGAAGGGAGGCATATACGCCGCAAGATACAGCCCGAGAAAACCCGCAGCCGTGGTCAACGAGGTAATAGTCACCGGCAGCCACATGTCGCTCATGGTTTCGACAATCCGTTCCTCCCGCGGCACCCGCGGGTCTGCCACCTGCAAGGCGTAAAAGTGATTGAATACGTGGATGGTATCGGCCACCGCAATGCCGATCAGAATCACCGGCAGCGCGTTGGTGATCACATAGAAGGGAATCCCCGCCGCCGCCATACTGCCCAGCGCCGCGCCCACCGAGGCGAGGATGATGCCCACGGAAAGCACTGCCGGCAGCACGCGTCTAAAGGCCAGGATGATGATGCCTACAATAATCGCGCCCGCCAGCGGGTTCAGGCGCTGCGCATCCGCATCGATATAGGCGCCCAGATAACCGGCGATGGCGCCCTCACCCGCCACGTGGGCTACCAGCCCCGTCGGCGGCGGATACTGCGCCAGCAGCTCCAAAACACTCCGGTAGCTCGCCTCGGCCAGAGACTCATCCAGCAACTGGGCCACAATCAGCGCCGCGCGGCCATCGCGCCCGGCCAGGGTCCCCATGAACAGGGGGAAATCCTCCACCTGGGTGCGCAGCTGCTGTGCTGCCTCCAGCGTGGCCGGTACCTCCTCCAGCACCGGCACGACCTCTATGCCGTAAGCGTCGCCGCTGATCCGCGTGGCCGTGGCCAGACTGAGGGTGTTGTCGCTATCCACGTTAGGCAGCTGCTGCAGGCGCTCGCTGAGTTCAAGGAGGTAGCCCAGCGCGCTGGGCGTGTAGATGCCCGCCGGGGAATCGGCAACCAGGGCAACGAGCATGGGATCCGCGAGGCCGAACTGTTCGCGAATCAGGTCGCGGTACAGCAGCGCGGGATTGTCTGCCGCCAGGAACGCGTCTGAGCGCGTGTCTTTAGTGAGGGTAGAAAGACCCTGCAGGGACAATAGCAACAATAGCAAAAGCGGCAGCAGGCACTGCCAGGGGTTGCGAACGATAAACCCGAAAAAGACGCTGGCCCGCTCGCGCTTTTGGGGAGTCACAACCGCGGACTCACAGCCGCGGCTTTAACAGGCGTTCCCGAGGGCGCCTCAGGCGCCGCCGAGTTCCTCAAGGAGCGCACGGGCACTGCCCTGGGAGGCAAAGACCGGACCCGCAACAAGCTCTCGAAGAAGCGCTGTGGCTGCATCCTTCTGCCCCGCCGCATTGAGTATCTGCGCTCGATTGTAGCGAATCTCCCGATCCTGGGGTGCCCCATCGGTAGCCCGCGCATTCAGCACCAGCGCTTCATCGAAGGCACCGCGCTGCATCTGGATCATCGCATAGGTATCCTTCACGCTGGGGTTCTGTGGGGCCCCCGCCTCGGCCTGCTGAACCAGCGCCATTGCCCGCGGTGTGTCGCTCTCGCGCAGCAGCCAGGCGAGATTATTGAGCACCGCGGTACTGCTGGAGTCCAGCTCGAGCAGGGTCTCGTAGTGCCCTATCGCCTCGGCGTCGTTGCCGCGCTCCAGTTCCCGGCCTGCCAGCGTGTTCAATGTCAGCACATCATCGGGAAACTCTTTCATCCACTCCTCAAGGGTGCTGATTACCGCCTCCTGCTCGCCCAGCTCCCACTGCGTGCTGATCAGCATATTGAGGTTGATATTGTTGCGCTGCTGCGAGAAGGCCTGGGCGAAATAATCGTGAGCCGCTTCCATCTTGCCTTCAGACACAGCCAGGCGTCCGCGCAGCACCAGAATCGGGGTCTCGTTTTGCACCGCCTCTGGCAGCGCGGCGATTTCTTCCTTGGCGCGCGGCAAATCGCTCTGCTGCACCAGCGAATCCACCAGCATCTTGCGCAACGGGATATTGTCAGGCTGCAGCGCTAGGGCTTTTTCAATATGGCGTCCGGCCTCTTCATGACGACCGCGGAGCGTCTCTACACGGGCCGCAAGAGCCAGCGCCACCGGATCCTCCGGGCGTAACTCCACCAGTTTGTTGGCGTTAACGTGAGCTTTGTCGGTATCTCCAGCAGTCAGATAGGCGGCGGCCAGTAGCTGCTGCAGGCGGTAATCACCGACGTGCTGCGCTTCAACCGCAACCAGCAGTGTTATCGCCTCCTCGGTCCGCCCGTCCCTGATCGCCGCCTGCGCCAGCACAATGCGCGGTTGCAGCGCCTCCGGGTTAGTCGTCAGGGCTTCCTGGACCAAACGGTTCATGCTCTCTGGGTCGCCGGTCTGCTCGTGGAGCATGGCCAGGTTCATACGCGTCAGCAGGCTGTCCGGGTGCGCGGCAAGCGCGGTGCCAAAGGCCGCCTTGGCCCCATCCGTATCACCGGCACGCAGGGCGATAGCCGCCATACCGCCGCTGCCGACGACGTTGCCGGGATCCAGTTCAAGGATGCGCACGAACAGGGTCTGCGCCCCGTCGAGGTCGTCCCGCTCCACGCGCACGCGGGCGAGATAAATCAACGCCTGGATATTCTCCGGATTCAGATCGACATAATCCTGTGCGGCCTGCTCTGCCGCCTCCAGATCACCAACGCGGCGGTAGGCATCAATTAGCTGCTGACGCGCCTGAGCGCTGCTCCCATCCAGGGTTACCGCCGCCTGTAGCTGTTCCAGGCCTACGGTGGTATCCCCCGCCGCCACCTGCTGCGATCCCAACGCGACCATCACCGCGGATGAATCCGGCTGCTGCACGGCAATCTGCTCGTACACCATTGCGCTTTGCGCATGTTGCCCCTGCGCGGCAAGCGCCGCTGCCAGTAATCCCAGTGTTCTCAGGTCCATACTATTGCTCTCCAGTGTGCTGCGCGCCAACGCCTCGGCTTGTTCGGGTTCGCCCTGCTGCAGCCATAAGGTACCCAGCTGCAAACCGGCATTGTAGTCACCCGGGTACAAGGACATATATTGCGACAGCTGGCGCTCGGCGGTTGCCAGGTTTTGCTGCTGTAAATTGGCATTCGCGGCCAGCAGCAGAGCTCCCCGATGATTGGAATCGTCGGTCAGGGTACGGTTGAAGTAATCCAGCGCATTCTCGTTATCGCCCGCCGCGAGGAACAACTGCCCACGCATATAGGTGACTTCCGGGTGCGTCGGTAGGATCCGCTCCAAACCCTTGAGGTGGCCATCCGCCTCCTCCTGTTTGCCCTGACGCAGCTGCGCGTTCACCAACTGCATGCGATCGCGCAGGCGGAAGGGGTTCAGCTCGGCGGCCTTCGCAAAGCCGGCCTCTGCGCTCTCCCAGTCCGCCTCGCTCACCGCCAGATCAGCGCGAAGGCTCCAGGCGTCGGCGTTGGCAGGATTGCCGACCTTCACCGCCTCCAGCAGGGTTTTCGCCAGCTCGCGATCGCCATCGAGTTGCACGGCGAAGTACGCCCGGGTCAGATCGACATAGTCGTTATCTTGCAAAGTAGCGGCAGCGGCCAGATGCGTGCGCGCCGCCCCGGTGTCGCCGGCCACCAGCTGCGCCCTGGCAAGCACCGCCTGGAACTCCGGGAGATCGGCCGCCGCCGCATAGTCCTCGCTAAGCGCGGCGTCCAGCAGTTCAGCGGAGCGCCCGGCCTCCATATAGGTTTTGGCCAGCAGCATACGGGTACTGGGCAGTTCTTGCGCCGCAAGGGATCGCTCGAAGACCTCGATGGCCGCCGCCGGGTTGCGCTGCCGTCTATAGATCTGGCCGTATAGCACGCGCGCCTCGGCGCTCTCTACGTTGTTCTGCAGCACCGTTTTTACATCGACCTCGGCGGCCGCCAGATCGCCAGCCGCAAAAGCCTCTCCGGCCCGCGCCAGTAATTCGCTTTCGGTCATCGACGGCGAACAGGCACTGCTCAGCAGCGCGCTTAGCAGCACGCCCAGCAGCAGCGGTCGTGTGACAAGAGGGGCGCGGGGGCGCAGGAACATCAGCTCACTCCGTGGGACGTCTGTCCATATAGCCTATAGCAGGCCGCGCCCTATTAGAACCACTGATACGGGCAAAGTGTGATCGCCCACACTCTTCCACCGGCTGGCCCCAAACCTGGCGAGGCGCACCGGGAATATAGGCGGGAAAAGGCCCCATTTAATCCAGGTATCGTCCCGGGGCGAGAATCTTATTGGGATCCAAATGCGCGCGAATCCCGTCGATGAAACGCTGGTATTCCGGCGTGCGCGCTGGCATTTTGCCCACGGTCTGCAGGCCCAGGCGATAGGGATAGTAGCCGGTCTCGCAGAACTGCTTGAGCATATCGTCATGGCAGGCCATGGCGCGCGCGTCTTCGCCCTCGATATCCCGGTCGTAGGACACATTCACCACGCAGTCGATGGTGCGTTCCGTCAGCATGGTGATAGACACGGCGGGCTCATAGCCGTGCTTGAGCATGGTGTCGCGCACGATATGCCAGATCGCCTCCGCGTGCGGACCGCTGGTCGGCGCCACGGGTGCAATCCACAGCACGCCACAGTTGTCGGCTTCCGGTGACAGATCCACGGAAACTTCCGGCATCGGCCCCTTCTTGCGCCAGTAATTCGACGGCAGCATCCCGGCACTGGGCTTGCCCTGGGTCATACCGAAAACCGGGTCGAGCATCTTCATCAGTTCCGTAAGGTTCACGCCGGTCACCCACTGGTAGGGCTTGGCGACCCGTTTGGCCAGCGCGAGGAGTTTTTCGTCGAGGAACTGCAGGCGACTGACTTTCCCCCGCAGGGCGCGTTTGATACGCCCGCGCGCGGCGCGCACCTCAGCGCGCGTTCCGTAGATCGCCCCCGAGGCGTTCCAGGGCCCGCAGTCCCATTCCTTCGCTTTCGCCGACAGCACATCCAGGGGCAGCGGCGTCGCGCCTCCCGCCTTTTCCCAGGGGTAGGTCTGGATCGCCGAGATTACTTTGTAATCGTTGCCGATATGCATGGCACTGCGAATCGTGCCATCCAGGCGCAGGGGCTTGAGGGCCTCAATCAGCACCGGCAGGTCCTCATCGCGATCAATACGCGCCGCAAAAAATTGCATATAAGGCGGTTTGGGCATCAGCCAGATGATCGCCTCCACCACCACGCCCAAGTTGGATTGCGTAAACAGACCGTCGTAGTGCGGCCCCACGCCCCAGCGGTACACGGCCGTGGCCTGGGCATTGTCGAACTGGCCAAAGCCGGTCTCCAGCAGGTCGCCCTGGGGCAGTACTACCTTAAAGCCGCCAATGTTCGCGAAATGATCCGAATAGGGGGTATGGCCAAAACCGCGCTCACAGATATTGCCGATCATGCTGTGCGCCGGTGAAGCGCCGGTACAGTCCATCCAGTAGGGCGCGTTCTCCCGTTCCAGAAAATCCCAGAGCATCTGCTGGGTAACACCGGGCTGCACGCGCACAATACCCAGCTCCCCGTCGTACTCAACGATCTCGTCGAGGCGCTTGAGTTCCATCACCACGCTACCGCTACCCGTGGGCACGGTTGAACCGTAGCCCGTGTTCAGACCGGTGCTTATAGGGTAAACCGGCACTTTGTATTCATTGGCGATACGCAGGATCGCCTGTACTTCGGCGGTATCGGCCGGCCGTAGTACCGCCGGCACATCCCGGTCGGCGGCAAAGGTCGCCGTGCTGTAGCGCGTTAGCGTTGCTTCGTCGGTCAGAACATAGTTATCACCGATCGCGGCCCTGAAGGCCGCAATCGCGTCGTCGATCCCACTCATGCTGCGATTCCTGTTCGTATTTCTGTTGCCGGCCCTGATCAGCCCGCCAGCACGAGACCCGGCGTCAACCAGGGCAGTGTAAAGCCCTGTTTCTGCACATCGTGTTGCTTTCTGGAATCGCCTTGTGCTCCCGGGATCACCCGGGACACCTTGCGATTTCGGTCCGGCAGTAACTCCGCCGCAAACTGGCTGCGCACCATCTCGTAACACAGGCGCAACTCATCGGGCACGCCGCGAATGATGTCATCGACATTCTGGTAATAGGGCGCCCGCAGTCCATTGAACTCAAAGTCCTCTCCGACCCGCGTAACATTGATGCCGGTACGCCGGAGAATGGCGGGCAGGAAGGGTTCCATTATCGCGAAAACTTCATGGCGTCGCATGATATCCGCTACCGCAAACCCCGACAGGAACAAAGAAATTGCGATCAGCGAGAACGTGCGCTGTTCCCGCGCAGCGAAATGCAGGGTCTGCGTGTTACCGAAACGCGTTTCTTTCTCACCGTGGCGTCGCCGAAAGTCGCTATCCACCGCCAGGCGCGAAAGTTCGCACATCTGCGCTTGCATATGCGATTTCTTGGCAAGATACATGGGATCCAGGGAATCACGGCAGTGGTCTTCCAGGGGCAGCGCGCTGTCTTCACTATCCATGGAGACCACGCGCACCGTGCCGGCCGGTCGGCCGGTTGAACGGTGCATCACCAGGCAGTGAATCGAGTGCTCGTCGTAGGCATCAATCTCCATGTGGTTCTGGAAGTGCTCGGCCGGTTCATAGCCGAACTCTTCGCAGTAGACCCGGTAGCGCACATGGTAAACCTGCGATTTCTGTTCTTCGGTCAGCGCCAGTTGCAGTTCAAAATACTGCGCAAAATCCATGAACAGCGTCGACATCTCGGGGTTGCTGCTCTTTGTATTTTCTTTTTTGGAATTACTCAAGACAAACCCCCTGAATATTGCATTACCTGATAATTCAACAGGTCTATAGCATAAAATCCCGCTCATTAACACGGAGACGAGGCGCTGGTGTGACCGCGTTCAAGAACGCGGGAGGGAGTTTATCGCCAGCTCAGCGCCGGCGCACCTCCCGGGCAATCTCGCGCAGACGCTCGTGTACACAGACTTCAATGTGTTCAAAGGTTTGTCGCACCGCCTCTATCCCGGCGTAATAGGGATCGTCGATATCCCCCTCCGGGTCCAGCAGCGCCACTCGCGCGGCGCTAACGTCCGGAAAGCGCCGCAAAATCTCCTTTTTCTGCGCCTGCTCCATCACATAGACGAAGGCCGCGTCGGCCAGTTCAGCCGCATCGATCGGCCGCGCGCGGATACCCGACAGGCGCACGCCGCGTTCCCGGGCAAGGTTCACCATGCGCGGATCGGGCGGATGGCCAGGGGTGCCCACCTGCAGACCCGCGGAGCGCACAGCAACCCGCCCGCTTAAGCCGGCGGGTTTCAGGGAGGCGCGCAGTAATCCCTCGGCCGCCGGCGAACGGCAGATATTGGCGGTGCAGATCATCAGCACCTGGCATTCCGCCTTGTTCCGGAACGGCCAGATCACCGGCACTCACCCTGCATCGCTGTCAGCCCCTCGCTGCGGGAACCTTCTTCTATGGGGCTCACGAGGCGGGCAACTCCCGCAGCAGCTTGAGTAAATGCCGAACCGGTATCGCATAGGCGATCGCCGATGGCTGCGAGAGCAGCGTTTCTTTACTCTCCTTGATAAAAACACTGTTCATCACGCCAATCACCTCACCGCTGCCAACCCGGTATACCGCCGACCCGCTGTTGCCCGGGTAGGCAATCGCATCGAGTTGATACACGTCAAAGGGATCGCGCAGTCGCCGCAGTTGCACTGAAGAGAGCTCCCGGCCCCGGTCTGCGGCTCTGGCGACCGGCGTAATCGCCGAAATAATGCCGTCGTGGGTAGTCGGATACAGCCCCAGCACCGCGCCGATGGGGAAGCCCGTAAAAGCCACATGCTCCCCGGGCCGCGCATTGCCATCGGTCGCGAGTTGCATGGCGGGCAAGCGACTGCCCTCGTATTCGAGCAATGCCAGGTCGTGCACCGCATCCTTGAGCAGCAGCCGCGCCACGCGCTGCGCAGCGGTTTTCCCGCGACCGCTGAACACCGCCAGCTGCTCGCGCCCGCCAACATCCAGATCGTCCGGTATCACATGCGCATTGGTGGCAATCAGGCTGCGCTCACCGACACTGACCACAAAGCCCGTGCCCAGGAAGCGTCGGGGTGCACGACCCCCGGTCGGTACGCGCACGGGATAGGCCGCGCCAACCCCGACCACCGACGGCGTGAGCCGCGCTATCAGGTTCGGTAGGCCATCGTCGGCCTGCGCTGGCGCCAGCAGCCCCATCGCAGCGAGTGACAGCGACGCGGCGGCCACTGTCCCTCGCCGGATAGCCCGCAGCGCCATCCGCGCAGCACCCAGCGCGCCACCCTTAGCTTTTTTCCTGTTCAACCCCAGCCGCACGCGTGTTTCTCCCGGACTCATGGCCCAATTCAGTGTAGTTCGCACCCAGAGGCGCGGCAATCCAGACCCTTTTTACAGCAATAGCGATATATTTGAGCGGCTTGTCACACTTCTATAGGCAAGTGGGTGTAAAGTCGCGGCCACTCGTTACAGTGAAGGCTGGGATACAAAGCCACTTCTCTCCGGCCCAGAGCCGGCAGCGCAGCAGAGTTGAACCCCGCGCCGGCGTTTCCGGGACGGGTACAGCAGCATCGAATGGAGTCAACATGGCAAGCCTGGTAGGTACAGTTCGCATTTTCAATCACCACCTCAATATCGGGTACTCGATGTTGGCGGTCATTGACACGCTGATATTCCTCGCCGCCGCGTACGCGGGGTCTTCCCTCTATTTCGCCTATTTTGCCAGTGATTTCCAGGTTCAAACCTTCAATATCAACGTACAGGCGCTGCTGTTCGCCCTGGCGTCTGTCATGGCCATGTTCTCCATGGGCCTTTACGAGCCCAAGTTGCGCGAGGGATTGAACGGTATCCTCCTGCGCACCGCCGGTGCCGTGGGGCTGATGACTCTGGCCATGACACTGATCTTTTACTTCCTGCCCGACCTGCGCTTGTGGCGCGGCAGTTTCGTGTTGAGCGCTGCCATCGCCTACGCCGGCGCGCTGACCAATCGGCTGCTGTGGACCCGCTTTATTGATCTCGAGCAGTTCAAGCGCCGTGTCCTGATACTCGGGGCCGGCGAAACGGCCGCCGCAGTGAATAGCAGAATGCGCCGCAAGGCCGACCGCCGCGGATTTCGCGTAGTGGGCTTTCTGCGCATGGAGGGCGAGGAAACACACATCGACAAGGAGCCGGTGCTCACCCTCGACTGCAAGCTCTCTGAATATGTGCGTCGTCACAATATCGACGACATCGTTATCGCCATAGAAGACCGCCGCGAGAACATGCCCCAGGAAGAACTGGGCCACTGCCGATCGGCGGGTGTGCGCGTCTCCGATGTGGTGGATTTCTTCGAGCGCGAAGCCGGAAAGGTGCTGGTCAAGCACGTGCAGCCAAACTGGTTCACTTTTGCCGAGGGTTTCCAGCGCGGTGGCGCGGGCCAGATCGGCAAGCGCCTGTTCGATGTGACCATGAGCTTCATCCTGCTTATGGCCGCTTGGCCGATCATGCTACTGGCGGTACTGGCCATCTGGC
>JBLIIW010000090.1:0-15417 GCA_047635315.1 Halieaceae bacterium | reverse complement strand
GCAGCGTGTCCGACGCCACTCGCAAGAAGGTATTTCGAGCGGCTCAGGCACTCAACTACGTTCCCAATTCCATGGCGCGCAGCCTCATTACTGCCCGCTCCAACATCATCGCGATGGTAGTGGGCGATCTCAGCAACCCATTCTACAGCGCGGTGCTTGATCAATTCAGTAAAGAGCTTCAGGAGCAGGGAAAACATGTATTGGTATTCCGGGTCGCCAGCGGCAGTGAGGTCGATGACGCGCTCATTCATGTGCTTCAGTATCAGGTCGACGGCATCATACTGACCTCTGCCCAGGTATCGAGCAAAATGGCCGGCCTTTGTCTCGAGCGAGGAATCCCGGTGGTCATGTTCAACCGTTATGTGGAGGGACTGCCAACTGACAACGTCTGCTGCGACAACCTGAAGGGTGGACGCTTGGCAGCGCAGGCCTTGCTGGATGCTGGCGGGGCGCGCTTCGCAATGATCGCCGGCGAGCGTGAAGCGTCCACAAACCGGGACAGAACCAGGGGATTTATGCGGACATTGCGCAGCGCAGGAATCACGGCCAAGGATGTGCACATTGCACATGGGCACTACACCTATGACGGTGGCTATAAGGCGGCCCTCGCCCTGTTTAGCGCGGATGGGGAAACGCCTGATGCTCTCTTTTGCACCAACGACATCATGGCGCTCGGGGCTCTGGACGCCCTGCGCTACCAACTTGGCTATAGAGTGCCTGAGGACGTGATGGTGATTGGCTTCGATGACATCCCCGAGGCCGCTCGCGCGCCCTATCGCCTGACGACCATTCGCCAGCCCAGAGAGCAGATGACCGCCAAGACCCTCGAGCTATTGGACGCAGGCGCAAAGACAGTAGCCGGACCGACTACCGCCTATATCGAAGGAACACTGGTGCGGCGCGAGACCCTGCGCGAGTAGGCGAGAGTTCACGCGCTTGCATGAGGAGCAGGACCCGACAGTCCCACTCCCTCATGGGTCGCAGGATCAATCAAGCCGGCTCAGCTTTTTCGTTTAACGGAAACTCACCGAAATCAAACTGCGGCGCTGGGCCGCGCTTCTCGGCAATCTGCTGGCGAAGCGCAGTTGTCGCCGCCTCATCCACACTGAAGTCGTCCCCCAGCACCACCCCATAGCTGTCGTGCGCCTGCTCGCGGCTCACCAGATCGCGACGCACATCACGCGCGACCTCGGTGGGCCCACGCTCCAGGGGGTCGCCCCAGCCGCCGGAACCGGCGGTGCGGAAAATAACCTTATCGCCAGGCTCCACGACCAGATTGTCGATCTTTGAAGGAACGCGCTCCGGCTCGCTGGTACCCTTGCGTAACAGCCACTTGTTCGACGTGCCGCCATGGCTACCGCCGTTGATGCCCCAGGGCGGAACGACCTCACGATCGTCATGGATGGAAACCTTGCCCTTGGCGAGCACTTGGTAAATCTTCTCGATACCGCAGCCGCCGCGGTGCAAGCCGGGCCCTCCGGTATCGCGAACCGGGCGAAAACTCTCGACAATCACCGGATAATAATTCTCGATGTACTCGATAGGCGTCGCGCTGAACAGAGGCCACCAGGCGTGTCCGTCAAATCCGTCACCCCGGGGACGACCGGGGACGCCGCCAAACAACAACTCCATCAGCTGAAAGTCCTTACCGTTTTCATCGGTGCCGCTAAAGATAAAATGGGGACTGGTTCCATAGCCGGCCGCCATGGACAGATGTGGCGCACGCTGCCCCAGAGCGCCGGCCTGGCAGTCGAAAAAGCGCGTGTGCGTATTCAGACGATTGCCGAGAGCCGCCGGGAACTTTGGATTGAGCAGACTCCCCTCCGGCAGGATGACCTCGAACAAATCGTAAAAACCCTCATTAAAGAGAATCTCCGGGTCGAAGGCCATGATCATGTAGATCCCGAAAAACAGCTTGCACAGCCCTTCATGAATATGGAAATTGATCGGCCCTTCAGCCTGATCGGCTGTTCCAGTCCAATCGAACACGGCGATGTCGCCACGCCGGTAGATCGACAGGGTCATCTTGAAAGGACCGTTGCCGCAGCCGTCGTCATCGACGTAATCCGTGAAGCTCACGGCTTCCTCAGGAATGTACTTCTGAATCAGCGTACGCATGGCTTCTCGGGTACGGGCCAGCAGTAAATCACAGGAAGTCATGTAGGTATCGCGGCCAAAACGATCACAGATTTCCTGTACCCGATTCAACGCACAGCGGCAGCCGGCAATGAGTGCCATAAGATCCGACCGATTGGTGTCGGGCGTGCGCGAGTTATTCAGCATGATGTCGAGAACGCCCTGGTTCAGCACCCCCTTAGCGTAGATTCGCACCGGCGGGACCCGCAGCCCCTCCTCCCAGATGGAGCGCGCGTCGGCCGGCATGGAGCCGGGTACTTTGCCGCCCACATCAATCATGTGGCCGAAAATTGAACTAAAGCCAACCAGCACTTCCTGATGGAAGATCGGCATCATTACGCACCAGTCGTTATTGTGCGAGATTGAACCTTTGCACGCGTAGGGATCGTTCCAGACGAAAACGTCACCTTCGTTGACGTCGTTCTCGAACATCTCCAGCACGCCCGGTATGTAGGATCCGAACTGACCAACCACCATCTGGCCCTTGCTGTCGCATATCATCGGAAACTCATCGTGCTGTTCCCGGATGACCGGCGACAGCGATACCCGGCGCACTACCTCATCCATCTCAAAGCGAGCGCTTTTGAGCGCATTCTCAATGATATCCAGCGTGATGGGATCTACTTTTACTTCTGCCATATTATTCATAACCTTCACTCACCCCGCCTGCCGATCAGTCGGCCAGATCACCAGATTACCGAATTCGTCCACTTCCGCCCAATGCTCAGGCATCAGCACCGTCGTGGTGTCGTACTGAATAACAATGGCCGGCCCGTCGATGCGAGCGCCCTCACCGAGACGATCGCGATCGTAGTTGGGTGTATCGTGCCACTGACCGTTGAAATAGCAGGGCCGCGTTTCCAGGATGGCCTCGGAAACATCATCCACTGCGCCGTTTTCCGGCGGCTTTTCCACCGCGGGAGGCGTCGCACCCACGGCGACCGCGCGCAGGGCGACCAGTTCGACCGGTACATCGAAGGTGACACCGTAAAGCTGTTGATGCATACCGTTAAAACGCGCCAGTAGCGAAGCGAGGTCTTGCGCCGCCGCCTCCTGGGCACTGACCGCAACCGTGACTTCAAAACCCTGCTGCTCGTAGCGCATATCGATGTTGAAGCTGATGGACTGGTCCGCCTCTGCTACGTCCTCCTGCACCAGCCACTCGCGCGCCCTCGCATCGAGGTCTTCAAGAGTTGTCCAGATCTCATTCTCATCCATGTTCGCCGTGGTGCGAATCAGCGTACGGACAAACTCATTTTTGAATTCTGACTCGATAAAGCCGAGCGCGGAAAGCACGCCCGGGTTCGGCGGAACGAGCACTGGGTAGCAGCCAAGCACCTGTGCCATGGCGTTGGCGTGCAGAGGCCCTGCACCGCCAAAGGCTACGATGCCGAAGCCGCGCGGGTCCAGACCCCGCTGTACGGTAATAATGCGCAGCGCGCCGAGCATTACCTCATTGGCAATATCCAGGATCCCCTGCGCCGCGTCTTCTGCGCTCAAGCCGATCTTTTCGCCTATGGCAGTAACCGAGGCGCGCGCGTCTGCTACCTCCAGCAACATATCGCCACCAAGAAGTTTCGGTGGCAGGTAGCCCAACACCACATTGGCATCGCTCACCGTAGGCTCCGTACCACCGCGACCATAGGCGACGGGACCGGGGAAAGAGCCTGCGCTGCGCGGTCCAACACGCAGGGAATTGGTGAGCTCTGATATCTCCGCAATAGAGCCACCGCCCGCACCGACACTGCGCACGTCCATGGTCGGCACTTTGGCGGGGAAATAGCCGAGCTCCGTCGAACGGCTAATCGTGGGATTGCCATCGATAATGACCGAGACATCCGTCGACGTGCCGCCCATATCAAACGCCAGCAGTTTGTTACGCCCGGTTTTTTTGCCGACCATCGCGGTGCTGGTCACGCCACCGGCAGGACCGGAAAGCACCGTGTGGACCGGGCGCTCTGAGGCGGCCGCAGCGCTCATCAGTCCGCCGTCGGAACGCACAATGTGCACCCGCGCAGTGACCCCAAGTTCTCTCAAGCGCTCTTCTATCTGCGACAGGTAATTGCGCATGATCGGACGGACGTAGTCGTTCATGACCGTAGTAATGGCACGGTCGTACTCTCGAAACTCAGGCAACACGTCGGAGGACAGCGATACGGGAATGTCCGGATAGCGCTCTCTTACGATCTCCCCAAGGCGCTGCTCGTGGCTCGCGTTGGCGTAGGAGTGGGTGAGCGAAATCGTCAGCGCCTCAATACCCGAGTTGCAGAGATCATCGATGAGCACGGTGGCTTTCTCTTCGTCCAGCGGCGTCAACACCTGCCCCTTGGCAGTCAGCCGTTCCGGTATCCCGCGCGTGTCATCCAGAGACGCGAGGGGCTCGGGCTTGTCCATGATGATCCAGCCAAAGAGTGGGCCCGGGGTCCAGGACTTGGCGAGATGCAGCGTGTACTCAAACCCCGCGGTGACCAGCAGGCCTACGCGGGCGCCGCGGCCCTCGAGGACCGCATTGGTGGCGACCGTCGTGCCGTGGAGCACGAGTTGTATCTCCCCGGGCTGAATGCCGGCGATCTCGCAAATCTGCTTAATCCCCGTAACCACGCCAATAGACTGGTCCTGCGGTGTTGAGGGCGTCTTGGCCCGAAAGCTGAGTTGCCGCTTATCGTCATGCAGCAACAGGTCTGTGAAGGTTCCCCCGACGTCTACGCCAAGTCTCATTATCGTTTTCCTCTACTTGAAAGCGCTTCCACGCTGCGGATGGTACCGACTCGAATCATACTTAAGGCCTGTGCAATAGCAGCTCAGCGCCTGCCCAGGAAACTCAGCTCGCCTTTTTCTCACGCGCGGCGTCCTTGCCAAATCGTGCGACACGAATGTCGGCCTGCGCCTTGTGCCCCATAAAGCCCTCAAGAGCACACAGCCGCGAGCAGTACTCACCCACCAGGGCACTCGCTTCATCAGTCAGCACGCGCTGATACGTGCAAGTCTTCATAAACTTCCCGACCCAGAGACCACCGGTGTAACGCGCGGCGCGACGGGTCGGCAGCGTGTGATTGGTGCCTATCACCTTATCGCCATAGGCCACGTTGGTTCTCTGCCCGAGGAACAGCGCTCCGTAGTTGGTCATATTGTTGAGGAAATAGTCGGGGTCCTCGGTCATCACCTGAACGTGCTCAAAGGCCAGACGATCCGCCTCCTGAACCATTTCGTCCACATCATCGCAAAGAATAACCTGGCCATAGTCGCGCCATGCCTGACCGGCGACATCTGCCGTTTCGAGGGTCAGCAGTTGGCGGTCAATCTCCGCCTGAATACCCTCGGCCAGGGCCGCGCTCGTGGTTAGAAGAATGGCTGGCGAGTTGGGGCCGTGTTCCGCCTGGCCCAAGAGGTCCGTGGCCGCTAATTCAGCATCGCAACTGTGATCGGCAATAATGAGGGTCTCGGTGGGGCCCGCCAACAGGTCGATGCCAACCTCTCCGAATAACTGACGCTTCGCCTCGGCGACAAAAGCATTCCCGGGTCCAACAATCATATCCGTGGGCGCGATGGTCTGGGTGCCCAGGGCCATGGCGGCAATAGCCTGCACGCCTCCCAGAGTCAGTATTTCGTCGGCGCCGGCCATGTGCATTGCAGTAACAATGGCTGCATTTGGCTGGCCCCTGAAAGCCGGCGCTGTCGCGACAACACGCTTCACACCAGCGGCGCGCGCCGTGAGGACGCTCATGTGCGCGGAGGCAACCATCGGGTATTTGCCGCCGGGCACATAACAGCCGACACTGTTTACGGGGGTATTCTTGTGCCCGAGTATAACGCCTGGAAGCGTTTCAACTTCGACGTCCTTCAGGGCGGCGCGCTGCTCAAGCGCGAAGGCACGAATCTGCGTCTGCGCGAAAGTGATGTCCTCTATAGCCTGCCGCGGCAGGCTGTCGACGCACTGTTCGATCTGCGCTTTGCTCAGACTGAAACTGTCGGGCGCCCAGCCGTCAAATTTTTCCGAGTATTCGCGCACGGCTGCATCGCCGCGTTTGCGAATGTCAGCAATCAGTGTTTGCACAGTAGCGCTGACCTTTTGCTGGTCAACCGCCGCCTGCTCAACGCTCATTCCCGCCTTTATCTGCCTGATCGCCATACCGCCTCTATCCTCTAAAACCGCTGCTTTAATCGCTTATCCCACACTATTCACGAGGCGGGATTGCATACGTATGCATCATGGTGCATGATATTATCGTTGTCAATAAGCAGGGCGCGCGCAGAGTTGCCCATGGCGATTCCCCGCTTGCCCCAGACGCTCCCCCAACCAGAGCAGGCACATCAATGTCCGGAAAAACCCTCTACGACAAGGTCTGGGACGCGCACAGCGTCAAAAGCTACGATGATGGCACGACCCTGCTCTACGTAGACCGCCACCTCGTGCAGGAGGTCAGCAGCCCACAGGCCTTCGCGCAGCTCGCGGCGGCACAGCGCACAGTGTGGAGGCGCGACGCCCATCTCTGCGTAGCCGACCACGCGGTTCCAACGACTGACCGAAGCAAGCCCATCACTGACCCGCAAGCGCGCAGGCAGATTTCCCGGCTGGAAGAAAATGCGGCGTATTTTGAGCTCAACTATGTGCCTTTTACCGACGCAAGACAGGGAATCGTGCACGTCATAGGTCCCGAGAGCGGCTTCACCGAGCCCGGCATAACCCTGGTCTGTGGAGACAGCCACACCTGCACCCACGGCGCCTTCGGAGCTCTGGCATTCGGCATAGGCTCCAGCGAGTGCGGCGCGGTGCTGGCAACACAGTGCCTGCGCCAGAGCAGGTCCAAAAATATGCGCGTCTGGGTGGAAGGTGAATTTGCACCGGGCGTTGGCACCAAAGACCTTATCCTTGCGCTCATCGCTCGTGTAGGAACCTCTGGCGCGAGTGGCTGCGCCCTTGAGTTTGCTGGCCCGGTCATTGAAAAGCTAAGCATGGAAGCCCGCATGACGCTGTGCAACATGGCTATTGAGGCCGGAGCGCGCGTAGGCATGATTGCCCCGGATGAAACTACCTTTGCCTACCTCAAAGGTCGGCGCTACGCGCCGGCGGGCGACGACTGGGAAAAGGCCGTGACGCTCTGGCGCACCCTGCGCAGCGATGAGGATGCGCTGTTCGACCGTGAAGAGCACTTCAATATCGATACGCTGCAGCCGCAGGTGTCCTGGGGCACCAGCCCCGAGCAGACCGCCGCCATTGGCGCGGTGATACCCGACCCCGCGGACCTGGACGATGCGGAGCGCGCTCAAAGCCTGCGCGCCACGCTGGCCTATATGGACCTTGAGCCCGGCATGCGCCTGAGCGATATCGCTATCGACAAGGTCTTTATCGGCTCCTGTACCAATGGGCGCATCGAGGATCTGCGGGCTGCTGCAGCAATCGCTGCCGGCGGTCGCGTCGCGGCCGGCGTGCAGGCCCTGGTTGTTCCCGGCTCGGGACTGGTGAAACTGCAGGCCGAGGCAGAAGGTCTGGACCGCATCTTCGAAGCAGCCGGATTCGAGTGGCGCGAAGCGGGCTGCTCGCTTTGTGTCGGTATGAACACAGACCGGCTTGCGGTTGGAGAACGCTGTGCCTCCACCAGCAATCGCAATTTCCAGGGCCGCCAGGGACCCGGCGGCCGCACGCATCTTATGAGTCCTGTGATGGCGGCCGCGGCGGCTTTGGCGGGCCATCTCAGCGACGTGCGGGACATTAGCAACGCAGCCGGAGTCCCACCTCATGCCTCTTGAACAGCTCCGTCAAATCAACTCTGTCGCACATCTAATCGAAGACGCGAATATCGACACAGATGTCGTGTATCCAGCGCGCTTTCTACTAGTGATTGATCGCGATGGGATCGGTCAGCACGCATTCCACGACTGGCGCAAGACCCGCGACGGCATGGAAAATCCAGAATTTCCGGCACCATCATTGATGAGTCGAGACCGAATGATCCTGGTTGCGGGCCCGAACTTCGGCTGCGGCTCCAGTCGCGAGCATGCTGTGTGGACCCTCGCCGACCTGGGCCTGCGCTGTATCATCGCCCCGAGTTTTGGGGAGATCTTCTACAGCAACTGCTTCAAAAATGGGCTGCTGCCCATCGCCCTGGAAGACCACCAGCAGTGGACCACGATTCGCAACGCCGCAGCGGAGGGCGTATCAATCAGTGTCGATCTCGAGGCACTGCAAATTCGCGTCGATGGCAGTGAGGCGATCAGCTTCGAGGTGCCGAGCTTCCGTCGCAACGCGCTGCTTAATGGTTGGGATGAAATCGATATGGTTCTGGAGCAGGACAGCGGCGATATTCGCGCCTTTGAAAGCCAGCGCCGCGCTGAGGCACCCTGGTTGTTCCGGCCGCTCGAAGACGACAACAAAGCACACAAAGACACCAACATCTGAGGTAAGGAATCAATGACCGACGCAAGCTCCGACGATCTGCTGGCAAACTACAAACGGGCTTACGACAATCGTATTGGTTTCGGCAAACGACCGGCGCTGATTCTGGTCGATTTTGTTCGCGCTTACTTTGACCCCGATTGCGAGCTCTACGCTGATGTTCAGCCTGAACTCGATTCGGCGCTGCGCGTTCGCGACGCCGCGCGGACAGCTGGAATCCCGGTTATTTACACCAACGTCGAGTTCGATAAAGCCGGCCTGATGGGTGGGCGCTTCTTCCAGAAAGCGATGCCGCTGCACAACTTCCTCAAAGGCAGCCCCATGGGCGCGTGGGCCGAAGGCCTGACACCCAGGGACGACGAAATCATCATCACCAAGCAGTACGCCAGCGCGTTTTTTGGCACGAGTCTGGCGCCGATGCTGACGACTCTTGGAATAGACACGCTGATCATCACCGGCGTAACCACCAGTGGCTGTATACGCGCGACCTGCCTGGACAGCTGCCAAAGCGGCTTCATCCCCATTGTGGTAGCCGACGCCTGTGGTGACCGGCACCCGGATCCCCATGCAGCGAATCTCTTCGATATGAACGCCAAGTATGGTGATGTGCTTGAAGAAGCAGAAGTCACCCGCTATTTGCACGAACTGGAGAACACAGAGTGAGCGACCCAACACTGAGAAACAAACTCGCCAATGGTGAGTTCATCCTGGCACCTGGCTTGCACGACATGATGGCGGGGGTACTCGCCAACAAAGTGGGCTTTGATGTGGTGTACGCGACGGGCTATTGGCTGACGGCATCCGCCTACGGCCTACCCGATGCCGGTATTGCCACTTACTCACAGATGGTCGACCGAGTCGCGACGCTGGCGCGCACGGTGGACGCCGCTGTCATAGCGGATGCGGATACCGGCTACGGCGGACTCCTCAATGTGCACCATACGGTACGCGGTTACGAAGAGGCAGGCGCAACCGGCATTCAAATTGAGGATCAGGAATTTCCCAAAAAGTGCGGGCACACGCCGGGACGCCGGGTAGTGCCAACAGAGACTATGGTCGCAAAGATCCAGGTGGCCTGCGCGGCACGCCGGGACCCGCTTAACACGCTGATTATTGCGCGCACAGACGCCCGTCAGGCCGAGGGTTTCGAGGCGGCGGTCGCTCGCGGCCAGGCCTACGCCGCAGCGGGAGCAGACGTCGTATTTGTGGAGTCACTGGAGAGCGAAGAGGAAATGCGCGATGCCTGTAAGCGCATTGATCGACCGCTGATGGCGAATATGTCGGATGGCGGCAACACGCCTATTCGCAACAAAAACCAGCTCATTGATATTGGCTACAAACTGGCTATTTTTCCAGCTACAACCGCGCTGGCGGCCAGCGCCGCCATTGAACATTCCCTGCGCGCGCTAAAGGATCAGGGGACCTCTCAGGTCGATGGCCTCGAACTGTTTAACTTCCAGGAGTTTTGCAGTCTTATAGGCTTTGAGGAAGTGTGGGAGTTCGAACGACGCTGGGCTGGTGCAGATGCACCCGGCGCAAGCACATCAAAATAAGCGGCGCAGAGCACATGGCTAAACGGATTGCATGCATCGGCGTTGGCACTGTCGGTCGGGCATGGTCGATTGTTTTTGCACGAGCAGGCTTCGATGTTGCCCTCTACGACGCCAAGGACGGCGCCGCGGATGCAGCTATGCTGCTGGTCCAGCGCAACCTGGACGACCTCGAAGCGGCGGGGCTTATAGATTCAGCTTCTCAAGTCTTCGCGCGCATCAATAATACGCGCTCGCTTGAGGCTGCGGTTGAAGGCACTAGCCATGTGCAGGAGAGTGTCCGCGAAGACGTAGAGATTAAGCAGCGGGTCTTTGCTGAACTCTGCGCCGCGGCTCCAAAAACGGCGACCTTTGGCAGCTCAACATCGGCCATTCCGGGATCGGCATTCCTCGAACATGTTTCTGCAAGAGAGCGCTGTATTGTCGCGCACCCGGTAAACCCGCCCTCGCTGATACCGCTGGTGGAACTCTGCCCAGCGCCATGGACATCGGCACACACCGTTGACACGGTAAGAGCATTGATGATCGAGGTGGGTCAGCGCCCCATTCTCCTGAAGAAAGAAATTCCGGGCTTTTTACTGAATCGGCTGCAGTACACACTGGTCGGCGAAGCGCTGCACCTTGTTGGCGAGGGTTACTGTGACGCCGAGGATATCGATGCCGTGTTAACACACGGATTGGCGCTGCGCTGGATACTCATGGGACCGTTACAGGTCGCGCACCTGAACGCGTCCGAAGGCTTTCAGGGCTTCGTGGATCAGCTCGGCGACATGATGCGGACTGTCGGTCGCGACGCGCGGCCCGACTACCCCTGGGATGACGATCTCATCGCGGATATTCACGGGCAGCTGTCGGAGCGCATACCGGTCGCTGACATCGCTGAGCGTCAGGTCGAACGCGACCGGCGTATCATGTCGCTACTGCGCTGGCGTGAGCAACAGCTGGATGGCGATACCAAGGCCTGAGGCATGCTCCCAACCATGGCACGACTCTGTTAGTCCATGGTCAAAATGGCCTTCACGTTGAGCCCGGACTCATGCTCCTCTACCGCGCGGTTAATCTCGCCAAAGGGGTATGTTGTCATCATGCGGGTAAAGGGAAATCTGCCGGCCCGGTAATGCTCCAGTAACTCTGGGATAAACACTTTGGGGTCACTATCACCCTCAATAATACCGCGAATGGACTGCCCTCTGGATAACAGCCCATTAACGTCTCCGGGTAACCTTGTGTCGTGTGCAGCCGAGCCAAGTAGCCCCAGAACACCCTTCGTTGCCAGACTCGACACTAAGGTCTGCAGCGCCTTCTCGTTACCACTGGTATCCAGCGCTGCGCAAACGCCGCGCGGCTCCAGCGCAAGAATATCCCTGAGCAAATCGTCGCCGGCCGGGTCCAGGGCGTCCGAGGCACCGAGTTCCAGAGCCAGGGCCCGACGGCTGGCCTGCGGCTCGATGACGATTATCCTGCGGCATTTGCGCATGTGCGCAGCCATCACCGCACTCAGGCCAACGGCACCAGCCCCGGCAATCACCAGGGTCGACCCGGCCTGAAGATCCAGCGAGCGCATAACAGCCCCCGCACCCGTCTGAATGCCGCAACCAAGAGGCCCCAGTAACTCCAGCGGCAGATCCTTCGGCACTTTGACAAGGTTAGGCGCGCGAGCCAGAGCGTAGGTGGCAAACGAAGACTGGCAGAAGAAGTGCGACCCCAAGGGAGTATCCCCGTGGTGCAAGGTGGCAGAGCCGTCCGGGCGAGCCCCCGAGTAATTGAGCGCCATCAGCTCCTCGCAGTAAGCAGGCTCCTGCTTGCCACAGGATGTGCAGTTGCCACAAGACAGGAAGGACATGACCACGTGATCGCCCACCTCAATTCCTTTGACCTCGCTACCAATGGCCGCCACGACACCGGCGCCCTCGTGGCCCAGGACCGCGGGAAACGGAAACGGCGCCAGGCCCGATTTAAGCGCCAGGTCGGTGTGGCAGATCCCCACTCCGCGGATTCGAACCAGCACCTCATCGGGGCGAGGTTCATCCAGCCGCACCATGTGCAGCTCAAAGGGTGTTTCTGCGCTATAGGCGAGCGCTGCTTGAATATCCATTTGTCTTCTCGTGCTTCATAAATTAGGGTTGCGCCTCGATCATCATCGACGCGATCAACAATAGCAATTGACCACCAGCAACCGAGAGCCCAGCCAATGCCTGAAGACCTGAGCAGCATCGTGATAACCGGAGCTAACCGCGGTATGGGTCTGGAGTTTGCCAGACAGTACGCCGAAGCGGGCTGGCGAGTGCACGCCACCGCACGCAACCCCGCTAGCGCTGCGGAGTTAAACGCCCTCGCCTCTTCTCTTCCGGAACTGCAGGTTCATGCGCTCGATGTTTCCAGCACAGAGAGCGTTCGATCTTTGGCGGCGGCGCTGGCGGGTCAGCCGGTTGATGTTTTGCTTTCCAACGCGTCTCACATGATTCATCTGGACCAGCAGAGTTTTGAAAGTGGTGACCCGGATCTCTTCGCCGCAAGCTTTGAGGTCAACGCCATTGGTCCCTTTCGCATGGCCCAGGCACTCATCGACAATGTGCGCGCAAGCCGTCAGAGGAAACTGGTGTTTATGGGATCGACAGCGGGATCCACAGGTTCATTACAGCCGCCGGTAAAACTCTTTGGATACTGCCCGGCCAAAGCCGCGCTGCATTCCATGGTTCGTGGCCTGCACCTGAATCTGTCGCAGGAGGGTGTTGCCGTAGGTCTGCTGGAGCCCGGTGTTGTGGACACGCAGGGTTTTGCAGAAGTGGCCGAGGGAGCGCCAGCGCCCTATGGCATGGACGTGGTTGTTAAGCTGCTTCGAGAAGGCGCGCTGGAAATGGCAACACCGAAGTCTGCGGTTGAAGCCCTGCGCGCCATTATCGCCGAGCTCACGCCCGCAACAGGCGGGCAACTCAGACGCTTTGATGGACATATCATCCCCTGGTGAAAAGTACTTCAGCGCGCCATCGGGTCGGCTTTTTCCGCGTTGATACCCAGCCCGCTAATCAGCTGACGAAGCTCCGCATCGCCGATCGCCCCCTGGCGATGTAGCTCGCAGATCGCTGCCTGCGCAATATGATGCTCGGAAATCTCGAAGTGATCGCGCAGGTCTTCGCGCGACTCGCTTAGACCAAATCCGTCCGTACCCAAGGTCGTGTAAGACTCCGGCATCCAACGAGAAATACTGTTTGGGAGGGCTTTCATGTAGTCCGTGACCGCCACCACCGGGCCCCGCTCTGCGGAAAATAACTCCTGCACATACGGAACGCGCGGCTCCACCAGAGGATGCAGCCGATTGTGACGCTCACAGGAATCCGCATCCCGGGAAAGCTCGGTGAAGCTGGTAACACTCCAAAGATGCACAGCGCAGCCACGCGCTTCCAACAGCGCGGCTGCCGCGATCGCCCGCTGCATAATCGATCCGCTAGCCAGCAGGTGCACGGGCTCGCCCTCGGACTCGCTGCGCCTCCAGCAATACGCTCCGCGTAAAATCCCCTCTTCTACCGCATCCTCCGTCGGCAGCGCCGGCATGGGATAGTTCTCGTTATAGACAGTGATGTAGTAGAAGATATTTTCCTGCTTCTCGTACATACGGTGTATGCCGTCGCGCACAATCACCGCCAGCTCAAAGCCAAACGCCGGGTCGTAGCTCTTTAAATTTGGCACGGTGGAGGCGAGTACATGAGAGTGACCATCTTGATGCTGCAGCCCCTCTCCGTTGAGGGTCGTGCGCCCTGCAGTTCCCCCCAGCAGAAAGCCCCTACACATCTGGTCAGCGCAGGACCAGATCATGTCGCCAACGCGCTGGAATCCAAACATCGAGTAGAAAATATAGAAGGGAATTGTCGGCACACCGTGTACCGCGTAGGCGGTCCCTGCTGCCTGAAAGGATGCAATGGCGCCGGCCTCACAGATCCCTTCCTGAAGAATCTGCCCGTCGGTCGCCTCGCGATAAGAGAGCAAACTGCTAGCATCCACCGGCGTGTATTTCTGTCCCTCCGAAGAATAAATACCGGCTGAGCTAAACAGACCATCCATACCAAAAGTACGCGCTTCATCCGGGACGATGGGTACCACAAGCTTGCCAATATTTTCGTCTCGCAACAGTTGCCCAAGCAGGCGGACAACGGCCATGGTCGTGGAGATCTCGCGATCGCCGGAGCCTTGCAACAACGACTCGAAACTCGACAGCGCCGGCGCCTTTATGGGGCGGCAGGACACTATTCGCTGCGGCAGGAAACCACCAAGCTTCGTGCGCTGAGACTGCAAATACTGCATTTCCTCGCTGTCCTCGGCCGGGCGATAAAAAGCGGCCCGGTAAATCTCGTCTTCACTCAAAGGGATACCGTAGTCACGGGCCAGGGCGAGGCGCTCCCGGGCATCAAGGTTCTTCTTTTGATGGGCGGTATTGCGCCCCTGCGCCGATTCGCCCAGCGCGTCACCCTTGACCGTCTTAATCAGGATGACCGTGGGCTTACCCGAGGGCGTCATGGCCCGCTTATAGGCAGCAAAAATCTTTTTCGGGTCCTGGCCGCCGCGCTTGATCTGGCGCAATTCCTGATCCGTGAGCGAATTCATCATCTGTTCGAGCTCCGGGTCACCTTGCACCCAGTGTTCGCGCTGCGCGTCGCCGGGCATGATGGAGTAGCGTTGGTAGTCTCCATCCACGCACTCTTCCATACGATGACGGAGAATGCCACGATCGTCCTGGCCAAGCAGCACGTCCCAACCACTGCCCCAGATAACCTTGATGACATTCCAGTCCGCGCCCCTGAAACTTCGCTCGAGTTCCTGGATAATTTTGCCATTACCACGCACTGGACCATCGAGCCGTTGCAGATTGCAGTTGACCACCAGAACCAGATTGTCGAGGCGCTCGCGAGCAGCCACGGTCACCGTGCCCAGAACTTCAGGCTCGTCAGATTCCCCGTCACCGATGTAGCACCAGATCTTGCCACCGTTCGCAGGCTTCAGGCCACGGTTCTCCAGATACTTGGAGAAGCGAGCCTGATAGATCGCCGCGGGAGTCGACAAGCCCATAGAGGCGTTGGGCACCTGCCAGAATTCGGGCATGGAGCGCGGATGCGGGTAGGAGCTCAGGCCACCTTCGATCTTGAGTTCGCGGCGAAAGTTTTTCAGCTGTGCTTCACTCAGGCGCCCCTCAAGATAGGCACGCGCATACACGCCTGGCGCCGCGTGTGGCTGAGGCATAACGATATCGCCGCCGTAACTCTCGGAACGACTGCGAAAACAATGCTGGAAGCCGACCTCAAGCATTGTTGCAGCCGAGGCATAGGTGGCGATGTGCCCGCCGAC
>JBLIIW010000089.1:0-15462 GCA_047635315.1 Halieaceae bacterium | reverse complement strand
GGCGCTTCAGCCCGGTGGGCTAAGCTCTGCCGCGGGGGGCGAAGTCGCTGCTAGTCAACCAGATTCTTGTACTGAAACTCCGCCAGCACTCGCGCCACGTCGCCCTCTGCTGTGAGCTTATCAACGGCGTAGGTGTCCTGGAGAGCGTGGGTCATACTCGAGTGCGAGTGGCGGCCATCACAGAGCTTGAAGATAAGGGCTGCGCCTTCGCTCATTTGATGGATTTTGCGGCCCGAACCATCCACAAGGATCAGCTCATTGTCTTCCTCATGCACGGTGAGCGAGTGGTTGGAAACCGGAAACCAGTAGGATTTCTCGGCGGGGTCAATTGCGGCCATGGTTATCTCCTGTTCCCCTGCGCTTGGCAAAATGTCCAGCCCTTGAAGCTAGTCGCTTGGGGTTGGCGGGACAACTCGGAGGGGTTCAGGTTGTGACACGGTTATCAGTTGATAGCGACGCATGGCGCGCTGAGGCCGGCGATTCGTACGCGGATCTGTGGATTTGCTCTGGCGCTGGCTAAGCCGCGCGAACATTCACTTGAGGTTCACGTCCTCGCTCAGCAGTGGCGCCGCGTCCAGTTTCTCCGCATCCATCATCACTGCCACGCGCTGCAGTACCGACAGCATCTGGTGCTGCTCCCAGCTCGGGACAGCGGCAAAGCGAGCAGCGAAGTTGTCCTGCAGGGGTTTGGGGGCCGCGAGCAATACGTCTCGGCCTTCACTGGTCAGCAAAACGTGTATTCGCCGGCGATCGGTTTCGCTGCGTTCACGGAGCAGCAGACCGCGCTTTTCCAGCTCGGTCAGTATGGTGGTGATCGTCGCCTGACTCAGGCTCACGGCATGGGCGATTTGCGTTGCGGTGGGGCGCTCCTGCTCTTCGGCAGTTTGCAGTACCAGCAACTGCGGCGAAGATAGGCCCACGGAGCGCCGCAGTTTGCGCGAGTGCATACTGGTTGCGCGAAGAATTCGTCGCAGGGCGACCAGTACATCGTCACCTAGTTCGGTCATGCTAGTTACTCCGGGGGGGCGGCGTGCGAAAGGCATCGCCCAGCGTATTTTTAAGGGGGCCGAGCCAGGCCTCATAATCGTGCCATTTGTCCACTGCATCGCGAAAAAGGGGCATGCGTACCTGCTCTGAGGAGGGTGTGCGTACCGCGCGATCGCTCTCGTAGTAGCGCAGGCACTGCTCTTCAAAAGGCAGCTTGAGGTAGTCCATGAGGCGGCGCAACTCACCTTCGAAGTCGTCCAGAAGTGTCTCGTGCTCCAGTCGAAATACACGGTCGGGCAATACTTGGTCCCAGTGGTTCATCAGCCGCAGGTAGTCGCGGTAGTAGTGGCCCACATCCCCGAGGTCATAGCTGAATTCCTGGCCCTCGGCAAACAGCTGCTGGAAATTGCTGAAGCAGCAAGCCATGGGTTCCCGGCGCGCATCGATTATACGGGCATTCGGAAGGATGAGATGAATCAGGCCGATGTGCCGAAAGTTATTCGGCATCTTGTCGATGAACAAAGGCGTGCTGTCGCGATGCATCCGGGTCTGTTCAAGATACTCTTCGCCCAATTCCCTCAACGCCGCGGCATCGAGGTGCTGAAGAATAGCCGGATAACCCGGAACCTCCCCGGTGCTGGTACGTTTGCGGCGCAGACGTTGGGCGAGGGAGAGAATATTGGGCAACTCCCGGGTGCCCTGTATCTGGCTGTGCGTGGCGAGAATCTGTTCCAAAAGGGTGCTTCCCGCGCGCGGCATACCCACTATAAAAATAGGATCTTTAGCGCGGCAACCGCCGCCTGCATGCTGCTCAAGCAGCGCACTATGCACCTGCTGGCACTGCAGGTCCACTTCGCTGGTGAATTGCTCGCTGCGGTAGCGTAGCTGGCTGCGCTTCAGCGCGTTGCCCCGCGCATAGTGAGCAAAGGCGTTCTGGTGGTCGTCGCTGTCTTCACAGGCCTTGCCCAGAGCGAAAGACAGATAGACCCGCTCCATGAGGCTGGCCTGGGGTAGCTCCTGGAGGCTCTGCATTCGCGCGATCTGCCGCTCGTCGAAGCGATAGGTCTTCAGGTTGGCGAGGGCGTACCAGGCCTCACCATGCTGCGCCTGCTCCGCCGCTTCCTCGTAGGAGCTAATCGCTTCCCCGGAGCGTCCGCAGGTCTTCAGGGCGTGCCCTCTGGAGGTCAGCGTCGCCGGATCTCCCGGCAGCGCGGCGATGATGGAATCAAAAGCCTGGATCGCCGCGTCGTAGTTGCCACTCTGCAAGTCTTCAATTGCCCGCAGCGAGCGGTATTGCAGGTTGTCCGGTGCAGTGGCAGCCAGTTGCTGAGCCTGTGCCAGCGACTCATCGAAGCGTTGCCGCTTGCTGAGCACCCGGATGAATTCGATGCGCAGTTGCGTATTCTCGGGCTCCAGTTCGCAGGCACTCTCGAGGAGGAAGTGGGCTTCTTCCAGGGCGCCCAGACGCACGCCGATGTCTGCGAGCAAGCGCATCGCTTCCGGGTGATGCGGTGTGCTGCGCAGAAACTGACGGCACAGTGACTCGGCCTTGAGTATTCGCCCCTGCGCGAGCAGGTCGGTCACCGCAATTAGTGCTTTTGGCAATGCTTCTACACGGGCTAGCTGTGCGGCGGTGGCAGCGGCTTCCCTATGGCGTCCAGCCTGCTTGAGCAGCGCCAGCCGATGACGGTAGCTTGCAATGAGCGCCGGGTTGGTGCGCAGCGCCTGACCGTAGAAATGAATGGCCGTATCGCGTTGCTCCTGATCCCGCGCAAGATGCGCGAGTTCCTGTAGAGCGCGGCCATTATCAGGTTCTCTGGCGAGCAATCGCGTCAGCGCGTCCTGCGCCTCGGGGAAACGGCGCAGATAGCGAAGGCACACGGCGATGAGATAGCAGGCTTCACTATCCTCGGGGCTTAGGGCCAGTACCGGCCTGAGCGAATCGTGGGCGCCCTGAAAATCGCCCTCACGCATAGCCAGCTGAACCTGATCCCGGTAAGCCGGGCGCGAGCTTGGCTGTTGGCCGGTACCGTCGTCGGCATCACTCAAAGTTGTAGGTGAAGCGCAGGCCTCCAGTCAGGGGCCGGGCCAGACTGACACGGGTTTGATCGTAGACAAAGTTGCTGGATAGCTGTGCCGCCTCGTCTGTCAGGTTGTCGACGAACAGTTCTGCGCTCCACTGCGAACTGGAAACGCCGGCGCTGAAACCCAGCATCAGCCACGAATCCAGGACCTGTCGGTTGATGGTGATGATGTCGCTGAAAGCCTCATCCGAGTAACTCAGGTGCGGCATGACGTGGGCGCGCAGCCCGTTGTCGAGCTCCCAGGTATAGCGCGCTCGCAGTGTGGCCTGTACTTCCGGTGCAAAGGCCAGGCTGTCACCCTTACGAACATCATCGGTGGGGGTGAGTACCTCGGTGATTTCTGTGTCGAGCAGCGAGAACGAACCGGTGACGATCAGCCCGGGTAGTGTGCTGGGCGCCCAGTCGACGGTGCCTTCCATGCCGCGCACTTCGGCATTCGCCGCGTTATCAGAGAAGAAAAGATTGACGATGCTGGGATCGAATATCGTTGTCTGCAGCTGTTCAATATCCACGAAAAACAGGCTGCCGTTGAAGCGCAAGGACTGGTCCATAAGGTCGAGCTTCCAGCCGAGCTCGTAGTTGGTCACGTCGTCCGTATCCAGGGCAAAAGGTACTTGGTAGCCATTCGGTCCCGCTGCACCGCCGGGGCGGTTCAGGAGGCCGGGTCTAAAGCCCTCTGAGATGGTGACGAACCACAGCTGGTCGCTGTTCGGGGTCCAGGAGAGGCTCACCTTGCCAATGACCCCATCAGTCTGTGCTGATGTGGGTGCGTTGAGCAGGGCTGAAGCTACCTGCGCCGGTGCCTCATCGATATTGTCCTGGGTGTAGGTCAGCTGTGCGCCGGGGTCACAGGTACCGCGGAACGTTATCTGCCCATCACCATTGTAGAGATCGGATATGTCGGTACCGAAGGAGTTGGAGTCAGGCTGGAAGAGGTTGCAGAAGGAGGCGTTGGCGCTGCCTTCGAGGCCAACTTCTATGTCGTACCAACGCGCGCCAGCGGTCACTGCCAGAGTATCGGTCAGATCGAAGGTGGCTTCGCCAAAGAAACCCATCTGCTCATCGGTGCGTCGTACGTCGTTGCGGAATATCACGCCGTCCGGGAACGGACCGGGATCGGAGATGTATCCGGTGGTAAAAGGAAAGTTCGGCGAAAAACCGGTTTGTACACCGTAGCCGTCTACCTGCGTAGAACCCGGATAGGTGAAGTCGTTGCGCTCGGTCAGGGTCAGGTCACTGTAGAAAGCGCCCACCGTGGCTCTGAGGCGCCGATCTTCCGGTGTGTTGATACGGAATTCGTGCGTCATGACCTCCGTTCCGGTGCTGCTGTTGACGAACAGTTCCGGTGCCTGACAGGTGCCGCTGGGCGCGGCGTCTCCGGGGTAGGAGACGGAGCTGTCACAGATATAGTAGGGCAGGTACTGCCCGACAAAAAGATAGTCGGAATAGTCAACCAGCTGATCGGTCTGGCGATCGGTGAATGCGCCGCTATACAGCATTTCCAGAGCCCCGAGGCGCCCCTGCAGTGTCCAGGCGGTATTGTTAAATTCGTCGTCCAGGCTGTCGTTCTGGAAGCGCGTGATCTCGTAGTCGCCCAGATCCGGGTCAGAGAAGAATACGCCGTCCGAGTCCAGCTGCTGGCGCATGTGTGAAAGCTGCAGGTCCCAGTCGGCATTGATCGTATAGATGCCGGACAGGCGGAAACCGCGGTACACCGTATCGTTGAAGTCATCTTCCGTGCGCGCGCTGTTATCGGCATCGATGAAATCGACAGCCGATAGATCGGAGCCAGCCTGGAAACCGGCGCGCTGCGCGCTGACCGGGACGCCGTTGGCGCGCACGGTACCCTCGGGACGAAAGCGTCCACTCTGGCTGGCGTTAACAGTGCCGGGCACGTTGTCGATATAACCGCCCTGGCTGTCTACATAGACGACGCCGCGCAGGGCGAAGCTCTCCGTCACCGGTGTGTTGAAGACGCCGGTGATGCTGTTGCTCATTTCACCGCCGCGGGTAAAGGAGCTGCCCAATTTCACGCGGCCGTAGGTGCCGCTGAAATCCGGTTTGTTGGTGATCAGGCGCACCGTCCCGGCCTGGGAACTCGCTCCGAAGAGCGTGCCCTGGGGGCCCGCCAACACCTCTATGCGATTCATGTCGGCGGCGTAGACATCGAGGTTGCGTCCGGGCTGCCCGAGGGGCTGTTCGTCCAGATACAGGGCGACATTGGGCGACAGGCCGGCAACGCCCGCAGTCGTCAGGTTGGGGGTGGTGGAGGCGACGCCGCGAATGTAAATGGTGTTCTGGCCCGGGCCACTGCCGCCGGCGGTTACGCCGGGCAGCTGCACGAGGTAGTCCTCAAAATTGGTGATGCCCATATCGTTCAGGGTGTTCTCGCCCAGAGCCTGGACGGCAAGGGGGATGTCCTGTGTGCTCGCCGAGCGCTTGGTGGCCGTGACGATAACTTCCTCGATCTGGGCAGCAGCGCTGCCGCTGAGGATCGTGCTGCCGCCTGCGGCGGCGATGATAGATGCGCGGATAGCGCGTTGAAGCGTATGTCTGGGGTACATGCAGTCTCCGGGGGGCTGGGGATAGTGGTACAGCTATTACAGTAATTTATGTCGGAATTAATAATAGTTTACATCAAAAGTATCATAATTTCTCTGCAAATCGTTTTTTAGCGCTTAAAGCCGATGAATAGCGATTTTTTCGTGAATCTCACGGCCAAAAATAATTCGTAATCATTATAATTATCTTTGCCTACTGTCGCTATTCTGATTACTCTGCTGCATTCGTAGTAAAGAGTGAGTAAAGGCATGAACGATAAGGAGACCCGATCCGTGGGACGGCACGACAGTGCTGACGGTTTTAAGGTCGACCGAGCGGTGTTCATTCCGGCGACTTCACTGTTATTGCTGCTGGTGCTGGGGGCCGTGCTGGCGCCAACCGCCAGTGAGAAGCTGTTTCAGCAGTTACAGGACGCTATCGTTCGCTACGCCAGTTGGTACTACGTTCTGGTAGTCGCCATTGTTCTGGTCAGCATTCTGCTGTTCAGCATGTCGCGCTTTGGCGATATCAAGTTGGGGCCCGATCATTCGGAGCCCGAGTATAGTTCTGTGAGCTGGTTTGCGATGCTGTTCGCCGCCGGTATGGGCATCGGCCTGATGTTTTTCGGCGTCGCCGAACCCGTGATGCATTTCTTGCAGCCACCGCAGGGGGGAGGCGGCGATGTAGAGGCCGCTCGCCACGCGATGTCCCTGACCTACTTCCACTGGGGCCTGCACGCTTGGGCAATTTACGCGATCGTTGCGCTGATGCTGGCCTATTTTTCCTTCAGGCATGGGCTACCCCTGACCATGCGTTCCGCCTTCTATCCGCTTATTGGCGAACGAATCTACGGGCCCGCCGGGGCGGCCATCGATGTCTTTGCGGTGTTCTGTACCGCCTGCGGAATTGCTACCAGCCTCGGCCTTGGGGTGTTGCAGATCAATTCGGGGCTCGCTTACTTACTGGATGTTCCCGTTTCTGCGAGCGTGCAGGTGATGCTGATAGTCGGCACCATGGCCCTCGCCAGCATCTCCGTAGCCATGGGCCTCAATGCCGGCATAAAGCGATTGTCGGAGCTCAATCTCTTTCTCGCTATCGGGCTGCTGGTCGGCGTGCTTATCGCCGGGCCGACCATCCTGATTCTCGGCGGTACCCTCGAGAGCATGGGTGTGTACATGAGTGAGCTGGCCAGCAAGACCTTTACGCTTTACGCCTACGAGCCTACCGAATGGCTCGGCGGTTGGACCATATTCTACTGGGGCTGGTGGCTTAGCTGGTCTCCCTTCGTGGGCCTGTTCATCGCGCGTATCTCGCGTGGGCGAACGATCCGGCAGTTCACCCTTGGGGCGATCCTGGTGCCCTGCGGTTTTACGCTGCTGTGGATGGGGGTTTTTGGCAACAGCGCCATTAATCTTATTCTCAACGAAGGGGCGTTGGAGCTCGGGCAGGCGGTGAAAGATAATCAGGCCGTGGCGCTGTTCCAGTTTCTTGAGTACCTGCCTTTTTCTACGGTGCTCGCCAGCGTGAGCCTGGCGATGGTTGTGGTCTTTTTTGTCACCTCGGCCGATAGCGGCGCGCTGGTGTTGACCATGCTTTCGGCCCATGGCAGTGACGATACGCCACTGCTGCTGCGGATTTTCTGGGCGGCTGTTATAGGCGCGATCGCCGCGGCATTGCTGCTGGCCGGGGGGCTGAACTCCCTGCAGACGGCAGTTATTGCCAGCGCTCTGCCGTTCTCGGTAGCTCTACTCGGTGCGATTTGGGGCTTTTGGCGAGCGCTGGCCGTCGATTCGGCGCAGCGCGATGCGCAGAGTATTTCGCCCGTACTGAACAGTGCCGGCGACTGGCGCGAGCGTCTCAGCAGTCTGCTCAGTTTTCCGGAGCACAGGCAAGTGCGGAAGTTCCTGGCTGAGGATGTGATGCCAGCTCTGCAAAATTTTGCCGCGGAGCTTGAGCGTCACGAAGTGCAGGCCAAGGTGCTCGAGGAGGAGGGCGAGCGGCAGCGGGTACGCCTCGAGGTGATAAGTGGGGATGAAACAGATTTCGTCTATGAAGTGCGCTGCCGCGATTACGCGCAGCCGCATGAACAGCCGGACAGCGCTGACCGTTATTACCGGGCCGAGGTGCATCTGGCGCAGGGCGGACAGGATTATTGTGTTATGGGCTGGTCCCGGGACCAGATCACTCACGACGTGCTGAATCAGTATAGAAATCACCTGCGCTTTCTTCAGGGCATGCGCTGAATTCCACACGCCACAGCGCTTAAGGGGTAGCATCGCGGATTAGCCGACGCGTGCGCGTCGCAGTTACCGGGGTTTGTGAACAAACGCTATGGCCGATCAAGTATTTTGGGAGACAACAGCGCTCGCCGACATGAGTCAGACTCAGTGGGAGTCGCTCTGTGACGGCTGCGGTCGCTGCTGCCTGCACAAACTGCACGACGTGGATACGGACGAGATTCTCTACACCGCCGTAGCCTGCCGTCTTCTGGACCCGCGTAGCTGCCGCTGCAAAAACTACCTGCAGCGCCAGAAGCTGATTCCCGACTGCGTGGTGCTGGATCGCTCGCATATTGGTGATATGAGCTGGCTGCCAGAGACCTGTGCCTACCGACGGCTGGACGAGGGCAATACGCTTGCGGATTGGCATCCGCTGATCAGCGGTGACCCCGACAGCGTCCACCGTGCCGGTATATCTGTTCGCGGTCGAACCGTGTCGGAGGAGGGCGTTCACGACGACGACTTCGAGGAATACCTCATCAGCTGGGTTCCCGTGGCGCATCGTGTGCGCCCGAAAGGGGAGTAGCGTTAACCGCAGAGGGTAGGGCCAGGCGCCGGTAGAAAATATTCTGCCCCCATTTTCGCCATCTTGCGCAAGGCCTGCGCCCGCTCCGGGGGAAAACGCTGTGCTTTCTGCGGGTTGCCCGCATTCGGGAAATTCCAGATAAAAAAATCGCCCGCACAAATCGTCCTGGTCGCGGGAATCCATGCCCAGGTGTGATCGTCGGTTTCCCCAAGGGCATGGTGCAATTCGATATGCATACCCTCCCCCCCCCCCTAATGCCCAGGTCCAGGCGCTCCCTATAGATGGTCTCGGGGATAGAGCGTCTCTTTGGGGAGGAATAGCTTTTCTCCGCCTATAGCCAGGCCAGTAATAGCCCCCTTCGCCGAATTGTCGCTCGTTGATTGCCACATTGTAGCCATTGGTCAGCTTGTAGCGATCAAAGCGCCGGGCGATACCCGTGGCGCAATTGTGTGAATGAGGCGTGGCGCTGAGCGCGGCTCACACGGTGGATTTGTTGGGGTATAACTACCGGTGCTGTGAAGTTTATGTTTCATAATGTAACGTAAAATGCTTCGCTTTGGTGCACGGGGGCACCATTTTGGCGCTTTAGGGTGTAAATAAATTGTATTTAAATCAAGAGTTTATTAGACAAAACCACGGTCAGAGGATTGTTTCGAGGGCGATGCTACGGGATACTAGATCTTCTTTCGTTACATAAAGTAACGTAACGTTAGTCCTCGTAAATCTTTGTATTCTTATCAGGAGAAAGAGCATGAAACTTAACGCTGTACTACTGGCGACGACCCTACTGTCCGGAACGGCGCTCGCCGCTTGTGATCTGGGGGAGTTACAGCCACGCCCGCATATCCCGGATGGGCAAGCTGCCAGCTTCGAGCAAATGCAGGACACGCGCATCCAGGTTGTCGGCTACCTGAGCGACCGGAAAGCGTATCTGGAATGTCCGCGCTTATCGAATTCCTTGTTTAACCGAACGGTCCGAAACATGGAGCGCACGGCGGGGAAATTCAATCGTGAGCGCGAAACCTACCTGCAAAAGCAGTTGGCCGTCGCGGCAAGCTAAACAACAGCTACCATCGCCGGTAGAAAAAGCCCTAACAGCACCGGCAATTTTCAGATCTTCAGCATAATTCGGGTAGCGGCAGCAGTAGCCAGCGCTCACACCTTAATGCGCCGTCGAGCCGTCATTCGGTGCTCACGCCGCTAGCGGATAGAAAAACGCCGTCCTCAGCTCGCAGCACCTTGTGTACTTGCAGAACAGCGGACGGATGGATCCCGCCAAGCACGTGGGGAAACAGTTCGGCATCCGTTCCCCGGAAGTTGGCCTGCTTGTCTCCGACGGGAACCGCGCCTTCGAACACCGTTGCCACGCCAGATCTTTTTTCGAGCCTGATCAGCATAGCCCAACGACTATGGCAGTATAGGGGAATCGCGGCGGGGAGGGGTGTCATCAGGCCGAGCCCGATGGCATTTCTGTGCGGAGAAAGTCCCTATGACAAAAATCTATCGGCAACGGATGACGGCAGAGTTGGACGGCGACTTCGTCGTGTTCCTCATCGGTATGCGAATCAACAAGTTTTGGAAGGTGCACAAATGGCTGCCGGTATTCATGGCGATGCCGCGCATGCTCAAGGAACTGGATGCCAATCCCGAATTGGGTTGCCTGTGGCACTCGCCAGCGCGCTCGGTGATCGTGCAGTATTGGAAATCCTTTGAGGCACTTGAGGACTATGCGCGCAATCAGGAACATGCGCATATGCCTGCCTGGGCGGACTTCAATCAAAGGATTGGCAGCAGCCGCGGCGATGTAGGCATCTGGCACGAAACCTATCTGGTACGCAGCGGCGAGTACGAAGCAGTTTACAGCGGTATGCCCGCCATCGGCCTGGGTGCGGCGGGTTCCCTGAGAGCTGCTGGTGGCAAGAGCGACACGGCGCGTGGTCGGCTGTGTCCTGAGGAGGCCGTTCAGAAGGGAATCAATCAGTAGCTCGTGAGGTAACGCACCAGCCTTCGCCGCCCTGATTCGGGCAGGAACTTGTCCAAAAGAGCCCACAGTCGTGCTGAAGTACCCAGCACATAGCCTATGCGGTTGCCTTCGACGGCTGTCTGGATCGCCTGCGCGACGTATTCCGGTTCCATATCCATCGCCAGTTTCTGGGTAATCCTGGGGTCGACCTGATGCCCCATCGCCGTATTAACCAGTGGCGGTTTGACGGATGTCACCCGAATATCGTGCTCTGCCCACTCGATGCTCAAGGCCTCGGTGAGCCCGTTTACATAGAATTTCGACGCGCTATAGACGGCTAGCAACGGTAGGCCATAAACGCTGGAAACAGAGCACAGGTTGACCAGCGTTGCGCCGGGAGTTTGCTGTAAAAGCGAAAAAGCGCTGTGGGCAACCTGGGTGAGTCCCTTGACGTTGATGTCAATGATCCGCTCGTGGAAGCTGGGGTCTATCTCCTCAAACTTGCCTGAAGCCAGTACCCCGGCATTGTTCACCAATACATGGAGCTTTCCGTCCGTATGGAGCGCAAAATGCTTCAACGCCTCATCGATGGAAGCACGCTTTGTTACGTCACAGTACAGGCCGCAGGCGTTGGGGAAATCGCCGGAGCTCAGGACGCTTTCCAGGGCTTCGCGATTGATGTCGTACAGGCCCACATACCAGCCCTGGCTCGCAAAATGTTTTGCAGTAGCCAGACCGAGGCCGTGAGCGGCGCCGGTAATAAATATTGTTTTCATAGTGCTTCGTTCTCGCTAGTGCAGACTCTGGGGAAAGGGCCGCTCTGTATCCTGGGCTATCCCTTTTATAATCGGTCGCATACCCCCAGCGAAAACTGCCTGATTGTTGCTCATATTTTTCTAATCTGCCGCTAAGGTCAATGCCTGGCTTAAGGTGGAATGAAAGTGAACAATTGCGCTTTCAAACAACCCGAATTCCAAATGCTCATTAGCCTGAGCAGCAAGCCCTCGCTGGCCAGAGAACACCATGCTTCTGTCTTCGTCAGTGCCAGAGTTAGCTACCGCAATCGCGCTATTAAGTCGCGACACTTGCTCCGCATCGCCAAGTTCACTGTTAGTAACTATGTAGTTGATTTGCTTGGTTTTATCGACGGCCAGAGGTTCAAAAACTATGACTGCTTTAAAACCAGGATGCGTGGCAACGATGGCGTTGGGAAAAAGCTGGTAAACGTAGGTCAGTCGAGCATCCGCCGTCCAATGCGAAGCAGGTCGACTACGCAAAGCCTCAACTGAACGATAGGGGAAGCTCACTCGACTATGGGGCCCGAATTGTTCAACTACGTTGAGATTATCGTACTGCAGTGGGTAGAAGGAGTGCGTGTGAAGAGAGCGGATATGGTAACCCTCGAGAAAACTTTCCAGCACAATCTTCCAATTGGCGGGCAGTTCAATATGGGTTTCTTCATGGATTTTGTACCCCTCTGGAATCAGTGAGGGTGTATCTGAAAGTTTGTCCATGTCAGAGATTGCATTGCCATTTTGCAAGCCAACAAATATTAGACCCTGTGACTCGCTGCAGTTAACCGGAACCAGCCCGCGCTCACATTTTTTAAGATTTGGGAATCCATCTTGATGTGGAACCGCTCGCAGCGATCCATCCAGACCATAGGTCCAGGCATGATACGGACACACGAATGACTTCGCCTGGCCGCTGCCTTCTTCCGCTACCTGTACTCCCCGGTGGCGACAGACATTTTTGAACGCTCGCACCTGACCATCCTCTCCCCTGACGACAACCATAGGGAGACCGCCGACGTCGCGCGCAACATAAGAGCCG
The DNA here is from genome assembly GCA_047635315.1 of Halieaceae bacterium. GTDB lineage: Bacteria > Pseudomonadota > Gammaproteobacteria > Pseudomonadales > Halieaceae > Congregibacter. Next base: position 3,249 of record JBLIIW010000089.1, on the reverse strand, counting down.
GATTCTGTTAAAGACGCGGATGGGCAATAGACCGTGTAATGCTGACGTATCAGGTTCACCTCTAGCTCGAAACGTTCCTGGGACATGTAGTTATCAACCGGCTCTTGCCAGATACCCGTTCCCCGGTCCGTCGTCTTATGATCTATATGATCAAGAATGCGCCCGATTACTTCAGCGTCTGATAACAACGTGGCTGGAATGCGCCTTTTGTTCTCCTTCAGGCTTCGATTGGCTGCCATGGCTACCCCCGCAAAGACTTGTTCCCTGATTTCAGGATTTTTCGGATCAGCCTAATTTATAACACGATTTATTATATTGTTCTATGGAGTGTTATAGGGTCTATGCTAAATTAATTCCCATGACTGGCGCTAGAATCACACCAAAACATCTGATCCTGTCTCTCCTGAGCTCTCCGGAAATTAGAGAAATTGATGTTATGTATCTAATCGAATGGGGGAAGCTATTTGATATAGACCCCGCAGCAACGCGGGTCGCCGTTGGTCGACTCTCTAAAAAGGGTTTTATTTCACCAGTTACAAGAGGGAAATATGCGATAGGCCCAAACGCTGAAATGATGGCGACAACAGCCAGTGGCTGGATAGACGCAGAAGAGAAAATTGGTAGATGGTCAGGACAGTGGATCGTCGCGCACACTGCGCATTTAGGGAGAACAAACCAAGCTGCTGTACGTTCGAGAGAAAGAGCGCTTCGCCTGAACGGCTTTGCTTCACTCGTCGCTGGGTTGTGGTGTCGGCCTGCGAATTTTAAGGAATCATTGCAGCAAACAAGAGATAGGCTGACCGCAATGGGGCTTGAGTCGCAGGCCATATTTATGAATTGTGACGCATTCCCTGGCATTGAGGTTGACTCGCTTTACCAGCTTTGGCCTGTTGGAGAAATCGAATCTGCATATCATCATTTCACTAAAATTATGCTACAGAGCAGCGCCAAGCTGCATAGCCTGGATATCGATGATGCCGTGCGAGAGACTTTCCTGGTGGGAGAATCTGTCATCAAGAAAATCAATGCCGATCCGCTGCTTCCAGCTGAGATGATTGATGCGAAATCACGTGGCGAAATGATAGAGGGAATGAAACAGTACAATGAGTTGGGTCGGGGAGTTTGGGAGCGGTTTCACGCAGGGTTACAGGCTTAGATCTTGGCTTATGGACTGTTGCGGAATTTCTATATTAATCGATTCCTGATGCTGCCGAGGGTGTCCACTATTGCCCGCGCGCACTGCTCTGGGCGTTTTCCAATGTAGATTGATGTGCATCGTAAACTGAAGCGGAGGATTGACTGTGTCATCTGATACTCAAACGCTCGATATGGAGCACCTGCAGCCGTATCTCGAGGAGCATATCGAGGGCCTCGACGGTGTCTGCACTGCTGCAAAGTTTGCTGGGGGCCAGTCCAATCCCACGTTCAAGCTGACAGCGGGGGGCAAGCACTACGTGTTGCGCCGCAAGCCGCCGGGTGAACTGCTTGCATCGGCTCATGCGGTGGACCGCGAGTACCGGGTGCTCCGCGCCCTGCAAGACACCGAGGTGCCTGTGCCGTGTGTCTACTGTCTGTGTGAGGACGACAGCATCATCGGCTCCAGTTTCTACCTGATGGAATACCTGGATGGTCGCGTATTCTGGGATCCGTCTCTGCCCGATATCTCGTCGCGGGATGAGCGCGTGGCGATTTACGATGAGATGAATCGGGTTCTGGCGGTCATACACAACGTCAAGGTAGAAGCGGTGGGTCTTGGGGGCTACGGCAAGCCCGGCAATTACTTCGAGCGGCAGATCAGTCGTTGGGGCCGGCAGTATCGGGCCTCAAAGACTGAACACTCTCCCGCTATGGAGAAGCTCATGGAATGGCTGCCCGGGAATATCCCGCCAGAGGAGGGCCGCAGCCACCTGGTGCATGGCGACTACCGCCTCGACAACGTGATGTTTCACCCCACTGAGCCGCGAATTATCGCCGTACTGGATTGGGAACTGTCCACTTTGGGCAGCCCAATGGGCGACCTGGCTGGGCAGGTGATGGGGTGGATGTTCCCGGGAATCGGCGGCACGACCGGACTGGTGGGTAAGTCCAGAGAAGAGGTCGGTATTCCCTCCAACGAGGCGTATGTGGCTCGGTATTGCCAGCGTACCAATAGAGAGGGTGTGGACAACTGGCCGTTCTATTTGGCCTTTTCGATATTTCGGGCCTGCGGAATCCTGCAAGGCGTCAAGAAACGCATGCTGGTCGGCAATGCTTCCAGCGCCGATAGCAAGGCGCTGTCTTTCGACGTGGAGTCCATTGCCCTGGTCGGGGTCGATCTACTGCCGTCGGATTGAGCGTGGTTCACATACGGCGAATTTCCAGAAGTGAATTCGGCAATACCTTTTATGTGCAACAGGAATACAAGCAATGACTGATACTGGAATGCACAGTGACGTAGCTCTTCTCAAAGTACGGATGCAGGCGTTTATTAACGACGAGCTGATACCGCAGGAGCCGGTATTGTTCGGCGAGGATGAGAGAGCGGACCAGGCCATGGCGGCCCTGAAGGAACGAGCGCGTGAACTCGGCCTCTGGGCGTTGGGACACCCACAGGAGATCGGCGGTGGTGGCCTGCGGCTGATGGATTTTGCGTCTCTGAACGAAGTGATTGGCCGCTCTTACTTTGGCCAGTTTGCGGTCGGCTCCGTCTCCATGCAGGACTCCGTCATGCTGCACATGTACGGAAACGAGGCGCAGCGTGAGCAATGGCTGGCACCCCTGGTGCAAGGCGCCATCTACCCATCTGTTGGCCTGACCGAGCCCCAGGTAGCCGGATCGGACCCGACGTTGATGCAATCAACAGCCGTCCTGGATGGGGATGAATGGGTAATCAATGGCCACAAGTGGTTCACCTCCGGGGCCAACAAGGCGGCATTCACCACGGTGTTTTGCGAGACCGAGCCGGACCAGCAAAAACACAGCAAGTTCTCCGCGATTATCGTGCCCACCGATGCGCCCGGATACACGATAAAACGTGTTGTGCGCACCATGGGCGAGACCCTGGGTGGCCACTGTGAAATTGACCTGAGCAACGTGCGCGTGCCCGCCAGCAACCTGCTCGGCGAGCGCGGCAAGGGCTTTCTGATTGCCCAGAAGCGCCTGGGGCCGGGGCGAATTTTCCACTGCATGCGCTGGCTGGGTCAGGCTCAACGGGCTTTTGAATTGATGTGTAACTACGCTAACAAACGCTATTCCCATGGCTCCCTATTG
>JBLIIW010000088.1:0-15576 GCA_047635315.1 Halieaceae bacterium | reverse complement strand
GCGCGCAACCGCTCAGCGTTTGCGTCCGGTCATGCTCACCACGGTAACCACGGTGTTCGGCCTGTTGCCACTGGCCTGCGGCTTGTCCGTGGATATCATCAATCGCAATATCTCGGCGAGCGGCCAGATGGCGACCTTTTGGGGGCCCCTCTCCCAGGCCATTGTCTTCGGCCTGTCCTTCGCCACTATCCTGACGCTGATCGCCACACCGGCAATGCTCGCCATGCCCTCGCGCCTGCGCGAGTGGCGAGCGGGACGCAGCCCAGTCGCCCTTAGCGACGAGGTGCCGGCGGCAGGACGCCCTGTGAAAACATAGGCGCGGCGCTCACGACCCGATATCAGGGTCTGGCGAGCAGATCCAAGGCCATCGCCGTCATTGCTCGGCGCCCGGTTTCCAGCGCCGGCGCGGGATCCGGGGCAAAGAAAGCCGAGTGCAGCGACGGCAACCTTGATTCGCCGCGCTCCGCAGCCGCGAAAAGGGCCTCGGGCACTGTCCCCAGGCGAATCATGAACGAGGGTATACGCGCCTCCGTGCGCCCAAAGCGGGAAAAGTCCTCACCACCCATCTCCTTCGGGACTTCCACAATAGCGTCCGCCCCCAGGGCATCACGCATCACGGCGACCCCCCGCTCCACCAGAGCCGGATCGTTCCAGAGTGCCGGCGTATATTCCTCGCGGACCGTGACCTCGGGCATCTTGTCTTCGGGAAAACCCAGGGCTTTGGCCTGGTTGACGGCGATACGCTCGATGCCGGAGAGCAGGGTGTCGCGGACTTCGTCCGAGTAGGAACGCACGGTAATCTGCAACTCGGCCCGATCCGGAATGATGTTGTGCTTGGTGCCCGCGTGAATAGAGCCCACGGTGACCACACCCGGCGCCGTGGGATGAATCTCCCGCGAGACGAGAGTTTGCAGGTCCATAATCACCGCAGCGGCCAACATCACTGGATCCTTCGCCGTGTGCGGGTACGCACCGTGACCGCCAATACCGTGCAGGGTCAGGTCCACCATATCCACATTGGCCATCATCCACCCGGACACGAAACCCACCTTGCCCGCAGGCAGGGTTGCGATCGTGTGCAGCGACAGGTTGTAGTCCGGCTGCCCAAAGCGCTCGAAAAGCCCGTCATCCAGCATCATGCGCGCCCCTGCACCGCGTTCTTCAGCGGGCTGCGCGATCACCATCAAGGTCCCACGCCATTCATCTGTGCGCGCCGCCAGCTCCAGCGCCGCTGCCATCACCACCGTCATGTGCACATCGTGGCCACAGGCATGCATGACGGACACCTCGCGCCCGTCAAGCTCCGTGGCACGTTCCCGGCTCGCATACGCCAACCCCGTCTGTTCCTCAACCGGGAGTCCATCCATATCGGCGCGCAGCATCAGTAGAGGTCCAGCACCGTTCTCCAACAGCGCCACAACGCCAGTGCCCCCGAGTTTTTCTGTCACCGCAAAGCCGGCACCGGCGAGAGTTTCCGACAGCTTTGCAGCGGTGCGCACTTCCTGGAAAGAAAGTTCCGGATGCCGGTGCAGATCTTCGTAAAAAGCCAGCTCGTCAAAGGCGAACGGGCTAGGCGCAAAGGCGAGCAAGAGCGGAAACGCGGCGAGCGCCGGCAGCCAGCGATGATTCATGGTGTCTTCTCCTGAGGATAGGGGGCAGATTCTAACGACTCACTGCGTCATCAACCCGGGGTTCTGCAACAAATACTTGAGCCTATGCTATCACCGCCCTATGGCAGCGGATGCCCGCCCCGCCAGCATCCCGTACAATGCTCGGCGTGTGATTGCCGAACAGGGCTCTCTTGAGCGTAACTCTCCCCAAGCCGCCGCCCGCAACACCGGCTCAGCCCCACCCCGTGGAGCGCTCGAGCGGTTTGCGAACCTATGCCCGCTTGCTTAGCTACCTCGGCCCGCTATGGCCGGCCTTCGCCTTGAGCATCGTTGGTTTCATCGTCTATGCACTGACGCAATCGGCATTCGCGGGGCTCATGCAATATCTACCCATGGCCTTCGAGGGGACCGGATCATCGGTCCTCAGCATCGGGCCAGCGCCGACACTGAATGCCTGGGAGTTGCGCCGGGGCCTTGATCAGCCCGAGCAAGTACGCCATTTCCTGCCCTTGGCCCTGATCGCGATCGTCACACTGCGCGGCGTCGGTTCCTATCTCGGCGGTTATTACATCACTTACGTCGCCAGGCACGTCGTCAACCAGTTGCGCATCGATGTGTTCGCGCACATCAACCAGCTCCCAGCCGCCTATCTGTCGCGGCGTAACTCTGCTGAGTTAATCTCACTGATCACCTTCAATATTGAGCAGGTCGCCGCTGCGGCATCCACGGCGATCAAGGTTATCGTCCGGGAGGGCCTGACGGTCATCGCGCTGATCGGCTACCTCTTCTACATGAACTGGAAACTATCGCTGCTGTTCCTGATTCTCGCGCCGCTGATCGGCGGCATCATCAGCATCGCTACCGGCCAGTTCAAGAAGTACAGTCGACGCATACAGGACTCCATGGGCGGAATTACCCGTGTTGCCGCAGAGGCCATTCGGGGTTTTCCCGTGGTCCGCGGTTTTGGCGGAGCAGAGGCAGAGAAAGTCCGCTTTGCGGAGCGCAGCCACTACGCTCTTCGTCAGGATCTCAAACTTGCCCGGGTCAACGAGGTCAGCACACCCATAATCCAGTGGCTGACCTACAGCGCTATTGCTGGCCTGTTCTGGTTTGGCCTTGATCCCGCTTTGGGTGGGGACATGAACGCCGGCCAGTTTCTCGCCTACATCACCGCGGCCAGTCTGATTGCCAAACCGCTGCGGCAACTGACACAGGTCAACGCGCGGATTCAACGCGGGGTCGCAGCGGCGGAAAGCGTCTTCGAAGTACTCGACGAAGTACCGGAATCCGATGCGGGAAAGACGCCTCCGGGAACCGTAGTCGGTGCCTTTGAACTGCGAGAGCTTAACTTCCGCTACCCGGACGCCGAGGAAGATGCGCTGCAGGATATTAGCCTGAGCATCCGTCCCGGCGAGGTCATTGCCCTGGTTGGACGCTCCGGATCCGGCAAGAGTACCCTGGCGAATCTGCTGTCTGCGCTGCTGCCTTCCAATCCCGGCGAGCTGTACATCGACGGACAGCCCATGGAAACACTGCAGAGCAGCGCTCTGCGACGCCAGATTGCCGTCGTCAGTCAGAAGACCACGCTATTTGCCAGCACCATCCGGGAAAACATCGCCTATGGCGATCTCGCCGGTGCCGACAGCGCGGCAATCTGGCGCGCCCTCGACCAGGCCAATGCCCGGGAGTTTGTCGAACGCTTGCCACAGGATCTCGACACACTACTGCGCGAGGAGGGAGAAGATTTCTCCGGGGGTCAGCGCCAGCGCCTGTCTCTGGCCAGAGCTTTCCTGAAGGACGCGCCGGTCGTGATTCTCGACGAGGCCACCTCCGCGCAGGATGCGGAGAGCGAGGAACTGATCCAGCAGGCACTCCAGCGCATCCTGGTCGGTCGCACCGCGGTAATTATTGCCCACCGCCTGTCGACGGTGCAGCGCGCCGACCGTATTGTCGTACTCGATATGGGTAGCCTCGTAGAGGTGGGCACGCATGCGGAACTGCTGGCTGCGGATGGCGTCTACGCGCAGTTGCAGCAACAGCAAGACCCGGGCAACCGGGCAGCGGACCGCTCTCCAGGCAGTGACATCCCGTGAGGGTGCTGCAGGTTCTCCCCGCCCTGGACGCGGGAGGAGTTGAGCGAGGTACCCTGGAAATTGCCCGCGCCGCGGTTGATGCCGGACATTACTCTGCAGTGATCTCGGCCGGTGGCGGCCTGCTAAAGCGACTGGAAAAGCAGGGTTCCGTGCACCAACACTGGGCCTTGGGAAAAAAGTCGCCGCTGACCCTGCGTCACATACCCGCGCTGCGCCGCTGGCTGCATGAGCAGCGCTTCGACATCATGCACCTGCGCTCACGCATGCCCGCCTGGATATGCTGGCTCGCCTGGCGGGGCATGGACCCCGCAACCCGGCCGCGGCTGCTAAGCACCGTTCACGGACTGCATTCCGTAAGCCGCTACAGCGAGATTGCGACCTGCGGCGAGCGGGTTATCGTGGTCTCCGAGGCCGTGCGCAACTACATCCTTGATAATTACCCGCGCTGTGAGCCCGATAAGCTGCGTCTGATTTTCCGGGGCATTAACCCACTGGAGTTCCCCCGGGACCATCGACCTACAGACCGCTGGCTACAGAAGTGGTATCAGGAATATCCACAATTAATCGATCGCCGGGTGCTTACGCTCGCGGGGCGCCTGACACGCCTCAAGGGGCACCTGGACTTCCTGCACATACTGGGAAGCCTGCGCGAAGCGGGTCACAACGTGCATGGACTCATTGTCGGCGGTGAGGACCAGAAGCGCATGGGCTATGCGCGGGAACTGTACGCCGCCGTTGCCGCACAGGGGCTGGCCGAACACGTGACCTTTACGGGACAGCGCGGCGACCTGCGCGATATCTATGCAGTTTCCGATGTCGTGGTATCACTGTCCACACAGCCCGAATCCTTCGGTCGAACGGTACTTGAACCGCTCTGCGAGGGCCGACCTGTGGTCGGCTACGCGCACGGTGGCGTGGCGGAGATTCTCGAGGCGCTATACCCCCGGGGCGCTGTGCCGGTGCGCGATGAACAGGCGGCCGCTGACCGGATTGTCGCTGTCCTGGCGGGACAGATAGCGCCGCCGCGACGCAATCGAAGCTTTCTTCTCGATGCTATGTGCAGGGATACCCTGGCAGTTTACGAGGAACTACTGGCGGCGCCACGCCCTACCTTCCCCTAATTCATTCAGAAAAAAACAGGAGCAATTATGCTGTTAGCCCTTTCTACCTGGTGCGATGTAGAAGCGTACCTCGAGCACAGCAAGAGCATCTTGCTGCCCATCGGCTCCATGGAACAGCACGGCCCTACCGGCCTCATCGGCACAGACTCCATTTGTCCGCAGGTGATTGCTGAAACAGCCGGCGCAGGTGACCCGCATATTCTGATCGGCCCCACCTTCAGTGTCGGCTGCGCGCAGCACCACCTCGCTTTTGCCGGCACACTGACCCTGAGACCGAGCACCATGATTGCGGCTATTCGCGACTGGTGCGAGTCCTTACGTTGCCACGGTTTCGAGCGCATCTACTGGTTTAACGGCCACGGCGGCAACATCGCAACAATCGCCGCGGCCTTTGCTGAAATTCACGCGGAACGCAGCCTAGGCGGAGCGCAGTCGCAGATCCCGGCGCTGACCCTGCGCCAGCGCAGCTGGTGGGAACTGCCCTCGGTAATGAGTACCTGCCAGCGTCTGCACCCACGCCATGACGGCTCGCATGCGACCGCATCGGAAGTCGCCGTAACCTACGCAGCCTATCCGGAGCAGATGCGTGATATCCCCCTCGAACCACGCGTGGCCCCGCAGGGCCGCTTTGGCGATGCCCAGGACTATCGCCGGCGCTTCCCCGACGGGCGTATCGGATCCGATCCGAGCCAGGCCACCATAGCGGCGGGAAAAGAAATCATCGATGTCGCGGCCCGGGCGCTGCGTGAGGACTTCCAGCGCTTCGCTAGCGCCAGCGACTAAACGGCGACTGTTGCGGCGCCCTCAGATCGCCGCGAAACCGCGCTGCAGATCAGCAATCAGATCCTCCGGGTGCTCCAGCCCAATGTGCAAACGAAGTAGCGCCTCATCTGACGCGATATCAAGACTCGGGCACTCCCGTTTCCTGTCCATGGGTAAGCAGAGACTCTCAAAGCCACCCCAGGAAAAGCCGATCCCGAACAGGCGCAGCCGGTCTACAAAGCGTTGCAGACCCTGCTCATCACCAACCTCAAGTAGCATCCCAAAGAGTCCGTTGGCTCCGCAAAAATCGCGTTGAAAAATCGCATGCCCGGGACAGGAGGGCCAGGCGGGATGCAGCAGTCGACGCACTCTGCCCTGTCCCTGCAGCCAGCCGGCAACTTCCCGAGCGCCCGCATCATGCGCACGCAGCCGCACCGGCAGCGTGCGCAGTCCACGCAACGCCAAATTAGCATCGTCCGGTGCCAGGTGTGAACCGGTTGACAGTGTGTAATGCTGCAGCCGTTTATAAAGTGCCGGATCGCGGGTGGTGGTGACGCCAAACAAGCAGTCCGCGTGACCATTGAGATATTTGGTCCCGGATTGCATGGCCAGGTCTACGCCCTTGTCCAGGGGGTTGAAAAGCAACGGGGTTGCCCAGGTATTATCAATGGCTGTCAGGATGCCCTGCTCCCTGGCGACCGCAACGATCGCCGGTACATCCTGAACCTCAAAGGTGGCGGATCCCGGAGATTCCATAAAGATCAATCGGGTATTTTCCCGAAGCAGTCCGGCAATCTCTGCGCCGGCCAGCGGATCGTAGAAGCTGGTCCTCACGCCGCGGGCCGCCAGTGCCCCCCGGCAGAAATTACGCGTCGGGCCGTAGACGCTGTCCACCATCAGCAGATGGTCGCCGGGCTCGAGAAAACAGCTGAGTATATCGGTGATGGAGGCCACGCCGGAGGGTGTAAGCACGGCGCCTGCGCTGTTATCCAGGGCGCACAGGGCGTCCTCCAACGCGCGGGTGGTTGGCGTCCCCATACGACCGTAGTAGAGGTGCTGGCGATCGAGGGGTGCCGCCTCACGCTGGCGAAACGTCTGGTAGTCCGAAAACAGCACAGTCGACGCATGGTAAACAGGACCGGATACGACCCGCGGGTCGCTGCCGCCGCTGTGCACCACGCGCGTCTCCACGCGATAGTCGCGTGCTTCGTTGACCGGAGAATCTTGTTCGTTTTTTTCGCTCACTGGAATCTCACTTGCGGTGGGAAATCGCGAGGCTAGCATCGTCGCCCCTGCCCTACCAGCCCATGCTGGACGCCACTGCACGAGTCTGCGACAGTGCGGTATTTCGTGGATAGCGCCAAATGCAGGATCCGATACTTCACCACTACGAAGACTCACCATTCTCCGAGAAGATGCGCGCGTTGCTGGGGTTCAAGAAAATGACCTACAGCAGCGTAGAGATCCCGGTAATCATGCCCAAACCACAGCTGACCGCACTGACAGGTGGCTACCGTCGCACACCGGTCATGCAGAGCGGTGCAGATATTTATTGCGATACCGCGCTCATTACGCAGCTCATCGAAAAACTACAGCCCTCACCCGCCGTCACGGGTCTGCAGCCCGTGGCCCTGGCAAGCGCCGCCGCGCGCTGGACCGATAACGAATTCTTTCGCGTATGTGTCGGGCTCGTTTTTCAGCCTCGCGCACTGGCTGCCAACCCACGCTTTAATGATCCCGGCGCCGCCGAAGCCTTCATTCGGGATCGCGCAGAATTAACCGCGGGGTCCAAAGGGCTCGCCACCCCGCTACCCCTGGCCGAGGCTGTGTTTCGCCAACACATGTCAGAGCTTGAGATAACACTCCAGCTGTACCCTTTCCTGGCCGGAGAAGGCCCTGGCATTGTTGATTTTTCTACCTGGCACTGCTGTTGGTTCGTGGCCCGTCAGGAGGTGCTGGCAGATTACTTCGCGCCCTTCCCGACGGTGCGCAGTTGGATGGAACGCATGCGGCAATTGCGGCACGGCGCTGGCATTAGCACCCTGAGCGGCGAGGAGGCGGTGGCCATTGCGGCGGCAGCGCAGCCGGCCCCACTGCAAGACAACAGCATTGACGAATCCACGGGGCTGTCACGCGGCCAGTCAGTGCAGGTGATGCCGACTGATTACGGATTTCAGCCCGTGAGCGGCAGCCTGCTAGCCGTCACCGATAAGCAGATCAGTGTAGCGCGCAGCGACGATCGGGCGGGCGCTGTACACGTCCACTTTCCACGTTATGGTTTCGAAGTCAACGCTGCCACCTGAGTGCCGCCCGGGAGCGCTACTGTAGCCGTGCTCCAGATACCGTCGGCGCCTGAAGGAAACGATACGAAGGGACAACAGAGGAATCCGCCAATGAACCATATCAATCCGAGCCGTGAACAGTTCGATGCTTTTAAGGCGCTGCCCCGGGATACTCCGGTCATGATGCTTAACCTGGTGCGCCTCAAGGAAACCGCCACCTACCCCGATGGCGAAACCTGCTCAGGCGCCGAGGCCTACCGCCGCTACGGCGAATTCAGTGGTCCGATATTCCGCGAGTTGGGTGGTGAGATTATCTGGCGCGGGCACCAGGAGTGCATGCTAACGGGGCCCACAGACAAACACTGGGACATTGCCTTCATGGCACGCTACCCAACGGCCGGGGCGTTTCTTGCCATGGTAACCAACCCGGACTATCAGGCCATAGTCGTACACCGCACGGTCGCCGTGCAAGACACTCGCCTGATTCGATTCACCCCTGAAGCCAGCGGAACCGGTTTCGCAGCTTAAACCTTCTCAGCCGGCGTCATGGGGCAGGTCCGCCACCCCATGATCCCGTACAGCGGGCAATGGCCCAGCAGTCCGGTGGCAAGCGGCACGATACCCACCAGCCCCCACAGGGACTGCGGCCCCACCGCCACCAGACTCAGCATTATCAATCCCGCGAACGCGCGCAGCGTGCGATCGACCCCACTTTCATTTACGCTCATAAACTCACTCATAAACACCTCTCATTTTTTCTTGATTGCTCCCTTGCGAGCCTAACTCTGGACCAGGTGCTGATCGGCAGGTACGAGGCTCATCGCCAGCTGCCGATGGGCGACCCGGGTGGTAGTGTCAACGGTTTAGCTTCGATTAGCGGACCCTGGGACTCCAGCGCCTGCTCCGTCAGCCAACGCTCGTAGGCGTAGAATTCGGCGTAGGCCCCTGGACCACGCTGCCGCGCCTTCATAAGCCGCTGCGCCCGCAACAGCGCCGCCCGCGCACTGGCCCGAAGCTCCGGCGCGGCCTGTGCGTGGGTGAGCAGAGTGCGCCAGCTGCGCAGCAAAACGCCGGCTCGGCGTCTGTCCAGGGAAGCCCTGAAGCCCGCGTACTCCTCGAGGAGAACGGCATCCTGGAGTTTGCCAAACAGCTGCTGTGGCGATAGCTGGGCCGGATCCAGACTGTGCTGGAGCGCCAGGCGCGCAAGACGCTCCGGATGCAGCAGCGCCTCAAGGGTATGGGCTGCACTGGCCTCGGCGAGAGTTAGCGGATCAAACAGCGCGCCGGTACGCGCCGGCGCACTTTCGCGATTGCGCTCATAGCCATAGGCCTTGGGGGGGATCTGCTGCAGCAGCTCTTGGCGCAACTCCAGTGCCGCCGGCTGCAGGGTCGCCAGCAATGCATCCACAGCCGCCAGTTGCCGCTTGGGGGTTACGGCCATCACTGCCGGGCCGCTGTCATCACCACGCAGCGCGTAGCGATAGTCTGCACCGCCGATCAGCTTGGCAACCGCCTCGACCTGATAGCGGTGAAACAGGTACACAGGCACCAGGGCCTCCTGAAGATCACTCAGGGGCGAGCCCATTGGCAGACTGTCCGCACCAAAGCGTGCGAGGGCCGCGGCGCGCAACGCCATCACCCGGTCGAGTTCAAGCACCGGATCAGCACCGTCATCCCAGAGATGCGCCCGCGGGTGAAAATCGCGCAGCTGGCGCGAATCCGGATCCGAGATAAATTCGAAGCCCTCGCGCCGGTTGTCGTCGAGCAGCGCCGTCAGGGCGGCCGCCTCGCTTTGGGAACCCGCGAACTGCGCGTAGCCATAGCGAATGGTCCGCCTGTCCCAGTCGCCAATCCCCGAGGAATAAGCGCCCTCCAGGGAGATAACCCCGTCCTCTCCCAGAGTGATACGCGGATGCGGATAGTCCATGACCGAGGCGCGATCGCGGATACTGGCGGCGAAATTATGCGCCAGCCCCAGTGTGTGCCCGACTTCGTGCGCAGCGAGCTGGCGAATACGTGCCAGAGCCATCGCCGAGGTCAGCAAATCGTTGCTCCCCTCATCACCGAAGGGCGCGGTCATTCCCCGGGCGATCAGCAGGTCCTGACGTACGCGCAGGGAGCCCAGGGTCACATGCCCCTTGATGATCTCGCCGCTGCGGGGGTCGACCACACTGCTGCCGTAGGACCAGCCCCGCGTAGAGCGATGTACCCACTGGATGACGTTGTAGCGCACGTCCATCGGGTCCGCAAACTCCGGCAACAGCTCCACGCGAAATGCGTCCTGGTAACCCGCAGACTCAAAGGCCTGGTTCCACCAGCTGGCACCATCGATCAGCGCGCTGCGAACCGGTTCCGGTGTGGCCGGGTCGAGGTAATAGATGATCGGCTCCAAGGGGGGGCTGAGGACCGCGTCCGGATCCTGCCGGGCGAGACGGTGGCGGGGTATGAAGCGCTGTTGAAGGGGTTCGCTGATAGGGGCCGCATAGTCCGCAAAACCCCTGGCCCAGAAGCCCGACTCCGGGTGAAAGGCCCGCGGCTCATAGCCGGGCTCCGGAAGGGCAATAAAGCTGTGATGTATATGTACGCTGATCGCATGTGGGTCCGGCACTACACTGCGCAGCTGCGGCCCGGGATCCGTGCCCACCAGGGTAACGACAGCCTCCAGCTCTGTGTTGCGCAAAAAGGCTTTGCTGCGCGGCAAAAAGATGGCGGAGCGGGATACATCCGTTTTGAACTGCCCCTCACCGGCGGCGTCCAGACGCTCGGCTACGCCGTGACTATCGCGCAGGAGGAAGTCCGTTGCATCAACCAGTAACTGCTGGCCATCACGCGCCACCACCGGAAAACCCCACAGCACCGAGCTTGCGAAAGCTTCCGCCACGGAGCGCCGCTCCGCCGCATTGGCAGAGTCCGCGCGATAACGCAGATTGAGACGGCGAAAAAGCACCTTGTCACCGGCGGCCTCAAAGCGCACCAGGGCCGTGCCATCGTCCGACAGCTGACCGCGATCCAGGCCGATATCGTTGGAGCCGACGCCGCGTGAGAGACTTTCCTGATACAGCAGCTCGCGATTGCTGTCATCCAGGAGCAGATACAAGCTGCCCTTGCGATCGTCCGCATAGAAGGGCACAAAGCCGGGCTGCCAGCGCATACCCTCGCTGAACTCCCTGATATTGGGACCACCCCCCGGACTATCGCCGCCGCAGCCCGCGAGGCCGATCGTCAGGAATAGCACTACAAGTGCATGGGCAGAAAAACGCATAATCTCTCCTCGGCTCTGGTCGAGCTCGCTGTTGGCGCGACCATCGTCAGCGTACAAGGCGGGCATCATCGCGGCTGAGGGCTAACACATGCAACTTGTTGGTCCAGGCCGCTGCTCGGGGAGCCAAACAGCGATTGCGATCACCGAAAGGAAGGGTCACAATAGTGGAAATATTCTCTTATCGTGGAAAGCAATGAAAGCGCTCGTGAAAAAAGAGGCCCGCGAGGGCCTGTGGCTGGAAGACGTCGCAGAACCGCAGCTAGGTATAAATGATGTGCTTATACGCGTGCAGCGTACGGCAATCTGCGGAACGGACATGCATATCTACAACTGGGACGACTGGGCGCAGCGCACGATCCCCGTGCCCATGGTCGTCGGACACGAGTTTGTCGGCACGATCGTCGAGGTCGGCAGCAACGTCAACGATTTCAGGACCGGGCAGATCGTATCCGGTGAGGGCCACGTCGTCTGCGGTCGCTGTCGCAACTGCATGGCCGGTCGTCGGCACCTGTGCAACGACAGCAGCGGCATCGGGGTAAACCGCCCCGGCGCCTTTGCCGAGTATCTGGCGCTGCCCATGTCCAATGTCTGGGAACACAATCCCGATATCGATCTCGATATCGCCGCCCTCTTCGATCCGCTGGGCAATGCGGTGCACACGGCACTGCAGTTTGATCTACTCGGGGAGGACGTGCTGATCACCGGCGCCGGTCCCATCGGCGCCATGGCGGCCGCCGTCTGCCGCCACGCCGGTGCGCGGCACGTGGTGATTACTGACGTCATTGATGAACGCCTCGCCCTTGCCAAGCGTCTCGGCGCGACTCGTACGATCAACGTCGGCCGTGAAACAATCGCGGACATTCGCGAGGAACTCGGCATGCGCGAGGGCTTTGATGTAGGCCTGGAGATGTCTGGAAACCCCCGTGCCCTGCAGGACCAGATCACGCACCTCTGTCATGGCGGCAAGATCGCCATACTCGGTATTCCCTCGGAGAACACGGCCATCGACTGGAACCGGGTGATCTTCAACATGCTGACCCTGAAGGGCATCTACGGCCGGGAAATGTATGAAACCTGGTACAAAATGTCCGTCATGATCGACTCCGGACTCGACATCAGTCCGGTCATCACCCATCGCATGCCCTACACTGACTTCGACCAGGGATTCAGGGCGATGCGCGACGGCAGCGCCAGCAAGGTCCTGCTCAATTGGGAAAATTGAACAGATAACGGTTTTGGAGGCACAGTCATGTACGGCGAATTCGGGGAGCACCTGCGCACTGAACTGCAGTCCATAGAGGACGCGGGACTGTATAAGCACGAACAGGCCATGACCACAGCCCAGGGGACGCACGTGGCTATCGCCGGCGGCGGTGAAGTGCTCAATCTTTGCGCCAACAATTACCTTGGACTGGCACAGCACCCGGCGGTGCGCGCCGCCGCGGCCGCGGGCCTCGAGCGCTGGGGCTATGGACTAGCTTCCGTGCGCTTTATCTGCGGCACCCAGGCGCTACATCAAGAGCTGGAAAGCGCCCTCGCGGATTTCCTCGGGACTCAGAGCTGCATCCTCTACCCATCGGGTTTTGACGCCAACGGGGGTCTCTTCGAAACACTGCTCAGCGAACAGGACGCCATTATTTCCGATGCGCTAAACCACGCCAGCATTATCGATGGTGTGCGCCTGTGCAAAGCCAAGCGCTTCCGCTACGCCAATAACGACATGGCCGCTCTGGAAGAGCAGCTGCAGGCGGCCAATACGGCAGATGCGCGCTTCAAGCTGATTACCACCGATGGTGTTTTCTCCATGGACGGTAGCATCGCCCGCCTCGACCAGATTTGTGATCTGGCTGACCGCTACGGCGCACTCGTCCATTTTGACGACTGCCACGCTACCGGCTTTGTCGGCGAGGAAGGGCGCGGTACGCACGAACTGCGCGGCTGCATGGATCGCGTAGATATTATTACCGGCACGCTGGGCAAAGCCCTGGGCGGTGCCAGCGGTGGCTTTACCGCCGCACGCTCCGAGATCGTCGAGCTCCTGCGGCAGCGCTCTCGGCCCTATCTTTTTTCCAACACAGTGGCTCCACCAGTCGTCGCCGGAGCCCTGCGGGCCCTGCAACTGGTAAGCGAAGAGCCATCCCTGCGCACACAGCTGCGGGAGAACACGCGCTATTTTCGGGCGGGTCTCGAAGAGGCGGGATTTGAACTGCTGCCCGGAGAACATCCGATCATACCGGTGATGCTGCACGATGCCGCCAAAGCTGCACGTTTTGCCGCGAGTATGCGCAAGCAGGGAATCTTTGTGGTCGCATTCTCCTATCCCGTTGTGCCCCAGGGCAGAGCGCGGATTCGCACGCAGATGTCCTCTGCGCTCACGCGGGAAGACCTCGATCGCGCCCTCGCCGCTTTTATCCGGGCCCGCGACGTAGTCGGCAGTTGATCCGCCGGACCCGACGCCAGGACTGTCAGAACAACGCCGGGTAATCGCGCCAGTAGTGCTGGAGATCATCGCGGGTCCAGTCACGGTAGATGTAATTCCAATCAAGGCAGGGAATACGCCAGCCGTGATGCGGCTCCAGATTGGTGGAGAACACCGGCGCGCCAAAGTCGCAGAAGCGCGAATCCACGCTCAGGCGAACGCGATGACTGTCAGTGTTGGGCTGGGCTCGATGCACGGCCTGCGAGTGGAACAGGATAAGATCACCGGCGCTGACATCTGATACATGCCAGTGTGTCTCCTGCGCATAAATCTCACATTGCACCCCCCCTACACCCTGCGCCTCGTGCACCGCCCGCACACCGTGCTGGTGAGAACCGGGGAGGATCGTGAGCCGTCCCATGGCTTGGTCAGCATCGTGCAGGGCAATCCAGACGCCAGCCATGGTCGGCCCCGCGTGGTGAGAGAAGGCATCCTGGTGCGGGGGCGTCTCAAAACCGATTTTGCGGGGCGCCGCGATACGCGCCATCTTCATGGGATATACAAACAGTTCCTCACCGGCGACCAGGCGCATCAGACGCCTTACCGCGGGGGAATGGAACAACCGGTGCAGGGATTCCAGCGCCTGTATGCGTGGATAAAGTTCATCCCAGAGTGGGTCGCTCTCGAAAAATGGCTCGCCCTGTAGCACCGGGCTGTTGCGGGCCTTGTCCCAGACGATATGCGGCTGCAAAACCTGCAACATTTCCCCAAGCACGCCACCCAGCTCTTCCTCGCCCAGAACCTCGGGAAAGTACAGGTAGCCGTCGGTCGCAAAACGCTCAGCAAGCAAGCCCTCGGGCTCCGCCGGACTGGAGCGACTGAACTCCCCATAAGTCAGCGTGGGCCCGGCCGTAAATGCAGCCTCACTCACCCTCGCCCTCTCCGGCAGGGCCGAGCTCATAAATGAGTTCGCCTTCCTTGTAGGTTGCCAGTACTCGCAGCCCGACCAGTTGCTCCGGGGGAGTCTGCAGAGGATTGGCGGACAGCACCACAAGGTCAGCCAGCTTACCTTTTTCCAGACTGCCCTTGTCCTTCTCCTCGAAATGCTGCCAGGCTGGCCAGATCGTCATGGCGCGCAGAGCTGTGGCCACATCGACACGCTGCTCCGGCCCCAGCACTCGACCGGTCCGCGTGGTTCGCGCCACGGTCGCCGACAATACGCGCATGGAATCCGGTAGTGCCACCGGGGCATCATGGTGCGTACCGAACATCATGCCGCGCTCGCGCACCCAGCCGGTGGGCGAGATATTTTCTGCGCGCTCCGGGCCGAGCACGGAATCGCGGTGCCAGTCGCCCCAGTAGAAGGTGTGCATGGGAAACAGCGAGGGAAAAATGCGCAGCTCATCCAGCCGTGCCACCTGATCCTTGCGCAGAGTCTGACCATGAATCAGCACCGGGCGTATCTCCGCGTCGGGATAAGCGACGCGCGCTATTGCCACCGCATCAATGAGCGCATCAATGGCCGCGTCGCCATTGGCATGCACCAGAATCTGCCAACCCTGCTCAAAGGCACGCGCTACGGACTTCTCGACGGTCTGCGCGTCAACCGCCGGGTAACCGCGATAGTCAGCTCCCTGACCCTCCGGGGGCACATGATAGGGCTCGCTCAGCCAGGCCGTTTTGCCCTGCGGCGAGCCATCAATGGTCAGCTTTACGCCACCGACCCGATAGCGATCTCTATAGCTGCGCGACGGTTCCTCCGGCTCACCCATCAACATGTCGGGGTACGCGACCAGATCCACCGCCAGGTCACCACGGGCGGCCACGCGGGCCATACTGGCCATCGTATCCGGGGTGGCTCTCCCCTCCTGTACAGTGGTGTAGCCGAAGCGGGTCATCGCCTCTGTGCCGGCGATCAGCATCTCGTCACTGAGCGCATCGCTCACCCCGGCCAGAGCACCGAAGATGAGTCTAAAGAACGCGTACTCCTCGGCAACGCCATTGGGCTGTCGCCCATCCGCCTCACG
>JBLIIW010000087.1:0-15669 GCA_047635315.1 Halieaceae bacterium | reverse complement strand
GCAACGCAATTCCTCGCAACGACACCTATAGACTGTACCTGGCGTACCACGAAGGCCACGGGGGTTACACACGTGCCACCTATAAGAGCAAGGAGTGGTTGCAGACGGTGGCGCGTAAGGTAGCCAGCCGCGCGCAGCGCTATGAGACCCAGCTGAGGGGCTGTGAGGAGGACCTGCAGGACGACAAGACTTTCTTTGGCTGGTTCTAGGGGCGATGCATACACGTTGCTCACAGTCGAGTTTGTCATCTTTATGTCATACGCTCGCGGCAATATGCGCGTGGCAAAGGCCGGATCGGAGTCCATCCCATGATCGAACGTACAGTACTGGTTGTTGACGACGAGCATGCGATACGTGACATGCTCAGAATGGCTCTGGAAATCGTGGATTTTTGCGTTCTAGAGGCGGAGAACATTCAGGATGCTCACGCTATCGTTGTCGATCAGCGTCCGGATATCGTGCTGCTGGACTGGATGTTGCCCGGTGGGAGCGGAATAGAATTACTGCGCCGTCTCAAACGCGATGAATCAACCCGGGATATCCCGGTGATCATGCTCACGGCCAAAGTCGCTGAAGATAACGTTATTCAGGGGCTTGAGGTCGGTGCCGATGACTACATCAGCAAGCCTTTTGCTCCCAGACAACTCATCGCGAGAATCAGGGCCCTGCTGCGCCGATCCGGGGGTGGCGAGAGTGCCGACCGTATACAGGTGGCTGAGCTCGTGCTCGACAGCACGAGTCGGCGGGTTTTCCTCGGCGAAATGTCCCTGGATATGGGGCCCACGGAATTCAATTTACTGCACTTTTTTCTGTCTCATCCAGAGCGGGCCTACAGTCGAAATCAGCTGCTGGACCAGGTCTGGGGAGCCAATGTGTACGTCGAAGAGCGAACCGTTGATGTGCATATCCGCCGCCTGCGCAAGGCCCTGCAGAAAGACGACAAGGACTACAGTGGCCTGATCCAGACCGTACGCGGGACCGGTTACCGCTGTTCCGCGCGCGGAGTTCCAGTCGGGTGACCCGGGTCGGCAGTTGGCGCGCTGAACTACGCAAACTGCTGTTGGTTCTGGCCGCTTCGGCGGTGCTCGGATGGGCGACCGGGCGAACCTTTGAGATGTTTTGCCTGGGCCTGGCAGCATTGACGGGGAACTGGCTGTGGCAGCTCTGGCGTATGCGTCGTTGGCTGGAGGAGCCAGAGCAGGCGCCGCCGGAAAGCTCCGGAATCTGGGGCCTGGTTTACGATACGATCTACGGTTTACAGCGGGAAAATCGTGAGGCGCGCGGACGTTTGCAGTCCACGGTCGATTATCTACGCAGTTCTTTCTCCTCCATGCGCGACGGAGTGGTGATCCTCACCCAAAGCGGTTCCATCGAGTGGTGCAACGGCTCGGCGTCTACGCTGCTCGGTTTGCAGTACCCGCGGGATCGCGGGCAGCCTGTTCTCAACTTGCTGCGCTGGCCCGCGTTTCATGACTACTTTCTGGGCGGCGAGTTTCAGCAGCCCTTGCAGATCCCGGGGCTCCGGGATGCCAGACAGGTATTACAGATTGATATAACGACCTTTGCCGGCGGCGATTTTCTTATCTTCGTACGCGATGTCTCGCTTATGGTGCAGATGGAGCAAATGCGCCGTGACTTCGTCGGCAACGTCTCCCACGAACTGCGTACTCCACTCACGGTGTTCAAAGGCTATCTCGACACCATGCGCGGGAACGAGGAAATGCTCGACCCGCGCATCCGTCGACCGCTGGCCAACATGGAGGAGCAGGTAGCGCGCATGGAGGGCCTGCTTAGCGATCTCTTGTGGTTGAGCCGTATCGAGAGCGAGCGGGAGGAGCGCAAGACCGAGGCGGTTGATATGGTCGCCATGCTGGAGGAATTGCAGGAGGAATTACGCTCCAGTTTTTCACAACGGTTGGTGGTGCTCGAACTACACACTCGCGAAACAGTCCCTGGGGACTATCGGGAGCTTCGCAGTGCGGTCTCCAACCTGGTTATAAACGCCCTCAAGTACAGTGAGGAACGGGAGCCTGTTCGCGTGGCTTGGGAGCGCGGTCCCGAGGGGCTACTACTTTCCGTGCACGACAACGGGGTTGGCATCGAG
Organism: Halieaceae bacterium; assembly: GCA_047635315.1. Taxonomy (GTDB): domain Bacteria; phylum Pseudomonadota; class Gammaproteobacteria; order Pseudomonadales; family Halieaceae; genus Congregibacter. The sequence goes on along the minus strand of JBLIIW010000087.1, from coordinate 13,565 downwards.
GAACAGCACCTCTTGCGCATTACCGAGCGTTTCTACCGGGTTGATGAGAGCCGCAGTTCAAATACCGGGGGCACGGGTCTTGGGCTGGCTATCGTGAAACACGTGGCCGCTTCGCATCGGGCAGAGCTTCTGATCCACAGTGATCCCGGCCGCGGCAGTACCTTCGTTCTGCAGTTTGTGCATTGAATCACCGCTATCCCCTCTGCCGTGTACTGCTTGGGCTCGTCTGCCTTGTGCAGGTGTCTTTCAGCGCCGCATCGCCACTTTCAGGCAAGCTGGTCAGTACCGGATCAGACACTCTGGGTTCCCTGACGGCGCTCTGGGCTGAGGCGCTCATGCGCGATTATCCGGGGGTCACGGTGCAGGTGCGTGCCATAGGCTCCGGAGCCGCGCCGACCGCGCTGATTGAAGGCACGGCGGATATTGGGCCCATGAGTCGCCCTATGTCCGAAGCGGAAGAGCACTCTTTTGCCAGACGCTACGGTTACGCGCCAACGGCAGTGCCGGTAGCTCTGGATGCGATCGCGGTGTTTGTGCACCGGGATAACCCCCTGGAGTTGCTAACGGTGCGGCAACTGGATGCGGTGTTTTCGGCAACGCGCCGTTGTGGCGGGCCCGCAGCGCTCGGTTTCTGGGGTGAGCTCGGTCTCGGCGGTCGATGGAGTCGCCGCTTCATCAGCGTCTACGGACGCAGTGCGGCCTCGGGAACCTACAGTTTTTTCCGGCGCGAGGTGTTGTGCCGGGGAGATTTCTCCAATGGCGTGAACAGACTGGTCGGGTCCTCAGCAGTGGTTAGGGCAGTTGGCGACGATCCGGAAGGAATCGGCTATGCAAGCGCCGGTTATGTGAATAGCAACGTTCGGCGGCTGCGAGTGGTCGAGGAAGACCGGGTGACGCCGGTGTCCCTGTCACGTCGCCTCTACCTCTATGTGAACGCACCGCCGGCCAGGAACCTTGATCCGGTCGTGTCCGCTTTTCTCTCTATGGCACTGGGAGACGAGGGGCAGCGGGAGGTGCTCAGGTCTGGCTATCTCGCTCTCCCGGAGCCCGAGCGCGCGCTGCTACGAAGCAAGTTGCTACTACCTGTTAAGGCGCGGCAGCCGTGACCCAATCAGCGGGGAGCATGCTCACTACAGAAGCCGACCGGCGCAGGCGGGCTCGTGATCGCGCAGCTACTGTGGCGATCAATGCTGCGGGAATTAGCGTTATCGGTCTGTTGCTTCTGATGCTCGCCTACCTGGTCGCTACGGTAATGCCTCTGGCGCAGGGCGTCCTGATCGAGTCCGGGGTTCCTCAGGCCGTAGACTTCGACGGGGGATTTACCGTATCGGAACTTGATGCGGGTCTGTGGCTCTTGCCGCCCAACGATGAGGTTCCGACGTCTGGGGATGCCTCTTCCCGGTATTGCCCGAGCAGTGGTCAGTGGGCGGTCTGCGCACGGGGCGCGCGACTCGACTGGTATGACTTGTCCGATGAGCAGCGCATTGAGGCCAATGCAATAGCGCAGGCCAGGTTCAGCGTGGCCATAGAAGTAACACCCCCAAGCCCGAAAAGCCTGCATGTACACAGTGTGGGTAGCCGTACGCTGGCGGCGGATTTTGCTGCAGAGGGGGTCTTGAGGGCCTGGGTCTACCCTGGGCCGGCGAACAGTACGCCTTTTTCAGAGTTGGCGGTGGTTTCTAGTTACAGACTGACTGGCGCCCCACTGGATGGCGGCACGATGTTGCTGGACGCCGAGCGTGCCCGGATAATTCTGGTCCAAGAGAATCGCTACATTTTTTGGCAACTCCCTGTGGGCGGGCGCGAGGAGGGCCGTGTGGACGGCGTGTTAACGGGTCTGTCGGCGACGACGACGGTGGCGGCCTGGGGCCCTGGGCGGGAAACGCTTCTCATCGCCGATAGCCGCGATCAGCTACATCGTTTTGACCCGCAATCTACTGGTCTCGTGCGCCTTGGAGAGCCACTCATACTGGGTTTCAGCGCGACCCGGCTGATCAGCGAGTCACTGCGGCGTGTTAGCTATCTGGCTTCCGCCGACGGTCGTCTTCTGGTACTGGCACCGGCCAGCGGGCAACGCCTCTATGAGGAGTCTCTGAATGGACTCGAGGGCGCCGGGGACCTCGCCGTTGCCAGGGACGGCGCTGTGCTCTACACAGTCGAAGGCAGTTCCATCAAGCGCTGGTCGATGAGCAACCCCTATCCGGATACGGGTTGGCGCAGCCTCTGGACAGCGCAGCGTTACGGAGGCTACGAGGATGCGGCGCACGTCTGGCAACCGGATGGTGCTGCGATCTCTGTGCTGCCCAAGCTGGGGCTAACGCCGCTCCTGTATGGAACCTTCAAGGCAGCCCTCTATGGAATGCTGCTCGCGATCCCGCTCGCGCTGGGCGCTGCGGTTTATACGGGATATTTTCTTTCACCGCGCCTGCGCAACCGGGTCAAGCCGGCGATCGAAATGCTTGAGGCATTCCCAACCGTGGTATTGGGTTTCATCGCTGGTCTGTGGCTGGCTCCCATACTCGCAGACTACCTGGTTGTAGTGTTTCTGCTCCCGGTACTGCTTATCGGTTTACCCTTGATTCTCGCTGCCGGACACCTTGCACTGCAGTCGCTGTCGCCGCGGTTTGTCGGCCGTCCGCCGCGGGCGGCTCTGGTTGCAGTTGCCTACCTACTGGGGATTGCTGGCCTGTTCGCGGTTGCGGGTGATCTCGAGGTATGGCTATTCGATGGTTCAACCCGCGACTGGCTCTGGCGGGAGCTGCATATTCGTTATGAGCAACGCAATGCCCTGCTCGTGGGTCTTGCGATGGGGGTCGCTATAACCCCGACCCTGTTCTCGATTGTGGAGGACGCAATCTTTGCAGTCCCCCGCGGCTTGAGCGACGGTAGCCTTGCTCTGGGTGCCACCCGCTGGCAGTCCCTGGCCAGGGTTGTGCTGCCTGCGGCTTCACCGGCACTACTCTCCGCATTACTTATTGGTCTGGCGCGCGGATTGGGGGAGACCATGATTGTGCTGCTGGCTACCGGAAATACGCCGGTGATGGAGGCGGATCCATTCAGCGGATTGCGCGCCCTGAGCGCCAGTATCGCCGCCGAGCTCCCCGAAGCCGGCGCGGGCAGTACGCATTTCCGTCTGCTGTTTTTGGCCGCATTGGTCCTATTTGCCTTCACATTCATCTTCAACACGGTTGCGGAACTGTTCCGCCTGCGCCTGCGCTATAGCTATGCCGGCCGCTGAACAGCAGCAGGGGGTGCCCTTGGGCCGTAGCCTGCAAAGCGGTGTGCACCGTACGGAGCCTATGGTCTGGCTTAGTGCCGGCGCTGTAGTCGCCGCACTGCTGTTGCTACTCGGGTTGTTGCTATTGTTGGCTGGCCGGGGTTTTACGCAGTTCTGGCCGCAGCCGCTGGTGCTGCTGCAAAGTGCGGAGCAGGTTCCTGTCGCGCGGCTTGGGGTGATTCTGGATGATGAGCCAGTGCCGACTGAAGTCCTTCTTGATTCGCCGGCGGCCACCCTGGGGAGGCAGTCCCCGGCGCGGCGCATGCTGCTGTTCCTGGGCGAAGGCGGAGGGTTTGATTCGCCGCTCCTGTGGCTGTCCGAGGAACAACTGATCGCGCGATCCGAGCCCCTGTCGGCCCTCTATGTCGTGCGCCGCGCGCAGGGACCGATCTTTGGTTTTCTTGAATCGGTGTCGGATGCATCCGGGCGGAGCAGTGCGCGGGATATTTCAGTGCAGCAGCAAGTGCAACTGATGGGAGGAGGGCTGAATCGCATAGCGGGGATGCCTGCACAGGGGCCGGAGCACCGTTACCAGCTGCGCCTCGCCAGCGGACACCTGGTCGACCTGCCTCTGGCAGATGTTGCACGCGTTTTTGCGCCTAACAACATGCGTTTTGGCGAAAAAATTGCGCACTTTTTTCGATCCCTTGGTCGTTTCGTCAGCGAATCGCCGCGCCGGGTCAATGCCCAGGGCGGCGTGTTTCCCGCTATCGCCGGCACCGTCATGCTGGTGGTTCTCATGTCGCTCATCGTCGCGCCCCTGGGGGTTCTGGCGGCGGTTTATCTGCAGGAATATGCCCAGCGTGGCCTGGTTACCCGGCTGGTGCGCATTGCCGTTAACAATCTGGCCGGAGTCCCCTCCATTGTGTACGGGGTTTTTGGTCTGGGTTTTTTTGTTTACGGTTTGGGTGGGTCTATTGACGCTCTGTTTTTCGAGGATCGCCTGCCGGCGCCGACACTGGGTTCGCCGGGTCTGCTGTGGGCGTCGCTGACCATGGCGCTACTGACGCTGCCAGTGGTTATTGTGACGACCGAAGAGGGGCTCGCTCGGGTGCCCTCATCCCTGCGCGAGGGCAGCCTGGCTCTCGGTGCCACGCGCGCCGAAACGCTGTGGCGTGTGGTGCTTCCCGCTGCCTCACCGGCGGTTCTGACGGGCCTTATCCTGGCGGTTGCGCGAGCCACCGGTGAGGTGGCGCCGCTGATACTGGTAGGCGTGGCAAAATACGCCCCGGGACTACCAGTCAGCACGCAGTTTCCCTACCTGCATCTGGATCGCCAGTTCATGCACCTGGGGTTTCATATCTACGATCTTGGGTTTCAGAGTCCGCACCTCGAAACTGCCGAGGGCCTGCTTTTCGCCACAGCACTGCTTTTGGTGTTGATCGTTTTCCTGCTGAATTTCAGTGCTGTTATGCTACGCAGCAGGTTGCGGGACGCTTTCAAGCCTTAGGAAATGCGCTAATTTGAAGACACACAGTATCGATGCCCGCGCGCTGAAGCGCGCGCCCAGTACCCAGGAGTTGGCTTCCGATTGTTTGCGCGTAGAGAACCTGAGCCTGCACTACCTGCGCAGTCAGAATGTCGCCTTACACGACATCAGCCTGAAGATCCCTCGTTGTCGCGTGACGGCGTTTATCGGCCCATCGGGTTGCGGGAAGTCCAGCTTGCTGCGCTGCTTCAACCGCATGAATGACCTCATAGAGGGGAGTGTGATCCGCGGCCGCGTGTTGCTTGACGGTGAAGATATCTACGCTCGCAATACGGATGTTGCGACACTGCGCAGGCGGGTCGGCATGGTGTTTCAGGCACCTAATCCGTTTCCCAAGAGTATTTATGAAAATGTTGCTTTTGGGCTGCGTATTCAGGGAATCAACAAGAAGCGTATGCTGGACGAGCGAATAGAGAAGGCGCTGCGGGCGGCGGCCTTGTGGGATGAGGTGAAGGACCGGATGGACGAAAACGCACTGACTCTGTCTGGTGGTCAGCAGCAGCGTCTGGTTATTGCGCGGGCTGTCGCTGTGGAGCCGGACGTGCTGTTGCTGGATGAACCCGCCTCGGCCCTCGATCCCATTTCGACCCTGCGCATTGAGGAATTGATCTATGAACTGAAGACACGCTACACAATTGTGATCGTGACCCACAATATGCAGCAGGCGGCGCGCGTATCGGATATGACCGCCTTTATGAACCTCGGCCGATTGGTTGAGTTCGGAGAAACCGATACACTTTTCACTAATCCGAGAGAGTCCCAGACCGAGGACTACATTACCGGCCGTTACGGCTGAGGGAGCAGTTGTGCAGGGCGATCTTCACCGACAGCATATATCCGGGCAATTTAACGCTGAGCTCGATGCGATGAAGAATCATCTGCTGGAGATGGGTGGTCTTGTGGAGCAGCAGTTTGCCAGGGCCATCGAGGCGCTGCTCATGCGAGACAGTGGTCTCGCCGCTGAGGTGATCGCCGCTGATCGTGAGATCAATGCCATGGAGTTACGCATAGACGAGGAGTGCTCGCGCATCCTGGCGCGGCGACAGCCTGCGGCTAGCGACCTGCGTCTTGTGTTGGCGGTTGCCAAGTCGACTACGGATCTTGAGCGTGTGGGTGATGAAGCGACCCGTATCGCGCGCCAGGGCATCAAGCTGTCTGAGTTGCCGCCCGCACCCGGCAGTTCTGTGGAGCTGCGTTCTATTGGCTGGCACGTGGCAGCCATGCTTCGGGATGCGCTGGATGCCTTTGCGCGTCTGGATGTGCGCAAGGCCATCGATGTGGTGATAGATGTCGGAGCTATGAATACGGAATATGACGGCGCCATGCGCAGCCAGATCAGGCTGATGCGAGAAGACTCGCACAGCATCACGGGTGTGCTGCACGAAATGTGGGCTCTGCGCGGGATGGAGCGTGTGGCCGATCACGCGACCAACATCGCCGAGCAGGTCGTCTATCTGGTCAGAGGTGTCGATGTTCGCCATATGGAAGTGACGGCGCTGCGCGCCGCCGTAGAGCGGAAGTCGCTCTGATGCCATCTCGTTTCTGGAGTTCGCTTGTCAGGGAGTTGCATCCCTATACGCCTGGGGAGCAGCCGCAGGGCCTGAATATCCTCAAACTAAATACCAATGAGAGCGCCTACGGCCCGTCCCCGCGTGTCTTCGATGCGATACGCTCAGCAGGGGATGAGGAGCTGCGACGCTACCCGGACCCGGAGTCCCTACAACTGCGCGGAGTTATCGCGGCATACCATGGCTTGTCGCCGTCTGAAGTATTTGTCGGCAATGGTTCTGATGAGGTCTTGTCACACGTCTTTCTCGGCCTGTTCAAGCAGGAACGGGAGCTGCTTTTTCCGGATATAAGCTATAGCTTTTACCCAGTCTGGTGCCAGCTCCATGCCATCAAACACCGCTGTATTCCCCTGCGCGATGATTTTTCTATTGCGCCTGAGGATTATGCAACGGATGCCGCCGCCGTCATCTTCCCCAATCCGAATGCGCCGACCGGGCGTCTCATGCCACTGGCCGATATCCGCCGCATGCTTCTGTCTGCCCCGGACCGCCTGCTCGTTGTTGATGAGGCCTATATTGATTTTGGCGGCGACAGCGCGGTCTCGCTCGTAGGTGACTTTGATAATCTTCTGGTGGTACAGACACTTTCGAAATCTCGCGCGCTCGCCGGACTCCGGGTGGGGCTGGCGATCGGTGATTCAGCGCTTATTGAAGCCCTCACGCGGGTAAAGGACAGCTTTAATTCCTATCCTCTTGACGTGCTGGCGCAGCGCGGAGCGATGGCCGCCTACGCAGACCAAGAGTGGTTTGACGCTTGCCGTGGGCGCATTATTGCCAGTCGGGAGATGTTGTGTGGGGCGCTACAGTCACTCGATTTTGACGTGCAGCCTTCAGCGGCGAACTTCATCTTTGTGCGCCACCGCCGCGTGAGTGGGCCGGAATTATTTGCTGCACTGCGTGAGCGTCAGGTGATCGTTCGCCGTTGGGAACAACCGCGAATCGCCGACTACCTGCGAATTACCGTGGGTACCCAGGCGCAATGTGCGCGACTGCTTGTGGCGCTTGAGTCCATCTTGGGGGAATTGAATCCCTAGACGCGCTGCAGGACAATACTGCCAATACTGTATCCAGCACCGAAGGAGCAGAGCACGCCCAGCTCTCCGCTGAGAAAGTCTTCATTGTGCAGATGAAAGGCGATCATTGAACCCGCAGAACTGGTATTGGCATAGTGATCCAGGATCACTGGCGCTTCCTCGGGTCGCGCGTCCCTTCCCAGCACGCGTTTGGCAATCAGCACATTCATATTCAGGTTGGCCTGATGCAACCACAATCGCTTGAGCTGCTCGGGTGCCAGCTCAAGCGACGCGAGCTGTTGGCTGATCTGTTTCGCTACTGCGGGGCAGACCTCCTTGAATACCTTGCGGCCTTCCTGCACAAACAGCTTGTCGCGCTGGCCTATGCCGCTTTCGTCAGCGCGATTCAGGAAGCCGAAGTTATTGCGGATATTATTGGAAAAAATGGTCTGCAACTGGCTGTCGAGGATGCGGAAACTTGGTGTATTCGCTGAGGGCTCGCTGCTGAGTAGCATCGCTGTGCAGACGTCGCCAAATATAAAATGCGAATCGCGGTCGCGGAAATTCAGGTGCCCGGTGCAGATTTCTGGATTCACGACCAACACGTTGCGGGCGCTTCCACTGCGGATGCTGTCTCTGGCCTGCTGAATACCGAAGGTTGCTGATGAGCAGGCAACGTTCATATCAAATGCCCAGCCCTTGCAGCCGAGAGCGTGCTGGATTTCCACTGCCATGGCCGGGTAGGCGCGCTGCATATTGGAGGCGGCGCAGAGAACGGCGTCGACCTCTTCGATGGGGATGCCGGCCGCTTTCAGTGCTTGCTGGGCGGCGGCAACTGCCATTTCGCACATGACCGAGGGCTCTGTGTCCGAGCGCTCGGGGATATGGGGTGCCATGCGCTGTGGGTCGAGTATTCCCGTTTTATCGATGACAAACCGCGATTTGATCCCGGAGGCTTTCTCGACGAACTCTGCGGACGAGTGCTGCAGCGCCGCTTCTTCGCCGGAGGCTATGGCGGCGGCATGCTCCGTATTGTGCAGATCCACAAAACGATTGAAGCTCTCGACGAGTTCAGTATTGCTGATGGATTGCGCCGGCGTAAAAAGCCCCGTCCCGGTTATGTAAACCTCGGCTAGCGTCGCTGTTGACCCTGCCTGCGCGGATGCTGCTGTTGGACTGTCGGGCATGACTGCTTCTTCTGTCTACGGCTTCAGGTATTCCAGGTATTCTTCCGGGGGACTTTTCCGGGGACTTTCCCGAGTACTTTTCCGGGTGCTGCTTGCCGTGCGGGGGCTGCGCGTGTCTTGCGCAGCACTCCGCCCGGTGCTTTATCGTCCGTTCAACCGCGGTCTTCCAGGGGTCGAAAGTCTCGCTGTGGATGACCCGTGTACAGTTGTCGAGGACGCCCGATGCGATAGCTGCCGGAGATCATCTCATTCCAGTGCGCGATCCAGCCCACCGTTCGGCCCACCGCAAAAATCACTGTGAACATGCTGGTCGGGATGCCGATCGCCTTAAGGATGATGCCCGAGTAAAAATCAACGTTCGGGTAAAGCTTCCTCTCGATAAAATACTCGTCTTCAAGAGCAATTGTCTCGAGACGTTTGGCAATGGCAAGCATGGGATCGTTTTCAATACCCAGCTCGGCCAGAACCTCGTCAGCTGCCTCCTTCATCACCTTGGCACGGGGATCAAAGTTCTTGTAAACCCGGTGTCCGAAGCCCATCAGACGGAAAGGATCGTCCTTGTCCTTGGCGCGATCCACGTACTCGTCTATGCGTGATACATCGCCGATTTCTTGGAGCATGTTGAGCACGGCCTCGTTGGCGCCGCCGTGTGAGGGCCCCCACAAGGCGGCAATGCCAGCGGCAATGCAGGCGAAAGGATTGGCTCCGGATGAGCCCGCGAGGCGCACCGTGGATGTTGAAGCGTTCTGCTCGTGATCAGCATGCAGCAGGAATACGCGATCCATGGCCCGCGCCAGCACTGGTGAGACATTGCTCGGGGCACAGGGCGTTCCAAACATCATGTGTAGGAAATTCTCCGAGTAGCTCAGACTGTTGTCCGGATACATGAAGGGTTGGCCGATGGAAAACTTGTAACTCATGGCCGCCAGGGTCGGCATCTTTGCGATCAACCGGAAAGCGGCTATCTCGCGATGGTGATCGTCGGAAATATCGACCGAATCATGGTAGAAGGCCGACAGCGCTCCGACCACACCGCACATGATTGCCATGGGGTGGGCGTCCCGACGAAAACCGTTGAAAAATGTCCGAATCTGCTCGTGGACCATGGTGTGGTTGTGCACAGTGTTTACGAAGAACTCCTTCTGTGCCGCCGTCGGGAGTTCCCCGTAGAGGAGCAGGTAACAGGTCTCCAGGTAATCCGAGTGATCGGCCAGCTGATCTATCGGGTAGCCACGATGCAGCAGGATGCCCTTGGCGCCATCGATGTAGGTGATCTCCGACTCGCAGGCGGCCGTCGACACGAAACCCGGATCGTAGGTAAACAGGCCTTTCGTCGTGAGTCCGCCCACATCGATTACATCGGGGCCGATCGAACCCGAGTATATGGGCAGTTCTATGGAGCCCTCGATGCCGTCAATAGTGAGGGTTGCTTTCTTTTCGCTCATGGTGAATCCCGCGCGGTTTTCAGTGGGGAGCCAAACTATAGAGCGTGTCGGTGGTTTGTCAATTCAGACGCCATCCTGATGCCCCATGGCCGACACGAGTATAGGTGCCCTGTTTGATGCCGATCAATTGTAATGGATTTGGTGAGTCACTATACTTCCACGGGAATTTAGGGAGGGCAGTCAAAGCCCGTCCGTAAAATCCGTAATTCCCTGGCAGATACTGCTTCCCTTGCTTGGCGGGTGCCCAGAAAAGCTGGATCATCGTTAGCTGATGAACGCGGTGTCCGCTTTGGTAACTGGTAGGAGATAGGCGGATGCTCCGGGAAACGCCGGGGAAATGTCTTGCACGATGAAATGGCCTCGGGTATCTACGGGGCTTCATATGAATACGGCTCGAGCGCCTCAGGAATGGGCCTCAAGCCAAACCGTCACCAGGAGCCGCAACACTGTGAAAGACACTCGGCCGGTCAATCTGGATATTGGCACCATGAAGCTGCCGATCACCGCGTATGCTTCGATCACACACAGAGTTTCCGGTGTGGTCTTGGTTGTCGCTGCGTTTATTATGCTCTGGGCATTGGAGAAGAGCCTCGCCAGCCCCGAGGGCTTTGCGGCGCTCGCAGCGTCCCTGGGCAGTCCGCTTGCCAAGTTTGTCGCCTGGGGCATATGCACCGCGCTGATTTATCACAGTCTCGCCGGCGTCAGGCATGTGGTGATGGACTTCGGCATAGGTGAGTCACTGGAGGGCGGTATTCTTAGCGCTCGCATCCTTTTCGTGCTGGCCGTAGTGGGCTCACTGATCACAGGAGTAGCGTTATGGTAACCGCGGTAACGAGTTTTTCGCGTTCCGGGCTGTCCGACTGGCTACTACAGCGGGTGACAGGCGTTATTCTGCTGGCGTTTTTTGGATTCGTCGGCTACCGGCTGGTAGGCGGGGTTGAATATTCTGGTTGGGTGCAGCTGTTTGAACAGACGTGGATGAAGGTGTTTACGCTCCTCGCCATCCTGTCTCTCGGCGCCCATGCCTGGATTGGTATGTGGGGTGTATTCACCGACTACCTGACGGAGCGGTTAATGGGGGCGAAGGGGAACGTTTTGCGGATCAGCCTGCAATTACTGACCTCGCTGTCGCTGGTAGTTTATGTGATCTGGGGCATCCAGATTGTCTGGGCATAAGACAGGAGTCGCAACAGGTATGCGCACTATTTCATTTGATGGAGTTATTGTCGGCGGTGGCGGGGCGGGCATGCGCGCTGCACTGCAGCTGGCACAGTCCGGGTACAAGACCGCGGTCATTACCAAGGTGTTTCCGACTCGCTCCCACACCGTATCTGCTCAGGGCGGAATTACCTGTGCCATTGCCAGCGACGACCCCAACGACGATTGGCGCTGGCACATGTACGACACGGTCAAAGGCTCCGACTATATCGGTGACCAGGACGCCATCGAGTACATGACCTCGGTTGGCCCCGAGGCGATCTTCGAACTCGAACATATGGGATTGCCCTTTTCGAGGACGGCTGAGGGCCGTATCTACCAACGGCCTTTCGGCGGCCAGTCCAAGGATTTCGGTAAGGGTGGGCAGGCATCGAGGACCTGCGCCGCGGCTGACCGGACCGGCCACGCACTGCTGCACACGCTCTATCAGAACAACATGAAGCACGAGACCATATTCTTTAACGAGTGGTTCGCCACGGATATTGTCAAGAACCAGGATGGCTCGGTAGTCGGCGTAATGGCTATCTGCATAGAGACGGGCGAGGTCGTATACGTCAAGTCCAAAGCAACGGTCTTTGCCACCGGCGGCGCCGGGCGTATCTATGCCTCCACCACCAATGCGCACATTAATACTGGCGACGGCATCGGTATGGCGCTTCGCGCTGGATTTCCCATGCAGGATATGGAGATGTGGCAGTTCCACCCCACGGGTATCCACGGCGCGGGCACATTGGTAACCGAAGGCTGTCGCGGTGAGGGAGGCTACCTCATCAACAAGGACGGCGAGCGGTTCATGGAGCGCTATGCGCCCAATGCCAAGGACCTGGCGGGTAGGGATGTGGTAGCCCGGTCAATGGTCCTGGAGATCCTTGAGGGGCGCGGCTGTGGGCCGGATGGTGATCATGTATTCCTCAAGCTCGATCATCTCGGTGAAGAGGTTCTGGAAAGTCGTCTGCCCGGAATTCTCGAGCTGTCACGCACCTTCGCGCATGCGGATCCCGTCAAAGAACCTATTCCAGTCGTGCCAACCTGTCATTACATGATGGGAGGCATTCCTACCAACGTGCACGGCCAAGCCCTGACTATTGATGCAGAAGGCCGGGACGAGGTCATCCCCGGTCTCTACGCCTGCGGTGAAGCTGCCTGTGTATCTGTGCACGGCGCCAATCGCCTTGGTGGTAATTCGCTCCTTGATCTGGTGGTTTTCGGCCGCGCTACGGGGCTGTTTATTGAGGGCGCGCTGCGTTCAGGGATCGAGTTGCGGAATGCGTCTGCATCAGATTTGGAGCAGGCTAACAGTCGCTTGGCGAAGCTGGAGGCTGCGCCAGTAGTCGAGAACGTAGCCGACCTGCGCAAGGAATTGCAGGGCATCATGCAGAACCACTTCGGCGTGTTCCGCAAAGGCGACTTTATGCGCGAGGGTATCGACCACCTGAAAGCCCTGCGTCCCCGCATCGAAGGGATCGGCGTCGGTGACAAAACGCAGACCTTTAACACCGCGCGCATTGAAGCGCTGGAGTTGCAGAACCTGCTTGAGGTCGCGGAGTCCACGGCGATCTCTGCGGAGCAGCGCACGGAGAGTCGTGGCGCCCATGCGCGAGATGATTTCGGGGAGCGCGACGACGAAAACTGGCTGTGTCACTCGGTCTACTTCCCGGCAGAGAAGCGGCTGGGTAAGCGCGCTGTCAATTTTGCGCCGAAAACGATGGACGCATTCCAACCCACCATACGGAGCTATTGATTCCTTTGGGGAATCTACGCCAGGGAGTCAGTACATGTTGCAAGTGAGCATTTACCGCTATAACCCGGAGCAGGACGCAGAGCCGCGGATGGAGTCCTTTGAGGTCGACACCGGTGGCAAGGACGTCATGGTTCTGGATGTGCTTGAGCAAATTAAGGGCCAGCAGGATGTGACGGTGACCTATCGCCGCTCTTGCCGTGAGGGTGTCTGCGGTTCAGATGGGCTGAATATGAACGGCAAGAACGGCCTCGCCTGCATCACGCCCCTTTCTGAAACCGTTAAGAACAACAAGCTCGTTATACGACCGCTCCCGGGATTGCCCGTGGTTCGCGATCTCGTGGTGGATATGAGCCTGTTTTATGCACAGTACGAAAAAGTGCAGCCCTACCTGCAGACCAAAACCCCAGCGCCGGCCATGGAAAGACTGCAGTCGCCGGAGGATCGGGCCAAGCTGGACGGCCTCTATGAGTGCATTCTGTGCGCCTGCTGTTCCACTAGTTGCCCTTCATTCTGGTGGAACCCGGATCGGTTTATCGGACCGGCGGGACTGCTGCAGTCCTACCGTTTTCTTGCCGACAGCCGTGACGAGGCTACCGAGGAGCGTCTCTCGCGTCTGGACGATCCATT
>JBLIIW010000086.1:0-15755 GCA_047635315.1 Halieaceae bacterium | reverse complement strand
CTTTCGCCTGGTGGATCAAGAACCGGACCGGTACACCTGGTGGTCCAACCGGGGCCAGGCCTGGGCCAAGAACGTCGGCTGGCGGCTCGATTACCAGATGATCACACCGCGTCTCCGCGATACGGTAAAGGGGGCGACGATCTATACGGAGGAACGATTTTCGGACCACGCACCGCAGACCATGCACTACGATATTCCGCTTCTCGCCTGAGCCGCGGTTTGCCCGTCTGGGTCAAAACCGTTACATTCCCTCGCCCGCCGGTTCCGTGACCGTTTGCAGTGGGCACATTCCGGAAATTCCGGCAGCAAAACAACGGCGGCACGCCGCCACAACTGACCAACAGGAGACACCGTGTTCATATCCAGCGCCCAAGCACAGACAGCCCAGGCCGCCCCCGGTGGCGGTGGCGGCGAGATTTTTCAGATCGTTTTTCTGGTCGGATTGTTCGTTCTGTTTTATTTTATTGCCATCCGTCCACAGCGTAAGCGCCAGAAGGAGCATGCGAGTATGGTCGCGGCCCTTGCCAAAGGCGATGAAGTCGTTACCAGTTCGGGCATACTCGGGAAAATCAACAGCCTCGATGATAACTATGTTGTGCTCACTGTCGCCGACAAGGTTGACCTGAAGTTTCAGCGTGTGCACATACATGCTGTGCTGCCCAAGGGCACCCTCAAGGGGGTCGGCAACTAGTAAGCATCAGGCTGTAGCGCGGCTGGCGCCCAGCGCGGTGCAAAAAGCATACGCTGACACCGTCGCCGCAACACACCTCACAGGGGCGAGACTCAAGTGGCCGAACTGATTCGCACGATCAATGGCATCGTATGGGGCCCGCTCATGCTGCTCCTGCTGTTGGGGACAGGGATTTTCCTGACCCTGGGGCTGCGATTTCTGACCCTGCGTAAGCTTCCGGTGGGGATTGCCCTGCTTCTGCGTGGTCGCAAGGGCAGCGGTGCGGGGGATATATCGCCTTTTAGCGCGCTGATGACCTCGCTGTCCGCAACCATCGGTACCGGCAATATCGCCGGGGTGGCCACAGCTATTACCCTCGGTGGCCCCGGGGCCCTGTTCTGGATGTGGATTACAGCGCTGTTTGGTATGGCGACCAAGTTTGCGGAAGCCGTCTGTGCCGTGCATTTTCGTGAGCAGGACAGCGACGGCAATTACAGTGGCGGTCCGATGTACTACATTCGCAATGGTCTCGCCGCGCACTGGCACTGGCTGGCTTTTGCCTTCGCCATATTCGGCAGCCTCGCCGGCTTTGGCATCGCCAATACGGTGCAGTCGAATTCGGTCGCACAGGTCCTGAACGACTCCTACGCCATCAAGCCCTTGTATACCGGTATTGTGCTTATGGTACTGGTGGGGGCGGTCGTATTGGGCGGTATTCGCAGGATCTCGGCGGTGGCCAGTTTTCTGGTGCCGCTGATGGCCTGCAGCTACCTTCTAATGGGCATCATTGTCATTGTCCTGAACGCCGCAGAAGTGCCTGCGGCGATAGGGACGATCGTGGATGCAGCTTTCACCGGCTCTGCCGCCGCGGGAGGGTTCGCCGGGGCGAGTATCTGGGCCGCGATCCGATTTGGTGTGGCGCGAGGCATATTTTCCAATGAAGCCGGGCTCGGCAGCGCGCCAATCGCCCATGCGGCAGCGCGAACCAATGAGCCGGTGGAGCAGGGCATGATTGCCATGCTGGGAACCTTTATCGACACGCTGCTGGTGTGCAGTATCACCGGCCTGGTCATCGTGATCATGGATGTGATTCCCAGCGGTGTAAGCGGCGCCAGTCTTACGTCCATGGCGTTTGGCAATGCCTTCCCCGGGGGCGATATCATTGTCACCATCGGCCTCTGCGTATTCGCTTTCACCACTATGATCGGCTGGTCTTTCTACGGCGAACGCTGCGTGGTGTTTCTGGTAGGAACACGGGGCATCCTGCCGTTCCGTGTTGCCTGGGTTTTGGCGATTCCCGTCGGCACCATAGTGAAGCTGGATCTTGTCTGGCTGATCGCCGATACGCTCAATGCCTTCATGGCCATTCCCAACCTTATCGCCCTGATACTCCTGGGCCCCCTCGTTTTCCGACTGAGTCGCGAATACTTCCAAAGATAGTCCTGTGTCCAGCCATGCCGCCTGTGCTGCAGAGCTCTGGCAAATCGTTGCGGCAGGTCAACGCGGTAATTGCCCGGCTGTGCTTTTATGGTCGCAGGTCCGTGAATGAGGAGGGAGTGCCGTGGTTGTGCGACACCTGACTGAGATCGACGAGTGCGTTCAGTTGGCCATTAATAATGGTGGGGCCCAAGCTGGTGCTTGGCACCGCTCGGGCTTGGCAAGCCCGTACAGCTGATGAACGCTTTTTATGCCCGGGCACAGCGCGACCCGAGTATCGACCTGCATATCTACACGGCACTTTCTCTGGAAGTGCCCCCCGCCGGGCCCGGTGTTGAGCGCAGTCTGGCCGCACCGATCATCCAACGAATGTTTGGGGACTAGGAGGGGCTTGCCTATCTGCCTGACCTGCGAGCGGGGCGCCTGCCGTCGAACGTACGCGTGCGCGAGTTGTACTTCAAAGCCGGCTCCATGAAGACTGTTGCCGCTGCACAGCAGGCCTATATTTCCAGCAACCACACGCATATCGCCCGGGATCCCTGTGCCAGGGGCGTAAACGTACTCTGCCAAATGCTGGCGTTCCGGGAGGAAACCAGCGGGCTGCGCCTGTCCCTCTCCAGCAATCCGGACACGGCTATAGACCTGATCGCTATACTTGAGCGCGAGCGCCCCGGTGCCTACGTGGTCCTGGGCCAACTGCACCCGGACCTGCCATTGACGGCACATGATGTGGAGGTTATCAAGCGCCTGATCGCCGTAGCTGACAGTCGATTTCAGCGCGAATTGCTGGAATTTGCTCGCGGCGAGGGGAAAGTGGAGTCAGACTACGAAGTGCCGGCGATGCATTGCAACAACACGCCCGCACGAATCGGCGCCATGCTGAAGGGAGCCCGTGCGCAAGGCCTCCTGCCGGACTACCCCTTCGGTACCGAGTTAACCGATGAGGAGATCCAGCTCGCTGCGAGCCTGCGGCGCCTGAAAGCTCTGTCTGATGAGCCCGCACACTTTATCGCCCGAGCGTTTCGCGCGCTGTTGCATCACGCCCACACCGATGCGGCCAAACCGTATCTGGAGCGGATTCACCTCGAGCATCCGCACAGCAGCCGGGAGTTCCTCGTTCAGCAGTTGTTGCTTCTGGATCTTGAGGAGCGCGGACTCCTGCGGGTGTCCTGATACGCCGAGTGTCGTATGCTGTGCCCATGGGTCTATCACTGCAAAACAAACTGGTCATCGCTATCTCCTCCAGAGCGCTTTTCGATCTGAGCGAGAGTCACGGTGTTTTTCAGGAGGATGGCCTGAAAGCCTACTCGGACTATCAGGTTGAGCACGAGGATGAGCCGCTGGAGCCGGGGGAAGCATTCCCTCTGGTGGAGAAGATGCTACGGATTAACGAGCGTCTCGGCGGGGAGCGCGGCGTTGAGGTCGTTTTGCTGTCACGCAATAGCGCCGATACGGGGCTGCGCGTATTCAATTCCATTCAGCACTATGGCCTGCCCATCAGCCGCGCGGCATTCTGCGGCGGGCAGAGCCCCTGGCGATATATCAATGCCTTTGGCTGCCAGTTGTTTCTTTCCAGTGAAGCCGAGGATGTTCGCAATGCGCTCGAATGCGGTGTGGCGGCGGCAACACTGGTCTCGAACAAGGGCGCCAATCGCGGCAGCGATCAACTGCGTTTTGCCTTCGACGGTGATGCGGTGCTGTTTTCCGACGAGGCCGAGCGGGTATACAAAAGCGAGGGCCTCGAAGCCTTTAGCGCCAGCGAGCAGGCCGCAGCGCACACGCCACTGTCGGGTGGGCCTTTCAAATTGTTTTTGTCGGCTTTACATGAACTCCAGCAAGCGCTGCCAGCGGAGGATGCGCCCATACGCACCGCTCTGGTGACCGCGCGTTCGGCCCCCGCTCACGAACGCGTGATCCGCACCCTGCGTGCGTGGAATATACGTATTGATGAATCCATCTTTCTCGGCGGCCTCGATAAAACCGA
The DNA here is from genome assembly GCA_047635315.1 of Halieaceae bacterium. Lineage (GTDB taxonomy): Bacteria > Pseudomonadota > Gammaproteobacteria > Pseudomonadales > Halieaceae > Congregibacter. Next base: position 11,664 of record JBLIIW010000086.1, on the reverse strand, counting down.
TTTCCTGCGCGCCTATCAGGCAGATGTTTTCTTTGACGACCAGCCGGCCCACTGTGCGGCGGCGAGCAAACACATCGCCACGGGGCACGTGCCACACGGGGTGGCCAATGAAAATCCCGTTTAAAGGCCTTTCGAAGGCACTTATAGCTACAAGGCTTGAAAATCATCCGCTCTAATGGCTATTCTGTCTAAAGAGCGCCGTACGGCGCGATTTGGCGATGGCATGGCCGGCAGGGCTATGACCGGCTTGCCTGTTAGTGCGGCACATCACCGCGCCACCAACGGAGGTAAATCCCCCATGACCGATTCACTCGCAGGTTGGTGTCGATGCCCTCTATGACGGCGGCGCCGCGTCTGTGAAGCTGCAGCAGCTTCGCTATATTTGGGAGGTCGCCCACCACGATCTGAATGTATCGGCAACGGCGCAGAGCCTGTATACCTCGCAACCGGGGATCAGCAAGCAGATTCGTCTCCTGGAAGATGAACTGGGCGTGGAGATTTTCTCCCGCAGCGGCAAGCACCTGACCCACGTGACGCCGGCGGGTCAAGTAATCCTCGAGGCCGCCGGGGAGGTCCTGCGCAAGGTCGAAAGCATCAAACACGTGGCCCAGGAGTATTCCGACGAAAAGCGCGGCGCCTTGTCCATCGCCACGACGCACACGCAGGCCCGCTATGTGTTGCCCGATGTGATTGGCGCTTTTATCGCAAAGTACCCGGAAGTCTCTCTGCATATGCACCAGGGCACGCCCATGCAGATATCGGAAATGGCGGCCGATGGCACGGTTGATTTTGCCATCGCCACGGAGGCTCTGGAATTATTCAGCGACCTGATAATGATGCCCTGCTATCGCTGGAATCGCTGCGTGCTGGTACCCCGCGATCATCCTCTGACGCAGCTTTCGACGCTGACGCTCGCCGATGTAGCGGCTCATCCAATCGTCACCTATGTGTTTGGCTTTACCGGGCGCTCGCGGTTGGATGAAGCCTTTGTGAATGCCGGGCTTACGCCGCGGGTAGTCTTTACTGCCGCGGACGCGGATGTCATCAAGACCTATGTGCGGCTCGGCCTTGGCATCGGCATCGTAGCGGATATGGCGCACGACGAGAACCTCGATAAGGATCTGGTGGCCCTGGATGCACGACATCTCTTCGCCAGCAGTGTCACCAGCATCGGTTGTCGCAAGGGGACTTTCCTGCGCGGTTACATGTACGACTTTATTGAGGATTTTGCGCCGCACCTCAAGCGTGAACTGGTGCAGGAGGCCTTCAAGCGGCGCAGCCGTGCAGAACTCGATGCGCTGTTTGGCAATCTGGAACTGCCGGAACTCTGAGGTCTCAGGGGGCTCTTGGCCCCGAGCGCAATATCAACTGCCCACTTCCAGCGCGTGCAGGAAAGCGCCGACCTTGTCCATTTGCTCCTGAAATTCGTGCTCTACCAGTGAGTCGTGAACAAGGCCGCCGCCGGCCCAGCAGTGCAGTTGATCTCCCTCGTTGTATAGCGTGCGAATCGTGATATTACTGTCCATGCGGCCGTCCCGGGAAAGATAGAAAATAGTCCCGCACCAGGCCTGCCGCGAAACAGTCTCAAGCTCATCAATGATTTGCATCGCGCGGTGTTTGGGCGCGCCGGTGATAGAGCCGCCGGGCAGGCAGCCGAGTAATAGTTCGATGACACTGCTATCTCGCCGCAGGGTTCCCGTCACCACACTGACCAAGTGGTGCACTGTGGCATAGCTCTCGAGGCTGAACAGCGTGTCGGCGCGCACAGTTCCCGCTTCGCAGAAACGCCCGATGTCGTTGCGCAAGAGATCTACGATCATCAGGTTCTCCGCGCGCTCCTTGGTAGATTGCAGCAATTCAGCGGCTAACTCTCGATCTCTGGCGGGGTCTATATCGCGCGGGCGAGTGCCTTTGATGGGGCGGGTCTCCACCTGCCGATCGCGGACCGTGAGAAAACGCTCCGGCGACACACAGAGTAAAGCCCGGTTTTTCTCGAGGGGAAAGTATGCGCTGAAGGGTGCCCGGGCAATCTTGCGGAGGATGCGGTAGGCCGCGAACAGCTCACCTCTGAAGCCCGCGGAGAAGCGTTGGGCGATGTTTATCTGGTAGCTGTCGCCCGCAGAGATGTACTGCTGCGCCCGCTCAAAAACCGCTGCGTAGTCCTGCAATGACCAATGACCGGTGAAGCGACCGTTGAGGCTGAACTCTGGGGCGTCCACGACCGCCGGGTCGGTGCCGAGCAGCCGCTCGATTCTGGCTTGAAGGTCCGTACTGGCGGAAAGATCACCGACCAGCCAGCTCTGTCGCAATTGGCGGTCCTGCACGACAGCCCAGGGGTAGAACCGTGCGACCGCCAATGGCAATGTTCCCGCCGCGGCCGGCAGGTTCTGCAGCCGTCGACCCAGTTCGTAACTTAAATGCCCTATGTAGCCGCCATCGAAGGGCAGGGCGGAGGGAGCTGTATCGGGGGGTAGCTGACTGCGTTGCTCTGCGAGTCGTGACCAGTTTGCCAACTGCTCGCGCAACGCAGGCAGGCTGATAGAGGCGGGCAGGTATAAGCCGCCCGCGCGCTCAGGCTGTGCCGCGATGATGTCAAAGCGCCCCCGCCCGGCGTCACCACCGCTATCAAGCAGCACCGCATCTCCCAGTAAAGACAGGCGCGCATATACCTCGCAGGGGTCCTCAAAGTAGGGCTGCGGGGCCTTGCGCTGGGTGCTGGCAGAGGAATTAACTGTCATGCTTTGTAGGGTTAATCAGTTCTGCCAATTCATGACATAAGCTGTTGTTTAAATTGACTTTCACAGGTGGTGCCTCTAACGTAGCAAGCCGCTAGAAGAGCGCGCTCGTGGTGGTATCAAACGGGCCGGCACCCGGTGGTTTCCCACTCGAAACTGACCGTAAAGATTGTCAATAAGAGTTGTTCGCATCTATGAGTGATCCATCGAAGAACAAGGTAAGCGATTCGGCAGTTCCTGTCGCGACCCTGCGCAACCCCTTTGCCGCAGCCACGGAGCAGCAGTTTGAGGTGCCGGGGCAGATTCAGAGCACACCGGGGTTATTCGAGGAAGCCATGAAAGCCGGCGCGGCGCTACAGCGCAGGCCCCACACTGCCGCCGGCGTACTCAGTATACAGCGCCAGCATCTGAAGAAACGGATGACCGTGTGGGAGCGTATTGATTGCCTCGCCGATGAGCCGCCACGCGTGCTTTACCAGAACTGGGGGCCCAACCTGGACGGTGCCTCCCTGGTGACCGCGCTGATTCGGGTGGCTGGACGCGATGTTGCGATCTACGGACACGATTTCAGCGTTCGTGCGGGCTCCATGGACGCGACCAACGGCGAGAAGCTGGCGCGACTGTTCCAGCTTGCAGCAAAGCAGCGTATCCCTCTGGTCGGACTGAACGACTCCGCCGGCGCTTACATTCCCGCGGGTGTGGGAGGGCTGGACGGTTATGCAGATGCGTTCACGGCCCTGCGTAAAATCAGCGGCATCGTCCCCAGTATTATGTGTATGTTTGGTTTTAATGCCGGCGGTGGCTCCTACCTCCCGCGGCAGGGAAGCTTTCTCATACAGCCTAACGATACCTTTTTCGGACTCACCGGACCCGGTGTTGTGAAGTCAGTGCTCGGGGAGGACGTGACACCTGATGAACTCGGCGGCCCCGGCGTGCACAGTCAGTCGGGCGTGACCGACTTTGTTGTGCGCGACGAGGTTGCGGCGCTGCGCAAAGTGCGCGAACTTCTGAACTACCTCCCGGGTAGCAATGACGCTTGTGCACCGCATCAGCCGACCTCGGACCCGATTACGCGCAAGACCTGGGATATCGATGTCTTGCTGAAGAAGGCTTTCAACTCGCCCACCGGGTTCAATACGCCGATCGATATAACCGTGCTGATTCAGCAACTGTGTGATCACGGTGACTTCCTGGAGGTGCAGGCGGAACGCGCGCGCAATACGGTGACTGCGCTTGGGCGCATGGGCGGCAACGTTGTCGGTTTTGTCGCCAATAATTCGGCGGTGGCCTCGGGGCAGATTGATATCGATGCAGCCTACAAGAACGCGCGCTTCATTCGCTTTTGCAATCTCTACAATATTCCGGTGATCTTCCTGGAGGACACCACGGGGTTTCTGCCGGGTCGGGAGCAGGAGTCCCGGGGGATCGTGCAGGCGGGGCGCGCCATGCTGGACGCGATCGTCGATCTGCGCACGCCGCGCTTTCTGGTGCTGGTGCGCAACGCCTTTGGCGGGGCTTATGCCTCCTATAACAATTATGCGACGGGTGCGGACTTCGTCGTCGCATTGCCAACCACCCGGGTCGCAGTCATGGGCCCGGCCGGCGTGGCCTACGTCTACAAAGATGAACTTAAGAAGATGCGCCGCGATGCCAGTACCCGTCTTGCGGCGGAGACCGATGCGCAGCAGGCGGCAGGTTTGTCTGCCGCGGAGGCTGCGGATGCGGCCAAGACGCTGGTTGATGGTTGGGTGAAGGCTGAGGAGCAACTGCTCAAGGAGCGCTATGAGCGGGAGCTGATGAATCCAAACGAGGCGCTGAGCCTGGGTTCTATTTCACAGATCGTAATGCCCTCGGACCTGCGCCATGTTCTCGCTGAGCATATGGATTTCTGTCTGCGCCATTACCAGCCAGCGCCAATGAGTGGTGTGCAGCGCGAATTTCACTGATCTCAAATTTTCTGTCGAGGACGCTTTGTCTTGTCTAACGAACATTATCTGAACAATCCCCTCATTCACCGTGATCGTCGTCACGGCCAGCATCCAAGCGCCTGGGTCACCCGATTCGACTGTTCACACATGCGGCCGCTCATCATCTGTCGCGGACCTATTCGTAAAGAGGCCATCGATGTTTTTCGGGAGATGGGCATCAGTCACATTGGCATTCTCCTATCGGAGAAAGATTCGATCGTCTACCAGAGTGCGCTGGCGCCGGAACTGCGCGTCATGCACGACCCGGAACGCGTGCATCGGGTGCCGGATTACACCGGCGCGAACAAGGAAGAGCGCGACCAACGCATCCAGCAGATCATCGGTATCGCCCGGGACAATGACTATAACTCTGTGTTCGCCGGCTACGGATTCATGGCCGAAGATGAGGCCATGGTGGCGGCGATGGAAGGCGCAGGGCTCAATTTCATCGGACCTTGCTCGCGTACCGTGCATGACGCGGGCCTCAAGGACGAAGCCAAACGCACGGCGCTCAAGACCGGCGTATCGGTCACGCCGGGTATTGATAACGCCACCGCGCTGACGCTGCTCAAACGCTGCCCGGATCACCGTTCCCTGCAAGCGCTGATCCTTGAGTACGGGCTGCCTGTGCGGGCTGAGGATCTGGACGAGGAACTGGAAGCCGCGGCGGATCAGGTGCTGGCGGCCAGCTACAAGCACGGCGTTGACCTGTATACGGTCGACGAACTTTGCGACACCATCCGGGAAGCCGTGCAGCGCATGAGTGAGCTCTATCCGGACAACCGCGTACGGCTCAAGGCGATAAGCGGTGGGGGTGGAAAAGGACAGCGTATTCTGGGTCTCGGCGACGCCGATCGTGCCGGGGAGATGGTTAGGGAAATCCTCAACGAGGTGAAGACCACAGGCGTTGGCGATAACAAGAATGTGCTGGTCGAACTGAATATCGAGACCACGCGGCACCAGGAAATCCAGGTGATTGGCAATGGCCAGTGGAGCATGACGCTCGGCGGTCGCGACTGCTCCCTGCAGATGCACGAGCAAAAGCTGCTCGAAGTGTCGGTCACCCTTGAGTCCCTGCAACTCGCTGTGGAAGAGGCCAGGGCGCAGGGCAATGACACCGAGGCCACAGTCCTGGAACAGGATGTGCAAACCCTGCGGGAGATGGAGGACGAAGCCACGCGCTTTGGCGTTGCTGTGGGTCTGGACTCCGTATCCACCTTTGAGTGCATCATCGATCGCGGCAAGCATTTCTTTATGGAGATGAATACGCGGATTCAGGTGGAGCATCGGGTGACGGAGCTTTGCTATGCCCTGCGCTTTGCCAATCCGGACAATCCCGAAGACGGATTCGTGGTTGAGTCCCTGGTAGAGGCTATGGTACTTCTCGCGGCTCACGGCCCCCAGCTTCCACGGCCGGAGAGAGTTCCGCGCTACAAAGACACTGTGGAGGCGCGATTGAACGCCACCAATCAGGCGCTGCAGCCCAGTGCGGGCGGGGTGATCGAGTACTGGTCTGATGCCATTGAGGGTGAAATTCGCGACGACCAGGGGATCAGTTTGCACAACCCCGATACCGACGTGTTCATGAAGTACACGCTGGCAGGTGCTTACGATTCAAACATAGCGCTGTTGTTGACCGTGGGCGAAACACGCCTGGATTGTTATCAACGTCTGGCCGAGACCATTCGCCAGACCCGCATGCGTGGCAAGGATCTGGCGACCAATATCGAGTTTCATTACGGGCTGGTGAACTGGTTTATCGGCCAGAACATCAATGCCCGGCCAACGACTCGCTTTATCGTCCCCTACCTTACGGCAGTTGGAGAGCTCAAACGCGAAGCCGCGAATATCGACCTGGATAGCGGCTGGGCGGCGGTTTGTGAGCGCGAGCGTGACGGGGCCAGCAGCGCCGAGACGCAGGCCCTGCAGTCAACGCTGGCGCTCAAGCAGACCTTGCTCCTGCGCCCCCTGGAGTCATTGCTGGAACAGCCCCATCTGATGAGCGGCTGGCTGAGCTTACACCGGGACACCTATACGATGATTGATGGGCGCATCAGCTGGAACGACAACCCGGTTTCCCTGCTTGCGGATCTCTACCACTTTATGAATATGGACTTCAGTCCCGGTGCGCCGGCGGCCAGCATGATCTGGGCGCACGATCATGAGATCCTGGAAACGGCGATAGATTTCTATGCACGGCTTTGCGAGGAGCTTCCCGCTGATGACTGGCTGGGGATGCAGAGCCAGCTGGCAGACGCGGCACTGCCCGAGGGCTGTAAGCTCGATGAGCAGCAGTGGGTGGAGGTACGCGCCGCCCATCGGGGCTTTCAGTCCGGCTGCTCGATACTCGGGGTCCTGCCGGCGATTGCCGAGAGCACCGGGTTCTTTGAGCTCGATGTGAACGACGATCTCAGCATACATATTCCCGACCGCCTCACCGAGGCCGAGCTACAAGTAGCGATGGCTAAGGTGCTGGTGCCACCACCGATCGCCAAGTCCGACGAGATTATTGCCGCCAGCGGCGGTATGTTCTACAGCCGGGAGAGCCCGAACTCGCCCCTGTTCATAGACAAGGGCGATCACTTCGATGCGGGCGATCCCTTGTATATCATTGAAGTGATGAAGATGTTCAATAAGGTCTATGCGCCTTTCGCCGGCACCATTGAAGAAGTGCTGGTGGAGGGCGAAAACGTGATAATCAGTAAGGGGCAGTCCATCTTTCGTATCTCCCCGGATGAAACGCTCGTTGTGGAGTCCCCGGAGGATATGGCGGAGCGTCGTAGTTCGGCTACAGCGCACTACCTGGGGCAGATCTGATGGAAGTCCTGGTCCGATGTATTTAAGGAGATAAGCCAGCATGATTACCGCGCTTGACCACATCGCCGTGGCAGTTCCCGATCTTGAGAAAGCCATCACGCGACTTCGCGAAGATTTTGGTCTGCCTTTTGACGGCAGGGAAGATGTAACGGCGGCAAAAACCTCGACGGCGTTTTTTGCTTTGCCGCCAACCAATATTGAGCTGATCCATCCGCTGAATGGCGAAGGGCCGGTAGCCAAGTATCTTGAAAAACGTGGGGGCGGCCTGCACCACCTGTGTTTTCGCTCGGACGATATTCACGCGGATGTGGCGCGGCTCAAGGAGAAGGGCTATGAGTTTCTGGCTGATGAGCCCGCACCGGGCGCGCATGGCTCACTGACCATTTTCATCCATCCGCGCAGCTGCGATGGTGTATTGATTGAACTCAACCAACCTGCTGCAGAGCACTGAGAGATCTATCGATGAGCGATCACAATAAAGCCAGTGCGGAGGACCTTGCTGCCTGGGAAGCACTGGCGACCAGACAGATGAAGGGGCGCAGCCCTGAAGAGCTGGTCTGGGATACGCCCGAGGGTATTCCCGTCAAGCCCCTGTACACCGCGGCAGACACCGAAGGCCTTGCCTACGCAGACACATTGCCCGGCATGGCGCCCTATGTGCGCGGGCCACAGGCCACCATGTATGCGGGCCGACCCTGGACTATCCGCCAGTACGCCGGCTTTAGTACGGCGGAGGAATCGAACGCCTTTTACCGCAAAGCGCTGGCGGCGGGCGGGCAGGGCATTTCTGTCGCCTTCGATCTTGCCACGCACCGGGGCTATGACTCGGACCACGAACGGGTAAGCGGTGATGTGGGTAAGGCGGGTGTCGCCATTGACTCCATTGAGGACATGAAGATCCTCTTCGACGGGATACCGCTCGACAAGGTTTCTGTATCCATGACCATGAACGGTGCGGTGCTGCCCGTGCTCGCGGGCTACATTGTTGCGGCGGAAGAGCAGGGGGTTTCCCGGGAACAACTGGCCGGCACGATCCAGAACGACATCCTGAAAGAGTTCATGGTACGCAATACCTATATCTATCCGCCCGCACCGAGTATGCGCATTATCGGCGACATCATTGCCTACTGCTCGGAACACATGCCCCGTTTCAATACGATCTCCATCTCCGGCTATCACATACAGGAAGCCGGGGCGAACGCTGCGCTGGAACTGGCGTATACGCTGGCCGACGGTAAGGAGTATATCCGCACGGCGCTCGCCGCCGGTCTACGCATCGACGAATTTGCGCCGCGCCTGTCCTTCTTCTGGGGCATCAGCATGAACTTCTATATGGAGATCGCGAAGATGCGCGCGGCGCGACTTCTCTGGCACGAGATTGTTGCGGAGTTTTCGCCGCAAAACCCCAAGAGTTCCATGCTGCGCACACACAGTCAAACCTCCGGTTGGTCGCTCACAGCACAGGATCCCTATAACAACGTTGTGCGCACCACCGTTGAAGCGATGGCCGCGATATTCGGGGGCACCCAGTCTCTGCACACCAACGCCCTGGATGAGGCCATCGCGCTACCTTCGGAGTTCGCTGCGCGCATTGCGCGCAATACACAACTGATCCTGCAGGAAGAAACGGGTATCACCAGTGTTGTGGATCCCTGGGGTGGCTCCTACATGATGGAGTCCCTGACTCAGGATATTGCGGATAAGGCCCGGGAACTGATCGCTGAGGTTGAAGAAGCCGGCGGTATGGCCAAGGCCATAGAAACCGGGATGCCGAAGTTGCGTATTGAAGAAGCGGCGGCCCGTAAGCAGGCTCGTATAGACCGCGGCGACGACGTGATTGTGGGCGTAAACAAGTACCTGCATCCTGGCGAAGACAAAGTTGAGGTTCTGGAGATTGACGATTCCGCGGTTCGCGAGGCGCAACTTGCGCGACTCGCGAAGCTGCGCGAAAGTCGCGACGATGCTGCGGTGGCCGCTATTCTTGCAGAGATAGAGAGCTGTGCCGGGGGTGAGGAAGGCAACCTGCTGGAGCTGTCCATCGAGGCCGTGCGCCGACGGGCTAGCGTAGGCGAAATCTCCGATGCGATGGAAAAGGTATACGGCCGCTTCACCGCACAGGCACAGACCGTTTCCGGCGTCTACGGAGCGGCCTTCCAAGAGGATGAAAACTGGCAAATGATCAGCAGCGATATTGGCCGTTTTGTGGAAGCTCATGGTCGTCGACCGCGCATGCTGGTCTGCAAGATGGGACAGGACGGCCACGATCGCGGCGCCAAGGTGGTCGCTACGGCATTTGCCGATGTGGGCTTTGATGTAGATCTCTCGCCGATGTTCTCAACCCCCGCGGAAGTGGCGCGACAGGCTGTGGAAAATGATGTGCATGTGGTGGGTGCCTCCAGCCTCGCGGCGGGACACAAAACCCTGATTCCCCAGCTTATTGAGGAACTGGCACGGCTCGGGGCCGACGATATTATCGTGATTGCCGGCGGCGTCATTCCGGAACAGGATCATGCGGAGCTGCGTCAGGCCGGTGTCAGCTGCATCTTCGGCCCGGGCACGCCCATACCGCAGGCGGCGCGTGAGGTCCTGGAAGCGGTCAACGCCGCTGTGGCCTGAGCATCGCCGTGCTTACTATCGACGCCAAGGCCCTGCGTGCGGGCAACCGGCGCGCCCTCGCCAAGGCTATTACCCTCACCGAGAGCCGCTTGCCCGAGCACCGGGAGCAGGCACAGGAACTGCTGGAATCCTTGCTGCCATTTACCGGCAACAGTGTGCGTATCGGCATCAGCGGCGTGCCGGGGGTTGGTAAATCCACCTTTATTGAAGCCTTCGGTCAGCTGCTGCTGGCCCAGGGAAAGCGCCTCGCGGTACTGGCCGTGGATCCCAGCTCACCGATCGCCGGCGGCTCGATTATGGGTGACAAGACACGCATGGAAGTGCTCTCGCGCGATGAGAATGTATTCATCCGCCCCTCACCATCAGCCGGCGCTCTGGGCGGAGTGGCCCAGAAAACCCGCGAGAGCCTTCTGCTGTGCGAAGCGGCTGGCTACGATGTTGTGATCGTGGAGACCGTGGGCGTGGGTCAGTCAGAGTTTCAGGTGGCGGGGATGGTGGATTTCTTCATGCTGCTGATGCTTCCGGGAGGTGGCGACGAACTGCAGGGCATCAAGAAAGGGATCGTCGAACTTGCCCACGCACTGGTCATCAACAAGTCCGATGGTGATAGCGCCCGGCTTGCAGCTTCCACGCAGTCCCAGTACCGGTCTGCGCTCAGTCTCCTGCGCACCGAATCGCACTGGCAGCCGCGCGTTATGCGCTGTTCCGCCCTGCAACGGGAGGGGCTGGATGAGGTCTGGTCGATGGTCAATGAATTTGTGGACGGCTGTCGTGAGAACGGTTTTTTTGAGCGCCAGCGCGCCCGCCAGAGTCGTGAGTGGATGCACCAGCTTGTGCAGTCCTTATTGCTGCAGCGCCTCACAGAGAGCGCGCCAGTGCGTGGTGAGATGCCGGTACTGGAGGCAGCTGTTGAGGCGCAGAAAACGACTCCCTACCTCGCTGCGCGGCGCATATTGGCACTGCTCGACGGTGACTGAATGGCCTATCGCGCATTGGAGAAGCTCATCAATCTGGAGAACGGCTACCGCCGCGTGTTCCGAATTGACGATCTAGAGTTACTTCTTTTTCAGGAGTTTGATCAGCGCGCGCTCATCGCGCGACGCTGCCCGCACGCCGATCAGGTGCTCGACACTGCGCTGGTCCGCAAGGGGATTATTACCTGCCCAGCGCATCAGATCAGCTTTTCCCTGAGCGACGGCTGCGCGACTGGGGGAGAGTGTTCGGCTCTACGTGTTCATGAGCTGGTTTACGAGGGCAACAGCGTGGGTTTCGACGAGTGATCAAGCTCGCTTTGCACGCCGGCCGGTGGCTCCGCCAGACCGCTTAGATCGACAGTGCCCGGAACTCCGGGTCGACCTGGCCGGCGCGCCAGAGTTCATCAAAGCGCGCCAGCTCTTTCTCGCAGCGTGCCCGTTCCCCGGGTCGGTAGAACCCCGGATTGTTTTCTCCTGCGGGTAGCGCCAACAGGCTGTCGCGATCGCGCATGACCAGCGTATCACCACCCCAGTTCGGGTGCTCCGGGAGACTGC
>JBLIIW010000085.1:0-15772 GCA_047635315.1 Halieaceae bacterium | reverse complement strand
TGATATCGAAAAACTTTTCCGCAACGAGATCAAAGCCAAAGCCGGCTTCAGTGATCGTGTAATCGGCCAACTGCATGGCCATTTTCCTGGCGATAACCGAGTTACAGCGGTGGGCTATGTTGGCAAATGGACCGCCGTGTATCAGGGCCGGTGTGTCTTCCAGGGTTTGTACCAGGTTGGGATGGATAGCGTCCCGCAGTAACGTCATCATTGCGCCGGAGGCTGTATAGGCGACAAGAATCCTGTTTATTCGAAGCTCCAGATCGTTAGCATCCTCAGCTAAACAGACTATAGCCATAATTTCCGACGCGGCGGTGATATCGAATCCCCCTTCGCGAGGGTATCCCTGCAGCTTACCGCCGAGCGCCACGATAATATTGTGCAAACTTCGATCATTCATATCCATACAGCGGCGCCAGCCGATTTGCCGCTGATCAATGCGGAGTTTGTTGCCGTGATAAATATGGTTGTCGATGGTCGCCGAGAGCAAATTGTTGGCGCTGGTAATTGCGTGAAAATCGCCGGTGAAACACCGGTTAATCCGATCCATCGGCATTTCCTGGGAATATCCTCCGCCGGTCGCTCCGCCCTTCATTCCCAGGCAGGGGCCCAGGGAGGGTTCCCGAAGCGCCAGGCAAACCGACTGATTGAGCCTTGAAAAGGCCTGGGTCAAGCCGATGCTGGTCGTGGTTTTCCCCTCTCCCGCGGCGGTTGGTGTAGTGGCGGAAACCAGTATCAGTTTTTCAGGTTGTCGCTGTTGCCTCGCGGCGCTCCAGCGCATCGAAGTGAACTTTGGCAATTGTTTTTCCGTAGCGCAGGATATGCTCGGGATCGATGTTCAGTTGACTGGCAATTTCCTGAATGGGCTTAGCGCTGATCTGGCGGGCAATTTCCATATCGGTAGGCATTCTCTGGCTCTCCTGTTACGCATGCAGGGATTGCGAGTAGGCTTCCCCGTAGGGACTGTTTTGCTCGAAAAAAAGTATAGAAAAGTATAGGCGGGGGCGTGGGAAAATTTTCGTCCGGCGCGTGCAGTGCACAGAAACTTCTCCGGGCAGCTGAGGCGCGCCTTCTTGCGGAGCGGTACAATAGCTGTTTACCAGGATGGCGGAATGACACTCTGACCAGATCAGAAATTCGGGGTATCGTTGAGCAGGAGTTGCAGCGCGCGCTCAGCCGCTACCCGAAATGGGTGCATCCTTACACGGGCCTGGAGTTCAATCGCGCGCGGCGAACCTTCGGACAGGCGCATCGCGACGGTCGTGTAGTCTTGTCGGATCGCTTTGTAGGTACGGCGGCGCTCACGGACCTGATCGACACCGTACGGCATGAGCTGGCCCATCTGATTGCCGGCATTCCCGCGAAGCACGGGCCGCGCTGGAAAGCAGTGGCGGTCGCTCTCGGTGCGGTTCCTCGTGCCTCTGGACGATCGGTCGATGCGCATCTGCAGCAGCGTATGAGCGACGCGCCGTTTACTCTTATCGCGGAGATGCGCAGCGGCGAGGAACTGGAGATAAGAAAAGTTTTCCGGCGATCTCGCCGGTATCTGGATTATCGATATGGCACAAAGGGTCAGCGCTACCACATCAAGGGGGACTGGGTTGAACGTTTTCACTACGTTGATCATCGTCAGCGCTAGCAACCGGAACGCCTGCAATTTTGGTCCGGCGTGAGCATTTAACTATAAGGGTTGTGCGCGCATGGCGATATCACGACGCGCTTTGTTAAGGACGGGGGCAGCCAGTGTGCTGATTCTGGGCGGGAGCAGCGTGTGGTTGTCTACGCGCAGCTCTGCCGAAGCCCGAGGGCCATGGCGGGCCGCGAGCGCGGGCTTTGGCGATCCACGCCTCGATGCTCTTGCCTACGCCATCCTCGCGCCGAATCCGCACAATATGCAGCCCTGGCAGATCGGACTTGAGGGCGAGGACAGTTTCGCGCTTTTCGCCAGATCCGACCGGCTCCTGCCCGAAACAGACCCTCCGTGCCGGCAGATTACGATCGGTTTTGGTTGTTTTCTCGGGCTGTTTCGACAGGCGGCGGCGGAAAAGGGCTGCCGCACCGAGATAAGCAGTTTCCCCGACGGCGAACCGCAACCGATGCTGGACGAGCGTCCGCTGGCGCGGGTCCGTATCGTCCGGGACGACTCCGTGGCCCGAGAGCCCCTTTTTGCCGCCACGCTGCAGCGACATACGCAGCGCGCACCCTTTGATACGGATCAGGAGGTTGCGGCTGAGTCGCTGGATCGTCTGTGCGCGGTCGCCACACCCGCTGTAAAAGTACTTTGCAGTGCCGAAGCCTCCCGCCGAGATATGCTGCGGGAGCGCTATGGCGCATATATGGAGTAGCACCCAAGGCAATACGCGACAGGATCAGCTGAAGGCGGGTATGACCAGGGTGCGCCTCCATCAGGCGGCTACGCTGGAAGGACTGGCCTTGCATCCACTGAGTCAGGCGCTGCAGGAATTTCCGCCCATGGCTGAGCACTATCGACGAGCTCACAAGGAACTGGCAGAGCCGGGAGATACGCTACCGATGCTGGTGCGTCTGGGTTATGCCGCCAGCCCGCGGCCCGCGGCCCGCTTCCCGGGAGCCGCTTCTCGCCAAGTTGCTGCCAGCCTAATAATCCCGCGGCTCTTTCATTCGTAGCCCGGAGTGGCCAACATAGGGGCAACCAGAATAGAGGACAATTTGTGGAGATCTTTAAGGATTTTCATTTCGAAGCGGCACACCGCTTGCCCAACGTACCGGCCGGACATAAGTGCGAGCGCCTTCATGGGCACTCTTTTCAGCTGCGAATCTATGTTGCTGGTAAGCCCGGCGATACGAGCGGCTGGATCATGGATTTTGGCGAGCTGAAAAGCGCCTGCAAGCCCTTGATAAATCGTCTCGATCACTACTATCTGAACGATATCGAAGGCTTGGAGAATCCGACCAGCGAGAATCTGTGTCGCTGGATCTGGGAGCGCCTCAGCCCGCAGCTCCCGCAACTGTCGGCGGTAGAGATCCGCGAGACCTGCACCTCGGGTTGCATTTACCGTGGGGACTAAGCAGTAAGTTCCGGCAACGCTCCACAGAGCGGAGAGCGGAGAGCGGAGAGAAGGCGGTGCGCTTCAGGCACGACCCGCGTGCTTTCACCGCCTCAACGCATGACAAAAAAATGAAAGAATTGTGATAAATCGGCGTCCGAGTGGTTGACAAGTTCCAATTTAATTCTTTGCGTGGGGATTGTTATGCACAGTCCTGCAGCAGGTGTCGTTTGGAGCGGTAGTTACGTGATGTCGCGAAGGCGTCCTCTCACGTAGGGTCCATAACGTATTGTTTATTATAGATAAAATGGAATTGTATGAATTTTGATCAACTGGGCGCCCTGACCGTGCTATGCCGCGTGGCGTGGGTGCTAAACAAATTATCCACTGATTTATCCACAGCTTCTGTGGAAAACCTGCGTGAAAACGATGCCCGTCGCCGCAGGAACCGTGGAGTGCTGGCGTGAGGTGCAGGAGTCGTTTGCGTTCTTGGTGTTTCCCGGCGTGAGTGTCTGGGAGTGGCTGACCCTGGCCGGCCTCTGTCTCGCCGGTGCGGCCTCCCCGGGCCCCAGTCTTGCCGTTGTTATGGGCGCCAGCCTGCGAGGCGGGCGCGGCGCAGGGCTCGCGGCTGCCTGGGCGCATGCGGCCGGAGTCGGCCTCTATGCGGCGCTCACGGTGCTCGGGATCGGCGCGCTGATCACCTCTCACGAGATCGTGTTCCAGAGCCTGCAGATTGCTGGCGCGGCGTATCTGTTGTGGTTGGCGCGCCGCCTCTGGCTCTCTGGCCGCGCCGCGGGGGCATCCGCCGAGGCACCTCCTGAGCCGATCCTGGCAGGCACCGGGCAGTCCCTGCGCGATGGCTTTGCTATCGCCTTTCTGAACCCAAAGCTCGCCGTTTTTATGCTCGCCCTGTTCAGTCAGTTCATCAAGCCTGATGCGGGCGTTCCGCTTGGCATACTGCTGGTCGCTACGGCTGCGCTGATCGACGGCTTCTGGTATTCGCTCATAGCCCTGGCCGTCACGCGCGCGGGGTGGGTTGGGAGGCTGCGGGACAATGCCGCGCTTATCGACCGAAGCTTCGCTGTTCTTCTGGCATTATTGGCAAACTATATTATCGCTCGCTCCTATGGCCTCTTTGGCCTCTAGCTCGCGATTCGCTTGCCTGGCTGCGGTCGTGTATAGGCGTCCTTTTTTTGGGAGCAATTGCCCGTGAATGGCAGGATCAGGGGCACTGCTACACAGAGGTAAGACCGACTATGCCCCGATTTGAGACGATTTATGCCCGGGCCAGTGAACGCAAGGGCGGTGATGCGGCGCTGGAGGACCTATTGTCACCTGCACCTGCACCTGCACCTGCCCCGGTCGCCCTCGCCCGCCTGCCGGCCGATCGCTACCTGGCCGAGTTCAGTAAAAAGATTTTTCAGTCGGGTTTCGTCTGGCGCGTGGTGGAAAATAAATGGGATGGTTTTGAAGAGCTGTTCTGGGGCTTTGATGTCGACAAGTTGTTGATGATGCCCGAGGACATGCTGGAGCGAAAAGCGCAGGACACACGTATCATTCGCAACTACCGGAAGGTCCTCGCTATCCGCGATAACGCGGCCATGATCGCGCTCACAGAGCGTCAGCAGGGTATGCGCTTTGGCGAGTTTATTGCCGCCTGGCCGCCGACCGATAGCATCGGTTTGTGGCTGTACCTGAAAAAGCACGGCAGTCGCCTCGGCGGCAACACCGGGCCCTATGCGCTGCGCAACCTGGGTTACGACACCTTTCTGCTGACGGCCGACGTGGAAGGCTTTCTGCGCCTTCACGATATTGTCGACGGCGGCATCAATAGTAAGCGGTCACTAACCGCAGCCCAAGCATTTTTCAATGAGTTGCAAGAGGAATCCGGGCGCAGTCTCAGGGAACTCAGTCGTCTTGTCTCTTTCAGTTTTGGCAAGAACGTGGTCGGGCTGAGCGGGAGTCTATAGCTTTTTCATCATCCGGTAGGTCGCGTAGAACCCGATCAGGATAAGCAGCGTCAGCATCGCCACCAGCAGGGCGGGAGCCAAGCGATTCTGCAGGCCATTAATCAGTACCTGGCTCCTGGCATCGTAGTTGGCTGCGACCGGAAGCACCTTATTGTGCGCCTCAAAATGCTGATAGTGGGCGAGCATAGTCTGCAGGCGCTGGGGCATCTCTGCGCTTAGTTCCCTGGCCTCTCCGGGGTCCTTGAGAATATTAAACAGACGCCACTGGCCATCTCCCACCGGCGCGCGGTTATAGACAATTTTGTAGTCGCCCATAAACAGTGCAGCGTTTCCTGCCAATTCATAACCCACTGGCTCGTCCTGTGCGTAGACTCGCTCCACTTGCCCCCGCAGCAGCGGTAACAGGCTGCGGCCGCTTCTCGCTTGACCCTGGCGGCCACCTTAGCGCGCGCCTGGCGGGCGCGCGCCGGCGAGTTGGAGAATAGTTGGCGCTATATCCGTGGCAAAGGTGAAGGCGTGAGAGAGTCCGGGAGTCGCCAGCAGCGGAGCGCCCGCCATAATCAGCGGTACACGCATTCCACCCTCGCCTACATAGAACTTGTAGTAGGCCAGCGGCGCCGCGGAGGCGCTCGCAAAACTGGGCCCAATGGTATTCATGCTACCTCGCAGGCCCAGTGTCTCGTAGTCGACCTGGTATCCCTGTTGCGCATTGAGCCAGCTATTCAGCGCGCTGCCCTGATCCGCCATACCTGAAGCCTCACTGCCATTGTCCGAGGTGAAGATGAAGACTGTATTGTCGTACTGGCCGCTGCGCTTGAGATGGTCTATGAGTCGCCCCAGATGAAAGTCCATAGCCTCGACCATCGCACCATAAACAGCCATCCGCTTGGCTTCGTAGCGCTGACGCTCGCTACTCAGGCTATCCCAGTCCTCAGTAGTCGGCATCTCAATTTTGTCGCTCCCGGGGGGAACGATGCCCCGCGCAATCGCCCGCACGTGCCGTTGCTCCCGCAGAACCGTCCACCCCTGGTCGTAGGTGTCCATGTAGTGATCGATAAACTCTTGGGGAGCTTGTACGGGCATATGTACTGCCTGAAAGGGCAGGTAGCTGAAGAACGGCTTGCCGTCCCGGGCATTGCTGTCGATGAACTCAATGGCCTTGTCGACAAGAAAGCGCGAGGAGTAGAAATCCTGCGGCAGTTCGAACTCTTCCCCGTCCGCATACCAGTTAGCCTTATCGTAAATGGGCAGGTAAGGCTTTTGTTCCCAATTGTCGGCGCCCGAGTCCGCAAGGGCCACGGTGCGTTCAAAACCGCGACTGCTGGGCAGCAGATCGGGCGCGTGGCCCAGGTGCCACTTACCCGACATATAGGTGTGATAGCCCGCGTCCTGCAGTAGCGTTGCCACGGTTACCACGTTGCGGCCCAGGGATCCCGAGTAATTCTCGTAACTGGACTGCGCGGGTGGGATCATCTCCGGAATATTGGGCACCCCCGCAAGATGACTGCTCACACCAGTGAGCAGCATCGCCCGCGACGGGGCACAGCTTGCGCCCGTGTGGTAATTGCTAAAGCTGATCCCCTGTGCGGCCAGGGCTGACAGGGTCGGCGTGTGGATCTCACTGCCATAGGAGGCCAGGTCCGTGAAGCCCAAATCGTCCGCGAGAATCAGCACGATATTCGGTGCAGCGGAAGGTGACGGAAGCGTATCGACAAGGGCGCCGGCGGCGGGCAGCGGTTCTGGCTCCTCAAGCTCATGCGGCTGTGCCAGTGCTGAAGAAAGCGGCGCCCCCGCAAGGAGCCATAGTATGGGCGCGTATCGGACAGAGCTATTTGAGCGCATTTTACTAGCGCTTTTCCGTGGTTCCGGCGGCTGCGAGTAACAGCAGGCCGGCAATCAGTAGTTCACCAATGATCATGTCAGAAGCCAGCGTGGCGCCGTGAAACAGCCAGGCCACTATACGGAAGAGGGCGGTAAAGCCGACCAGCATCGCCGCTGCATAGAACCAGCTGCGCCTTTGCGTGAGCAGCCCAATGAGAACGAATAAACCGCCGGCAAAGAAGAAAGCGCCGAGATCACCGATCTGTGTGCTTCGACCGACCCCATCGAGTAGTGGCATACCAAACTGGGAAGCCACGCCTGCCGGCGCTATGGCCCAGCGTAATCCCATTACCAGGAATACAGTAGCGAGCAGCGCAACGATAAGCTTCAGGATCCTGTTCATGATTTCTCCGGCGGCGTCTGTATTTCAGTGATGTCAGAGCGCCGGCTGGAGCGGGCTCTGCACCTGCCCGGCAACGATCGCGAGCATCTTTTGCGCCGTCTCATGACTGGAGTTCTGGTTCTGCCCGGTAACGAAACGTTGCTCCTCATCTACCACCACATGCGTCGCGAAAAAATCGCGAAAAGCACTCCGGCTTTCATAAAGTGCCCCGGCTTTCCTGAGCGCTGTCTCCGGATGTTGTGGCGTAATTTCAATACCGAGTTCCTTGATTTGCTTGTCCGACACGCCGGTCATACGACGGCCAGCTATCAGCAACTCACCATCGCGATTCTGCGCATTGATCAGGCCCAGGACCCCGTGACAGACGCCACCGATGACTGGCGTACGGGCGTAATAGGCTTCGGAAATCTTTCTCGCCAGCACTGCTGAATAACCCAGGTCATAGGCTGCGCCCCAGCCACCGGACAGAAAAATAATGTCGTACCCGGTGAAATCAACATCGGCTATAGGCAAGGAGTTTTTGACTTTAGCCTGCAAAACTGGATCGGCCAGAAAACGCTCATCTTCCGGCGTTCTGATCATGTAAAGCAGTGTTTGTGGGTCCACTGGAATCTCGCCGCCTTTTACGCTGGCTACGTCAACGGTCATTCCCGCATCGAGAAAATTGTAGTACGGGTGGGTCATCTCAGAGGCCATAACCCCGGATGGCTTGCCCCCGCTTTCCCCCGGCGCTGCCAGTACACCGTGACTGGTGGTGATCACCAGAGCCCGTTTTCCCTCAGCCAGGCTCACCTTCTCACCGCTGTAGTCGGGGTGTAGACCCGCTGTGTGCAGGATGGTGGGTAGCGCCAGCGCCAAAGCGGCGAGGAGAAGCGCGAGGACGCCTGCCAGCGCGGCGAGTTTGCGCATCATATGCAGGCGTCCCTATTCAACAGCATCAAGGATTTCTACAATCGGTGCCGCCGCCACGAGGCCCGCGAGTACCTTGTTGGCGTCCTGGTAGTGCTGCGACTTGGCGTGTGCCGCCAGATCATTTTCGCTGTGATACTGCTCCAGTACCTTATAGACCTGTGGCTCAGACTTGCTGCGATGGAGCAGGTAGAAGATATTACCAGGCTCGCTGCTGCGCACCTGTTTCGCCAGCGATAGAAGCGCTTGTTCAAACTCTGCGTTGCGGCCTTCCTTAATCGTGATTGTTGCTATTACACCGATTGTCATGAGGTTATCCTTTTGTGGTTTCTGGTGTTGCCAAACTTATGAGTAGAGCGCGCTGTGCGCAGCTTGCGTTGATATTGGCTATGCCGATTTCATGAGCCGGTGAAGTTTGCGGGACGCTTCTCAACAAATGCCTGCATGGCTTCGCCCAGATCATTCGAGTTCAGGGTTGTCGCCATGGTCCACAGGCCATTCAGGAGAAGACTTTGCTCCGTAGTCAGGTTTTCACTCTGCTGCAGAATGAATTTTGTGCCACGCACCGCGAGGGGAGCATTGGCTGCAATTTCTGCAGCGACTTCCAGCGCTGCCGTATAAACGGCATCCGCATCCGGGTAGACATCATTCACCAGGCCGATTTTCTCGGCTCGGGCCGCGTTGATATCTTTGCCCGTATAGGCCAGCTCCGCCACATGCCCCGCGGATACGATAGCGGGAAGACGCTGCAGCGTGCCTACATCGGCCACAATACCTATTTTTGTCTCGCGCACCCCGAACAGTGCGTCGGCCGCGGCCAATCGAATATCGCAGGCTGTAACAAGGTCCACCCCGGCACCGATGCAATGAGAGTGAATCGCGGCGATCACCGGAACGGGGCATTCGGCCACCGCACTGATAGCCTTCTGAAAGTCACGCGTCACTTTCATTTGCCGCAGGCTCGCGGTCGCGCCTGAAACCTGCTCATCTGCTTGCTGGCTCTGGGAGCCGCCGATCAACCCGGAGAGATCCAGGCCTACACAAAAGCTCTTGCCACGGGCCGCGATGACGACCGCCCGAATGACGTCCTGCTCGGCAATTGCCGACATCGCGCGTGGCAGATCGGCGATGATCTCCGCCGACATGGCGTTGCGTTTTTCCGGCCTGTCCAGCCACAGTGTGGCAACATGATCGGTGATCTCCAGAGTCAGTACGGCGGAGCTAAAGTCCATTGTGTTTCCTTATATTCAAATGCCAGGTGATCGGATTGCCACAGGCAGCTCTGCAAGCTAAAGATAAAGCGCTGCTCTCACCGCCTGCCCCGGGGGCGCGCAGCGGGGCGTTCAGCTCCCATGGTGGGCGACGCGGCTCAAGTACTGTGCCAGAAAATGATTTCCCAGCGCTATGTTTCCCTGTGCCGTTCCCCAGAGCTAGGGGCACTGCCTTTTCGGAGTAACTGGCACAAATAATGCCATTATGTGTCGTGCGTGTAAACATGTTGCCGCCCTTCGGGAGGGTATATTGTATGCCCCGCCGCCGGTGAATTGGGCCTCAGATGTTGCATAGTCGACATCGTAGTGGCATGGTGTGTGTCATATTATATGAGCGGTGGATGGCAGTATGGAATATACCCTGAATGACAACATCGGGACCCTGACTTTCGATGATGGAAAGGCCAATGTGGTGGGTCATGCCTTTTTGGATGATATCAACGCCGGGTTGAGCCGTGCGGAGAGCGATGGGGCCGCTGCGCTGATCCTTCGCGGTCGCCCGGGCATGTTTTCTGGTGGTTTCGATCTTCGGGAGTTCGAGAAAGGCCGGGAGGCGGGGGAGGCTATGGTGCAGAGAGGCTTCGAGCTCCTGACACGTCTTTACAGTTTTCCCCTGCCGCTGCTTGCAGCCTGCACCGGGCACGGTGTCGCTATGGGCGCTTTCATCATAATGGCCTGCGATACGCGCATAGGCGCGCGCGGGAGTTTTAAGCTGACCCTACCGGAAACGGCCATCGGCATGAGCTTGCCGCCCATACTGATTGAGCTGACAGCCGCACGGATTGCCAAGCACCACCTGACCCGTGTGGCACTGCAATCCGAGGTCTATACTCCCGATCAGGCGGTTGTCGCCGGTTTCCTGGATGAAGTGGTAGAGGCCGAGCTGCTCGACGAGCGGGTGATGGAGGCCGCAAAGAAGCTCACAGCACTGCCGAAGGCGCAGTATGCGGCCAACAAACTGTCCCTGCGCGGCCACACGCTGGCGGCGATGAAAGAGGGCTTCGCGCCCCCAGCGGGATGATTGAGTAATTTCTGGAGCCACGGATGAGTGCTACGCGGTGGCCTCCCGGTTTGCGCCGGCGCCTGGCTACGCCGGGAGAACTGGCCAGAAGAAGCGCGCGGGATACATTCGAGGCGGTACACCAAACACAGATAAAAGGAGTTATTGATGGTTGCGCTAAGCGATATGGTTAATTACGACGTCGAGGATGGCGTAGCCGTACTCAGTATCAACAATCCGCCGGTTAACGCGCTCAGTCAGGGTGTTCGCCAGGGTCTCAAAGAGGGTGTTGCAAAGGCCGAGGCTGACGCCGGGGTCAAGGCGCTGGTGATTTTCTGTGAGGGGCGAACATTCATCGCCGGCGCCGACATTACGGAATTCGCCAGCGGTCCGCGAGAGCCGGGCCTGCATGAGGTGCTGGCGGCTCTGGAGAACTGTACTAAGCCCAGCGTTGCGGCGATTCATGGCACGGCCCTCGGCGGCGGTCTGGAAACTGCGCTGTGCTGCAACTACCGGGTGGCCGTAGCCAGCGCAAAGTGCGGTTTGCCAGAGGTAAATCTCGGACTACTGCCCGGCGCCGGTGGCACGCAGCGCCTGCCGCGCCTTGTCGGGGTCGAGAAGGCTCTTGAGATGGTCACAGGCGGCAGGCCGATTGATGCCGCCGAGGCGCTACAACTGGGCCTCTTGGACGCCGTGGTCGAGGGTGACTTGCGCGAGAAAAGTGTAGCTTTTGCCCGGGAGAAAGGGCTGACCGGTGGCGCTCATCCGCGCGTGCGCGATCGCGAAGACAAACTGCAGGCGGCCCGTGAGAACCCGGAAGTATTTGCCATGGCCCGCACCATGATTGGCAAGCGGGCGCGCGGCTTGCTGGCTCCCGAATACAACATCCGCTGTATTGAGGCAGCCGTCACGCAGCCTTTTGAGGAGGGTCTCAAGACCGAAGGAAAGCTGTTCCTCGAACTAATGAGCGGCCCTCAGGCACGCGCCCAGCAGTACTTTTTCTTTGCAGAGCGGCAGGCCGGCAAGATTCCGGGCATAGGCAAGGATCTGGAGGAACTGGCTATCTGCAAGGTGGGCGTTATCGGCGCCGGGACCATGGGTGGCGGCATCTCCATGAATATGGCCAATGTGGGAATCCCGGTAGTGCTGGTGGAGACCGGGCAGGAGGCGCTGGATCGCGGCCTCGGCACTGTTCGCAGGAACTACGAGAACACGGCGAAGAAAGGCCGGCTCACAGCAGAGCAGGTGGAAACACGCTGCGGGTTGATTCAGGGCACCCTGAATATGGACGATCTGGCCGACTGCGATCTGATTATCGAAGCCGTGTTCGAGAATATGCCTGTCAAGAAAGAGATCTTCAGCAAACTCGACGCTATTGCCAAACCGGGCGCCATCCTGGCGTCGAATACCTCCGCCCTCAACCTCAATGAAATAGCCGCCGCCACGCAGCGCCCAGAGTCGGTTATTGGCCTGCATTTCTTTTCACCCGCCAACGTAATGAAACTGCTGGAAGTGGTTCGCGGCGAGAAAACAGCCGCGACGGTGCTGAAAACCTGTATGTCATTTGGCCGGCGCATCAACAAGGTCGCCGTGCAGGTAGGCGTGTGCCAAGGTTTCGTCGGCAATCGTATTCTCGGTCAGCGGCAATACCAGTCCGACCGGCTGGCTTTGGAAGGCGCGCCGGTGCCGCAGATTGACAAGGTGCTTTATGATTTCGGCTTCCCCATGGGGCCGTTTCAGATGGGAGACCTTGCGGGACTGGATATAGGCTGGCTCAAGGACAGCTCGCGACCCGACCTCTTTGTCCGCGACAGGCTCTGCGAACTGGGCGAGCTGGGGCAAAAAACCGGGAAGGGGTTTTACGAATATGACGAGGCGCGTCGTCCTGTTCCGCGCGCGCAGACCCGCGCGCTGTACCGGGAGGTTGCGGAGCTTCAGGGGGTGCCCCAGCGAGAGATTTCTGAGGAGGAAATCCTCGATCGGTTGCTGCTCCCTATGATCAATGAAGGCGCCAAGATTCTCGATGAGGGCATTGCCAATCGCGCCAGCGATATTGATGTGGTCTATGTCTACGGCTACGGCTGGCCTGTCTACCGCGGCGGTCCCATGCACTACGCGAATAGCCTGGGCCCGCAGCAGGTACTCGAAAAGCTGTGCCACTACCAGGCGCAGACCGGTGATGAGTGCTGGACCCCGAGCCCTTATCTGGTGGAGCTGGCCGAAAAGGGCGGACAGTTCGCCTAGGCGACAGTCCGGGTGAGCTGACGATGTATAGATTCGACAGGGTAGAATCGAGCAACAGTGGCTTATGGCTTTGCCACAGGAAAGTTATCTCCCCAAGGAGTCCCCAAAGTGACTATTTGTAATCCGGTGCGCTGATATGTCGCTTGTCGCCAAATCGAGGGAGCGAATTCGCGTTCTTCGCGAGTTTGCAAAGATAGCGCCCGCGCTGGGCTACCGTATGGCCAGGGCCGGCGACAAGCTGTCATTGGCCAAACTATTTGAGGATACCGCCGCGCGTTTTCCGGGCCGAACCCTGCTGATCTTCGAGGGTCGGCATTGGACCTATGGGAGGTTCAACGAGGAGGTCAACCGGCTCGCCCACCTGCTGCAGGAGCGTGGCGTTCGCCGCGGCGATACGGTCGCCCTGTTCATGGAGAATCGCGCGGAGTTTGTGCTGGCGATGCTGGCCACCGTGAAGCTCGGGGCGGCCGCCAGCCTGATCAACAACAGCCTCAGCGGTAGCGCTCTTGTGCACTGTATGGAGGCGACGAATGTGAGTTATTGCATCGTCGGCGAAGAGCGTGCGGCGGTGCTGGAAGAGGTGCTTCCAGAGTTGCAACTCGAGGCATCCAGGCACTTCTTCTGGTTTCGGGATCGCGGTGATAGCGAGGCTCCCGCCTGGACCGAAGACGCCGGCGCCGGTATGCCCGCCATGAGCACGGAGAACCTGCCAATCACTCGCGAACTGACGGCCGGGGAGCCGGCGCTCTATGTCTTTACCTCGGGCACCACAGGCCTTCCCAAGGCGGCCATCATGCTGCACAAGAAGTTGCTTGCGGCGGGGCAAGGAATGGGCCGCATCGGTTTTCAGATCAGCCCCGAGGATCGCCTTTACCTGTGCTTGCCTATCTACCACATCACCGGGATGGGTCCGGGTTTTTGCGGCTTTATTGCCTGCGGGGCCTCCATTTACCTACGCCGCAGTTTCTCCGCATCGAAGTTCTGGTCCGAAATACAGGAGAACCAATGCAACTGTTTTGTTTATGTGGGGGAGTTGTGCCGTTATTTGATGAATCAACCCGAGTGTCCTGAGGAGAAGAACAATCCTCTGCAGAAGATGTTGGGCAACGGTATGCGGCCCGACGTGTGGGAGCCGTTCAAAGAACGTTTCCAGGTGCCGCGCATCTGCGAGATCTACGGGTCCAGCGAAGGCAATGTCGGTTTTATGAACATCCTGAACAAGGACAACACCATTGGTGCCTCCGTTAGCAAGGTTGCCCTGGTGGAGTACGACAACGAAAGCGATGAGATTATTCGTGACAGCCGCGGGCGCTGTATCGAGGTGCCAGTGGGAGAGCCGGGCCTACTGGTGGCGAAGATCGATCGAAGGGCGGAGTTTGATGGATATACCAACCCCGAAGCTACCGCCAGCAAGGTCTTACACAATGTCCTGAAAAAGGGTGACCGCTGGTTCAATACCGGCGACCTGATTCGGCAGATAGATGTGGGCTTTGCCCTGGGGCTGAAACACTTCCAGTTCGTTGACCGTGTCGGTGACACTTTCCGCTGGCGCGCGGAAAACGTGTCCACCAACGAGGTGGCCGAGGTGCTGAACAAACATCCGCAGATAAACATGGCCAACGTTTATGGGGTGGAAGTGCCGGGGGCGGAAGGGCGTGCGGGCATGGTGGCATTTGAGCTGGCCCCGGGCGACTCACTGGATTTGGAGGGTTTTCAGGCGTTGGTGGAGGAGGCTTTGCCCGCCTACGCGCAGCCCGTGTTTATCCGGGTTCTGCATTCCGTGGAGACCACCGGGACCTTTAAGCTGCTAAAGAGCGCACTGCGTGAGCAGGCCTTTCACCCGGGCAAGGTCGGCGGCGACTCCCTATATCTCCGAAAACCTCGCTCGCTTGCCTACGAGCTTCTTGATGAGGCTTTTTACCGGCGTCTGGTCGCGGGGGATGGGGGTTATTGAGCCGGGCGGGGTGGGGAGGTCTCAAGCTGCTGATATCCATCGCCAGTGTAATAGTGCGATTGAGCGAGCTCTGCAATTCCTACACGTGTCCCTCTATCGCCGCTTGGGATAATACACTTTCGGTAATATCCCGATTAACCCCGATAATTCTGAGTAGCCGATTGTCCTCGTCAAAAACGGGAGCAACCGTTGCATTGATGGATATGATCTCACCCGAGCTCCTCACGATCCTGAAGATGGCACTGGAGATCAACTCGCCTTGAATCGAACACGCACACAGCTTCTCCACCTTATCCCGGTCGTCCGGGTGAACCATGTTGAAAAAGAAGCCGGCCGTGTTATCAAAATACTGCGGGGCCACGCTAAAAATTTCGAGTTGCTGGTTATTCCACTCCAGGCGTTCACTTGCAAGATCATATGATCACAGTCCGAGCCTGGCTGAGGCGATAACCAGCCTATTCTCCTGCAGGCTTTGCCTGAGTCCTTCTTGCGCCTCATCCAGTAATTTGTTGGCCTGCGCCTGCGCCTGCGCCTGCGCTGCGCTCTCGCTTTTTGTTACATACGCTACGGCTCCAAGGCAGTCGGTTAGCATGCCGTCCCTGACCCGGCCGGAAGCGCTGATGGATAGCCAGGTATCGCCCCGAGGGCTGATCGCCTCGGTACCTGAGGCCGAAGACAAGTGGTAGCCATTCTCAACAAAATTACGGCAATGGGGATTCGCCGCAGCAGATTCGTCACTTGAATCGTTTTGCCATAAAAAGCTCGATGGGCTACCGCGCATAGCGGCCGCGGAGGAGCCAAACAGCTTCGCGGCACCCTCGCTCACTTCGTGCATGCGACCATTGCTGGAGAGTTGTTCAACCTGTTCTTTAGTGGACAAGCTAAGGTCGATTGGCGGGCTGAATTTCACCCAAAAAATTGGCAATGCGTCCTGATCGAACGCGGCCTTATAGAAAAAAATCCGCTTCCGAGGAATCGGGAACGCGCTGGCCGCACATATATCGGCACCGTATGACCCCTCCGCACGTGAGTCAAAGCCCCGAACGCAGGCAGTTGTAAGCGGACCGGCAGTACTGGCTATCAGGGGACTGCTGGTAACTTCGTCGAAATACCAACCGACCATGAAGCAGAAGAGTATCCCGCATCGCCGTGCGAAGCGAGGGCGTAGATCACC
>JBLIIW010000084.1:0-15866 GCA_047635315.1 Halieaceae bacterium | reverse complement strand
GCTATCGCGACGAGGCGGCGCTGGCGGTGTTCGACCAATCGCCGACTGGCAAGCCGAAGCAGGACATTCTCGGAGACATCGATATTATTGTCGACCAGAGCACCACCTACCGTGCCGTCGATGAGAATGTCCGAACTTATGTCGATGACACGGGCATCGCGATGCCCCAGGGGCCCTGCGCAGCACCCACCTTCGCTCTCTTCGTGCGCAGTCGCGGTGACGAAAATGCCTTTCGCAGCTGCCTGCGACAGCTTGCCGAGAGCTGGTCCAGCAAGTGCGGCATGCTGCGCCTGCGGCTGAGCCTGTTCGATGCGCCGGATATGCAAAAGTAGCGCCTGGCGGGTTACCCGGTTAAGACGCACCCCGTCGAGCGCCAGTACCAGGCTTGCATCGACCTCACCTTGGATACGGTGGCGCGAAGTCACACGCTCCTGGATGCCAATGACGGTATTGACTACGCGGCGCACATTTCGACCATCCACAGCTACCCGGTGCGGGCGGTGTACACCAGTAACTACAACGGCAAGCCGACACTGGTGGGCCTGCGTGGCTATCCCGCCTACGAGGCCCTGATGGCGCTCAATGCCGACAACCAGCGCCAGACCAGCTTGCTGGAATGGATGTACGGCGATATCGCCGAAAACGGTACGGCGGACGCGGGGCTTAACTGATGTTGCAGCAATCCGTATCGGAACGCCTTATCGACTTTGCTCTGGAATGGAAGGGGCGCGGTCTCCCCGCGGATGTCACACACGAGGCGAAGCGCTTGCTGCTGAATCAGCTGAAGACCTCCGTCGGCGCGGCGCAAACGGACACGGTGCGTATTCTGCACCAGTCGATTGCAGCGCCTCCCGTGGAGCAGAATCCGGCACACGTGATCTGGCTGGGGACCGAGACCACGGCGGAGGATGCGTCGCTGGTCAACGGCGCCCTCTAGGAGGTGCTGGACTTTCACGACACGTACATACCCTGCGAATAGAAGAAGTACTGGGGAGCCTGGGAAAGACCTGGTGCATCCACGGCCAGACCTACAAGGTGGTACCGACGGAGACCATCACCCACGGACCCGTAGAGCTGGTGCTCGAGGTGCTGCCCCGGGCCAATGGCCGCAGCGTAGAGAGCCTGGAGTTCGCAGTCTGTCCGATCGTCAAGGAAATCTGCGATGAGCGCATGCAGCGCTTCGGCGACCCCGGCAGTGAGCTGACGGCGCGCTTTGATTTGTGCTTCTGCGCCGCTGCTGCCTGGCAGCGCGGACGCTTCAGCCTTGATGAGATGCGCGAAGCCGCCTACACGGACCGGGATATCCTCGACCTGCGGGCACGGACCCGGCTGGTGGAAGGCCCCGCAGGCGCGACCTTCGAGGGCTGCTCGCTCACCGTCACCTTCACGGACGGTTCCGGGGCACCGATGCTGCAAATCCACGGCTCGGCTTTCGGGCACCGCAACTTCGAAAAGATGACTCCCTGGTTGTCGAGCATTTTGAGGTTATAGACTTCGATTTACCCGGCTACGGCGAGAGCGTTGGCTCGCCACGACCCGGCGGCATGGAGGGGCTTGCGGAGCAGGTCTATGAGTTCATTCGCGCGACCGGCTATGAGCGGGTACATATCCACGGCACCTCCTTCGGCGCGATGATCGCTTTCTGCCTTGCATCCAGGCACTCGGAGGTGATCGATCACCTGGTACTCATCTGTTTTTTCGCGCGCTATGACAATGCTGCCCGCATGATGCGTGGCACTTGGAAGCGCGCCGCATTGGCATTGGCAATGGGCATGGAAGCGGTGGCGGACCTCACGTCCGTAGCGGGCTTTGCGCGCAGCTTCTATGATCGCGAGGAAGCCCCGGCCCAGCTGCAGTCCATGCGTGATGCTTTCGCGCATACGATCCCGGAAGCCTTTGTCGCAGTTACGGAAACCATCGAGGGTACGGACCTGAGTGAGCATGCAGTGAATATCACCGCGCCGACCCTGTTGCTGGCCGGTGATGAAGACAACATGACGCCGTTCAACCCGGCGGCCAGTGGCGCAACAGTTGAGCAACTGCGAGACCCATATACTGGATCAGTGTGGGCACTACCTGGTGATCGAACAGCCGGAGCTGGCTACACAGTTCATCGCCGATTTTATCCCGACGTGAGCCGCTATCGCTGACCGAGCCGCCTCATTGCCGCGAGCTTGCCTGATCCTTAGGCGACTTTGAACTGGAGCATCGGCCTGATGTCAGGTCGAAAAGGGAGCGGGTATGGAAGGGGCATCGCGTAGAACGCTGCGACAGCTTATCGCCGTGAAGATTGTGCAGGCCATCGGCGGATCCCTGGAGTTCTACTCGCTGGTATACTGGAGTTTCGAGGTGCGTCCGGATGGCGTCAACGACGCCCGCGCATTGAGAGCCGCAGCCAGCGCCGGGGCGGGAACGCGGCGGAGCTCTAGAATGTTTGGAAACAGCGCATGGCTGTGATCAAAAAACGTTTCGCCGCCGTCGACGGCCGGGTGGTTCACTACCGCGTTGCCGGGGCTGGCCTCCCGGTGCTGCTGCTTCACGAGTCGCCGCGTTCCTCGCGATCCCTGTTACCTCTGCTGGAGGCGCTGGGCGACGAGTTCCGGGTGATCGCGCCGGATACGCCTGGCTACGGCAGTTCCACGAGATTGCGCGACCTGTTTCCGGAACTGGCAGAATTCTCCGCCGCGTTAGCCGGGTTCCTCGATGCCATCGGCATTCAGCGCTGCGTGCTGTACGGCTCGCATACGGGGGGATCCATCGCCGCAGACTTCGCGGAGCGCTACCCGACGCGCGTCGCCGGTCTGATCCTCGATGGTTTCGCCATATTCACCGATACGGAAAAGCAGGATATGGTCGACAGCTACCTGCCACCATTCGAGCCGCGCTGGGATGGTGCCCATATCACCGGGCTCTGGAGCAGGGTGCGGGATCTGTTTACCTACTTTCCCTACCATCGTCGCGATCCCGCCCATCGCATTACCACGGAGACCTTCTCCCTGGACGCCTGCTACCGCACCGTGCTTGGTTTCATCGAGGCCGGGGATCACTACCGCGGTGGGTACCGGGCTTCGATTACCCACGACGCGCAACGATCGCTGCTGTCGCTAACGGTCCCGGCGACAGTCGTCTGCAGGGATGGTGACCTGCTGCGCCATCACCTCGAACGTATTCCGGTGCAGGCGAACTGCGCGAAGATCGCTGTGCCCGATGGTGGTGACTGGGTCGGCACCATCCGGGAGCTCGTTCTGCGCTACGGCGCCGGCCTTCCGAAAGCAACTGGCGTGCACGCAGATCCCTGGCGTGAGGGCTACCTGGACCTCGGTGATCGGCAGCTGCGCCTGCGGCGCTTCGGAACGCCCGGCGCATGCCCGGTGCTGTATCTCCACGATCTGCCGGGCTGCGGCGCTGATGCGCAGCGCCTTTCGGAGAGCCTGGGTAAGGATTTCCTGGTCGTCGCGCCGGACCTTCCGTCCTGTGCGGACAGTGACGGTCTCGGTGATCACGGCGCGGGGCTGGAACAGCTCGCCGGCGCCCTGCTGGCGGTACTCGATGAAACAGCGGATGGACCCACCACGATCGTGTCCCAGGGCGCTGCGGTACGGGTCGGTGCACTGCTGCACGGTCATGACCGGCAGCGCTGTCCGACCCACGTGGCCAACGAACTCGGGACAAATTATCTCGCTGTCCCACCGGATTCCGTCCGCACGCTGGTACCGGACAGCGCTCCACGCCTGGGCGGTGGGCATCTGATCGACGCCTGGTTCCAGCTCCGTGATGGTTTCTACTACGCGCCCTGGTACGAGCGCGGCCATGCGGCCCGGCGGACCAGAGATCCCCTGGATAAGCTCGAGCTCCTGCAGTCGAAATTCACCGCGTGGCTGAAAGGCCCGGAAATAGAGCAGCTGGCGCGGCTTATCGTTGCCCTGCCGCCACCCCGGCGTGCCCCGGACCTCGTGCGCGCCGACGCAGATGACGACGAACTTGCGCAGGCCATCAAGTCCCTGCGCTGATCCTCAATCCTTCCCAAGCACCCTTTTGCGGGACCTGGCGAACCCTTCGCGACCGTGGGGATAGGCCCTGAGGTAGCTGCGAGACTTTGAACCCGTGACCAGCGCGGCCTTGTCCGGATGCCGGACGGCGGCAGCGCGCACACCATGCGAGATAAGGGTCGACCGAAACGAGGGCCCGGGGCTGGAATTCCTGCTGGCATTTGGAACTTTGGATGACATCTATTGAGCTCCGGGTCCGCGAAAATCAAGCGCCGTCCTGGTGCCGGTCGCCCGCCTCGGTCGCAAGGGCCTTGAGGCAGTCAGGTGCCGTGATCCGGCCAAAATATGTATTATACTTAATACAGGTAAGATCGACAAAAGGAGTTCGATCATGGCGTTAGCGGATCATGCCGGCGCAAGCCGTTGTTGGTGCGGGCATCGGCGGCCTTGCCGTGGCAGCGGCGCTGCTGCGTCGGGACGTCAAGGTGACCGTCTTTGAACAGGCTCCCGAGTTGGGTGAGGTGGGAGCCGGCATTATGCTCACGCCCAATGCCAGTCGCTGCCTGGATGACCTGGGTGTCCTCGAGGAGGTCATCGCCGATGCGGTTGCGCCGCGCTGGACGCAGGTTCGTGACGCACACAGCGGTGAAGTGCTTTCCGTGACCCGTGTCAGCGGGAGCGATGGCGGGCCGACAGCCTCGCCGTTCCTGTACGTGCACCGGGCGGATATCCACACGGCACTCCTCAATCTGGTCCTGCGCTTGGACGCCAGCTGCATACGCCTTGGCCATCGAGGACGCCATTGTGCTCGGCCGCTGCTGGAATGGGGTCACCGGTATCGAGGAGTCTCACCGGCGCTAGGACGCCGCCCGCGGGCCGCGCACTGCCTGGGCCCAGCTGCGCTCGCGCAAGGCGCAGCATGTCTACCGGGGTAATCGCGGGCCGGATGCCGATGCCGATCGGCAGGAGCGCGCGAGTACGCTCTACGAGTACGACGCGCTGACCGCGCAGATATAATGTATTGCTGAACATACAATATTGCATGATCGAGAGAAGCCCATGAGCAGCACCGCCACCGCGACCGTTGACGCCATCCCGTCGGGAGTCGAGGACGTGAGATTTCTGTCGGACCCGGTCACGGACCAGTTGGTGCGCGTCGTGATGGAGCGGGGCGCAGCCCTTTGGGTGGAACGGCGCCGCACCCGGACTCTCGAGCGCGTGCTGCTAAGCACCGGCGTGATCGCCGCGGATGCCATGGAGCAGTGGCTCAACGAGCCCACTGACGAGGAAGCGGAGCGTGAGGAGCTCGATCAATGGATGCAACGCATCTACGGCACGCTCGCGAACATTGGGCCCGCGCCATCGCAGGGAGGAGCAGAGCAATGACCGCCGCCGCAAACAATTCAGCGACCGCCAGGCGCGGCAGCATCGGCAGGATGACCCGATTTCCGCGTCTCGATGGTGAAAGCTACCAGCAGTTCGCCACGCGCTCACGGTGTAGTATTTCCTGCCAACAGATGACCTGGGAACACATGCGTGCTGAGCTGGCGCGGGAGGAAGGCGCGCGCCGGGCAGAGCTGGAAGTCTACGATCAGAGTGGTCTGCGCAGCGTGAGCGTCGACCCGGCGCTGGATATCCCGGCCTACGCGCGGCACGAAGTGCACCTGCAGCCAGGCGGTTACGTGGGCGACGAACTCGCCGGCTACCTGTTTCACTTCGGCACCAACAACTTTTATCACGGGATGAACGACCAGGATGAGTTTCATATCGGCGTGGCTGAGCGCGTCGAACCGCCGGCCGGCCGCTTGGAGCGCATCGTCGACCTTGGTTGCGGCGTTGGGCAGCTGACCGTGGCGCTGAAGGAGCGCTTCCCGCAGGCGGAGGTGCTCGGTCTGGACGTCGGTGCCCCCATGGTGCGCTATGCCCATCGCCGTGCCGTCGATCGCGATGTCGATGTGCATTTCCACCAGGCACTGGCGCATGACACGGGGTTCGAGGACGGGTGTGTGGACTTGGTCACCGCCTACATCCTGTTCTACGAAGTGCCGACAGAGATCGGTCGCGAGATCGTCGCCGAGGCATTTCGGATCCTGCGATCCGGCGGGGTCTTTGAGGTCTACGACTTTGCCACGCCTTTCGCGGCGACGGCGCCTTACCAGCGCTACACATTCTGGGTCGACCACCGTTTCAGCAACGAACCGTGGTCGGCGGAGTTCACCACCACGGACTTCACGGAAACCCTGCGGGAAGCGGGTTTCGACAGTGAGCTTGCGGGTCACCAGCGATGGGGTGTACACCGTTACCGCGCCTTAAAGCCAGCGCTCTGATCGAAGTCGCACCCGCTGACGCCGTAGCGCATAATGGTTGGAACCTATGGTGAGAAAGCCCGTGGCGCCAAAAAAAGCCCGAACAAAGACATCCAGCAGGGATAGCGGTTCAGCCGTCTCGGAGCGACTGGTTCCCCTGCACCACCAGATTTACATGGTGCTCCGCAGGCGCCTCCTCGAGGGCCGTTACCCCGAGGACAAGCCGCTGCCCGGCGAGCACCGTCTCGCCGAAGAATTTGCTGTCTCGCGAGTTACCATTCGGCGCACGCTCGAGCGACTGGAAGCTGAGGAGCTGGTTACGCGGCGGCGTGGCTCGGGGACATTCCCGGGCGCCGCGGCCGGCGACGCGCGTCTTACGGTTCCTTTGGGAACCCTGCGGGCGCATCTGGAAAACGGCGGTGTAGAGCGCCAGCGGCTTGAACTGGTTGACTGCGAACTGGTGACGCCGGCGCCGTTCCTCAACCGGGGGAGGGTTTCTTTCGGCCGCCGGGTGTTGCGCGTGCGCCGTGTCGCCTTTCACGGCGACTCACCGGCCCACTTCGTGACCAGCTACGTGCCGGGTGATCTCAGTCAGGAAATAGACGGCGATGCCCTGGGTAACGCTACGGTTCTGAGTCGCCTGGAAGAGGCGGGCCAGGAGATCGGTGAGCTAGAGGTCACACTCACTGCGGTGAGCGCCGAGCTCGAGGTAGCGCGGCTGCTTGGGGTGTCGGTGGGCACGCCCCTCCTGCTGCAGCAGCGACTGACGCTGGATCCGCAGGGTCAGCCCCTTGAGTACTTCGAGGGGCTGAGCCGCCCCGAGGAGTACCGCTACCAGTTCGCGTATTCGAAGGAAGAGCAAAGCAGCCAGTCCCTACCTTGGCGGGCGCCGGGCTGAGCTGCTGTCTGGCCCACAGTCAGGCGACGCCATCGAGCGCGATCTGCGTCGCGTCGTAGTCAAGCAGCTTCGGGCCCGCTGGCGGAAACAATGTCTTATCAAAAATGCATCTTGCGCCGTCGTGTGCAAGGGCCACAGATAGTCCCCGACCGGCGACGTACACAGCGCAGTCACAACGGATTTGGAGAGAACATGACTGGACAATCAGTGGGAACCGCGAGCCCGCCGCCGTCGAGCTCATCGCGCAGCTGCGCACGGAGCTCAAGGCCGTGTTCGTCCGCAACGGCGGTACCAACATGCAGATCGGCCGCGCATACCCCTTCCGGGCTCGGGTGGGTCAGGTCAACTGGCACCTGCTGACATCACTGAAAGCCGCGCAAGCTGATGAATCCGGGCGCCTTGGGCCTCGGCGAAGATAGCTAGCGCCGCACGGCGAGGTGCTGCCTGGGGGCAGCGTCTCGGCGACTCCGCGTGCCGCTGCTTCATGCAATCCGGGTCCACCCCCATCATGGGTGCGTCGATCTGTGGACCTCAGGGCCCCGTTCCAAAGATGACGGGGCCCCAGGAGAGGTGGTTCAGCATCATGATCCGGTCGGCGATCATTATCGGGTGGTGGAAGGACAGGCCCGCGCCGCCGGTGCCCAGCATGATCCGCGTGGTCCGTTGACTGGCGGCGGCGATGAAGGTCTCGGGAGAGGCGATGTACTGCCAGCCGGAGCCGTGGTGCTCACCGAATTAGGCCTCATCAAAACCGAGTGCTTCCAGATGTTCAACCAGCTGCAGGTCGCGTTCCAGCGCCAGCGTAGGATCGTCATCGGGGCTGTGGGTGGGTGTAACAAAACTCGCAAAGCGCATGGCACAAGCCTCTAATCTAATCAGATTATGGCCTTTGGGCGCGATGTCAAGCGCACGTAAGGCTGGATTTCAGTCGCTGCAGCTGCCTTAGATCCTGCCCTTCCAGTGGTTTTTGACGAGAAAATTGCCCCCGGGGCCATGCGCATTATGGCAGGAGGGAAAGGCGCCGCTCAGCTGCGAGTGGTGAGCTCCGCGATCACTTCAGCGGTGCTGTTTACCCGGCCCCAGAGTCGGCGCAGCATGGTGAGGGTGGCTTCCTGCATCTCGTCACTGTCGGTACCCGTAGCATCGCTGACCGTCACCAGGCCGTAGTGGTGATCGGCCGCCTCCACCAGGACGCTGCGGCGCCGGCGCGGCGTGGATCAGGCCGGCGCGAGTAGTAATCTAATGGCATTAGATTATCCTGCGACTGTCGGATGTCAAGCCTTCGAGAATAACGTCCAAAAGCCAATCGAAGGTCGCGTCATTGTCCAGGGGTGTCTGCCAGGCCCTGTTGAGCTCCAGTGTTGAGTAGCCATGCACGGCGGCGCGCAGGAGCCGGGCCGCCCGATTGGCATCGTCTGCAGTGAGTCCGATCTGGTTGAATACGTCGATCAGCACGCGCGCTAGTCGACCCACGGCTTCCAGCCTGCGGGGATCGTCTGGGTCCGGTGTTTCCACAGAAGCCGCGTACCGGCCCGGGTGAGACAGCACGAAGTCCCGGTAGGCACGGTACATCCCGCGGACAGCGTCGACGCCTTCGCGACCTTCACTGGCGGACAGCACCACCGCGATAAGCTCGTCTAGGGCCAGCAGTGCTACCTCGGACTGCAACTCGGACAGGCTGCCAACATGATGGGATATGGTCGGTGTGCGTACATCACTCAGCTTGGCAAGACGGGCCAGCGTAATGGCCGATACCCCCTCGCGGTCCGCGAGGTCCGCAGCCAGGTTTACCAGCCCTTCTTTGCTGATGCCGACCCTTTGACCTGCTGACCTGTGCTGCTTTGCCGCTTTTTTTGCCATCCGTGAACCCGTTGCCCAGATTTTTATTGTGGTCGGGATATTGCTCCCGAATCGGCCTGCTGGCGAGCCATGCGGCCCATGTGCACGCTCGACGCGCCAGTCGATTTCAATTGTGCCCAAATCAGCTTTCTAATACTATTAGACTGATTCGCACACCGCCGCCCGCCGAATGAGCAACAATACACCTGCGTAGCCAGATACTCGCAGGGGAGTAGGCGCGGTAGTCCCTTTGTCTTCAGACAGGAAATGTTAACCGTATGAGTCCCAATGACTACGGCGATATCCGCGACGCAGTAGGTAAACTTTGCTCGGGATTTCCCGGCGCCTACTGGCGAGAGCTGGATCGTAACAACGCGTACCCGAGCGAATTTGTTAGCGCGCTCAGCGAAGCGGGCTACCTGTCGGTCCTGATACCCGAAGCCTATGGTGGATCCGGCCTGCCGCTGGCGGCCGCCTGTGCCATCCTCGAGGAAATACAGAAGTCGGGTTGCAACGGCGGCGCCTGTCACGCGCAGATGTACACGATGGGAACCCTGTTGCGTCACGGCAGTGCGGAGCAAAAAGAAAAGTACCTGCCCCGCATAGCCTGCGGTGAACTGCGCCTGCAGTCGTTCGGGGTGACGGAGCCGAGCAGCGGGACGGACACGACCCGCATTCGTACCACCGCGGTGCGCGACGGTGCGGACTACCTCGTCAACGGCCAGAAGGTGTGGATCTCCCGCACGGAACATTCCGATCTTATGGTGCTGCTGGTGCGGACCGCGCCGCGGGAGGATGGCGCCAAGCGCACCGATGGCATGTCGGTACTGATCGTCGATATCGCCCAGGCGCTGCAGGACGGACTCGAGATCCGGCCGATACGGACCATGATGAACCACGCCACGACGGAGCTGTTCTTCACCGACGTGCGCGTTCCCGCTGAGAACCTCATCGGCGAGGAGGGCAAGGGGTTCCGTTACATCATGGATGGCATGAATGCGGAGCGCATACTTATCGCCGCCGAGTGTATCGGCGACGCCCGCTATTTCATCGACCGTGCGAGTCGCTATGCCTCCGAACGCGAGGTGTTCGGTCGACCCATTGGCCAGAACCAGGGTGTCCAGTTTCCCATCGCCCGGGCCTTCGTCGAGACGGAGGCCGCCGCCGGCATGGTGGATCGTGCGGCGGCGTTGTTCGACGCCGGGGAAAGCTGCGGTTCCGCGGCCAACATGGCCAAGCTGCTCGCTTCGGAAGCGTCCTGGCACGCCGGTGATACCTGCGTGCAGACCTTTGGCGGTTACGGTTTCGCCGAGGAGTACGATATAGAGCGCAAGTTTCGCGAGACCCGCCTCTACCAGGTGGCGCCGATCTCCACTAACCTCATTCTCTCGCATATCGCCACCCACGAACTGGCGATGCCGCGCTCTTTCTGAGCACAGTCGGGGACCAACACGACGACCATGAAACCACTGCAAGGACTGCTCGTTGTCGCCCTGGAACAGGCAGTCGCGGCTCCCTACTGCTCATCGCGGCTGGCCGACAGCGGCGCCCGGGTTATCAAGGTCGAGCGTCACGACGGCGATTTCGCGCGCGGTTACGATGACGTTGTTCACGGGGAGAGCGCCTATTTCGTATGGCTTAATCGCGGCAAGGAGTCCATCTGCCTCGACATCAAGGACGCGACCGATCGGAACCTGCTGCAGCGCCTGTGTGCGACTGCCGATGTTTTTATTCAGAATCTCGCGCCGGGCGTGAGTGAACGTCACGGCTTGGGTTCTGCGGCGCTGCGCGAGCGCAACCCACGGCTCATCACCCTGGATATATCCGGCTATGGTGATCGTGGACCCTATCGCGACATGAAGGCTTACGATCTTCTCGTGCAATGCGAATCCGGCCTCGCCTCCATTACCGGCGCAGCGGCAGAACCGGGCCGCGTTGGCGTGTCCGTGTGTGATATCGCCTGCGGCATGTACGCCCACGCGGCGATCCTCGAAGCCCTGATCGAGCGCGGCATTACGGGCTGCGGTAAGGGCTTGAAGGTGTCCCTTTTCGACGCCGTGGCCGACTGGCTGAACGTGCCGCTGTTACATCAGGACTACGGGGGACGGGCGCCCGCGCGCGTGGGGCTCAATCATCCTTCTATTGCACCTTATGGTGCCTATCCCTGCGCCGGCGGCGAATCCGTGGTCATCGCGGTACAGAATGAGCGGGAGTGGGCCGCGTTCTGCGCTGGGGTACTGGTGACGGCCGGCTTGGCGGATGACCCTCGCTTCGTGTCTAATGTCGCGCGCTGCGAGCACCGTGAGGCTCTGGACCGGGTGATAGCTGAGGCGCTGGCAGACCTGAGGCGCGAGGAGGTCAGTGATCGACTGCGCGCCGCTAACATAGCGTTCGGGATGCTGAACAGCATTGCCGACCTGTCCGCACATCCGCAGTTGCGTCGTTGCCGGATCGATACGCCCACCGGCCCCGTCGACCTGGCGTCACCGCCGGTGCAGCAGGATCCGCCGGTGGACGGAATGGAAGCGACCCCGCGGGTGCCCCGCCTGGATGAACACGGAGAGCGCATCCGTGCGGAATTTGCCTGAGGCCAGCACCGGGGTGGCCCCTCAGGTCCTGCGCGGCGACCCGACGATGGGCAATGCCCGAGGTCTGTTCGGGTGAGGGAACCGGGTCTCGATCACCTGCAGTCCTGGGTCGGTAGCAGCGAGGAAGCGAACGATGTCATCGACCCTCGCCGCGTTGCGCAGATGGCGGCCACACTCGGGTGCGCGCAGGAGCTGGCAAGCGGTGACAGTCTGCCCATGCCCTGGCACTGGCTGTTCTTCACCCCGATACCGCAGGCGCAGGGGACCGGCAGGGACGGACACCCCAGCCGCGGCGGCTTCCTGCCTCCCGTACCGCTGCCGCGCCGCATGTGGGCAGGAAGCTCGGTGGTGCAGCACCGACCGCTACAGATTGGCCAGCCGGCGCGACGGATATCGACCGTGGCCAGCGTGGAGGCAAAGCAGGGTAGGGATGGCGGACTGCTTTTCGTGACCGTCGATCACGCGCTCTACACAGGCGACAGTGAGCTCGCGGTTGAGGAGCAGCAGCACATCGTGTACCGCGAGCCCGCCCCGGCGGCTGCAGCCGTCGGTCGCGCAGCGGCGGACCGGGATATGCCGGAGTTGGCGGCCCAGTGGGAGTCGCCCCTGACGCCTGACCCGATCCTGTTATTTCGCTATTCGGCGCTGACCTTCAACGCGCATCGGATCCATTACGACCTCGACTACGCAATGGCCCAGGAAGGCTATCCGGGATTGGTGGTCCATGGCCCGTTGATCGCCAGCCTGCTGCTGCAACTAGCACACGATCAGCTGGGAGGCATCGTGCTGCGCGAGTTCTCCTTCCGCGCCCGCCGGCCACTGTTTGCGAATGCAACCGCCTGCCTGTGCGGTGCGCGCGATGGCGATATGCTGACGCTCTGGGCGCTAACGCCGGAGCGTGAGCTGGCTATGCGCCTCGATGCCATCATTGCCAGCGACGGGAGCTAGCGAACCATGTCCGAATCAAACTTAGCGCTGTGGCGTTCCATGCTCTTCGTACCCGGCGACAATCCGTCATTCCTCGCCAGAGCCGCCGATCGTGGTGCCGACGCTCTGATCCTGGATCTGGAAGATGGGGTGGCGCCGAATAACAAGATGGCGGCGCGCAGTCTGACCGCCGATGCCGTGGAATCTCTCTTCGCACGGGGAGCCGATGTGCTCGTGCGCATCAACGATCCGCTCCGGCTTGCCGTGGCTGACCTGGAGGCGGTGGTGGGCGCGGGACTGCGAGCGGTGGTGGTGCCCAAGGCGGAGTCCGCCGACTATCTGGCGCGGCTGGCAATCCTGATCCGGGAGCTTGAGATCGAGCGTGGGCTGCCCGCGGGCGGTATCGGCATGATTGCGCAGATCGAAAGTGCGCAGGGTCTGACGGCCATGGACGCCATTGCCGCGACCGATGGCGTTATCGGTCTGGCCCTCGGTTCCGAGGATCTTTCTGCGGACGTCGGCATGGCGCCGCTGCCACACACGCTGCACGGGCCTGCACAGCAGCTCGTATTCGCCGCCAGCCGGCAGGGCTGTATGCCCTTCGGATTCCCGGATTCGATCGGTATTTACACGGACACAGCGCGACTTACAGAAGCTGTCAGCCGTGGACGCGAGATGGGTTTTCGCGGTGCCATGGCGATTCACCCGGCCCAGGTGCCGATTATGAATGAGCACTTTCTGCCGACGGCTGGAGAAATAGGATTTGCGCTGCGCGTCAAGGAAGCCCTTGGCGATCCGGCAAACAGCGATAGCGGCGCTATTGCCGTCGATGGACGCATGGTGGACAGGCCCGTCGCGCTGCGCGCCATGCAGATTCTTGAGTACGCGCGCCGCTTCGGCGCGCTCGAAAATGGGTGAAGCAGCCACCGTTCCCGCTCGCGGGGCGTGGCGCCCGACAGTGGCCCGCACTCCAGGCAATGGGCACCGCCGAGTACGCGGTGGGTGACCTGCAGGAGCAGATATCCATAGATGCAGCGGCTGCTTATCTATTGACTGCAGCAACTGTCCCACGCAACGCGTGCCGGTCGGCAACTACCGGCAGAGAGGCTTTAGTATGGTTTTACCGGCGCTACGTGCATGCTTGTTTCTGAGCACTGCCCTGGCGATGGGCAGTGCAGTGTCTGCTGAGAACAATGCGAGTATCGGATGCTGGAGAAGGGTGCGGTGATCGGCTCCGAAGACTGGCACCTGACCGTCCATCCGGACGGCTCGCGTACCATGCAGACAGTTAACAATCTGGCGCTTGCGGGCGCACAACAACACGTCACGCTGCGGGTAGAGGAGAGCTTTCGTCCCCTCGAGCTAACAGCGGTCTACTACACTGTTGGCGACCGACGCCTGGGGTACATGGGCCTACGACAGGGCTCGCGGTGGGGCTCAGCAGCGAACGGTCTACGACATGGACGGACGCGCCGACGCAGTGGGTTCCATGCTCGGGAAAATCTACGAGCAACCGCTCGAACTGATCGGCATAGAGGAAGTAACCACGCCAGCAGGCACTTTTCTTTGCGACCACTTCCGCGCCGGCGAGCATGCCGATATCTACATCACGGGCCCGGACGCCATCCTCGTGCGCTTTGTCTGGGATAGCGATACCTACAAAACCGAATTTGTTCTGAAGAGCCTCGAGAGAGGCGGGTATTAAGCGATTTTTCAGGGAGTAAAGAGCGTGGACATTGAACGTTTTGCGGCGATCTCGCGCCGCGACTTGTTGGTGGGCAGCGTGGCGGCCGGTCTGATGATGGGCACTGCGACGAACTCGCCCGGAAGTCGCGCCGCGAGCTCCGCGCTGGATCGCGTGGTCTTGCATCGCAAGCTTCGTTTTCGCACCGACGCCGGTCTGGTCTTCTGGTGGTTGCGCGGGATCAAGTACGGACAGACCGACACGACACTGACTCCGCTTTATAGCAACCATGTTGGCACGATAATGCGGGTCGAGCCCAGAGCCGACGGCGGCATGGACGTGACCAGCCTGGAGGTCACCGTGCCCACCCAGGTAGACGGGGATAGCCCCCTGCGCGAGTGGACGAATCCCTACACGGGCGAGACACTCGCGGTAACGGTGCGACCAGTCGGCCCCATGAAAGTAAGCTACAGTGCCGACGGTTCGCGCGTCTTCCCGGCGGAGCTCGGCGGCGCCCGCCTGGAGACCGAGGCTCAAAGCATGGCGCCGGTGATCGTTGGTGACGACGCGTTTTTCTCGGAGCTCATTCGCGCGCGCGTTTATCGACCGGGGCGCGATAGGCCCTACGTGGTGAATGATATTTCTCACTATCACGGCAGCCTTGCGGAACTTACTGATCCGGATACGGTGAGCGCTTCCGCGACCGTATCGTTCGCCGAGGTGACCAGCTGGCAGAACTGGATGAATATGGGCGCGCAACCGGGAACGCTCACCTCGCGAACGGTAGGCGCTAAAGCGTCGGCTTATAGCGATATGCCCGGGATCTGGCGGCGTGCGGTAGCTGAGATGTTGCCTGAACTATCCGCACAGTTGGAGGACGATCCCGCCAGCGTACTGGAGCGAGCGGCTGCAGAGTTTGATCGCTAAGCGCCGCCAGTGGTGGCAGCGCCAGACTTAGGGCTCGCGGGTCTGGCGTATGAACGAGCGAAGTTCATAGGATCCAGTTCTAGCGCCGTCCAGAAACCTGACCTCTTTAGTGTTTTCGATGGTGTCGCCGTTGCGCGTTCGCAGGTAGCGTAATTGAGCCGGCCGATCCTCGTATATCTCCTGCAGGCCCGGTGTGGCGATGGTCGTAGTCCAGTGAGTCGCATCGCTCAGCGAAACCGCGACCACGGAGAAGCGGTAGTCGCGCTGGCGACCCTTTGCGAAGTATGGGGTGATGATGTCGCCGCCGTCCGCAGCGGCAAACATAACGGTAACTGAGCTGAGCTCGGTGTCGGGGCTGCTGAAGGTCTCGATCTTGGTGACAATAGACTGATCCGGGGCCGCATCCCAGCGGGTCGTCAGCGCGACCGTTTTTGCTACTGGTGAAGCCGGTCCGTAGATATCGATGTGTCCCTTCCAGAGCCCGCCCTGGCCGCCCCACAGACGAATCACGTTCTGTGCCTCACCGGCTTGAGCTATCGCTGACAGCAGGGCCGCCGCAAGAAAAATAATAATGCGGATCATAGTGTGTGCCTGTTCGTGTGCAGATGGGTTGCTCTTTTACAGTCAAACAGGACGGCGATGCAACGGGGACGCGCAGTTCGCCCACGGCCCGGACCGCGCTAGCGCAGCAGACTACGGATCAGCGTG
>JBLIIW010000083.1:0-15872 GCA_047635315.1 Halieaceae bacterium | reverse complement strand
CCGAGCTTATGGGCGGCGACGGCACCGAGGTGTCGGGTGTGGAGCGGACCGAGGTGATGACCGATGCACATGCAGAGGTTGTTCCTGGCGAACGCACGGAGATAACCGGGTCCCTGAACACGGAGATGCCCGCCGCCCCGCTGAGTAGCGGTGCCACCAACCTCGCGGTGGGCGACATCATCGACAAGCGCTTCGTCCTCGCGCAGGAGCTTGGGCGCGGCGGCATGAGTCGGGTTTATCGCGCCAAGGACCTGATAAAAGAACGGGCGGGGGATGCCAACCCCTATGTGGCCTTGAAAATACTCAGTGGCGACTTCTCCCTTCATCCAGACGCGTGGATCGCGTTGCAGCAGGAGATATCCAAGACCCAAAGTCTTGCGCATCCGCGCATTGTTACGGTGCATGATTTCAAAATTGACAGCGATCTGGGCCTGCCTTTCGCGCAGATGGAGGAGATGCGCGGGGAATCTCTCGAGGAGGTTATTAACCGGCATCCAGAGGGTTTGGAAGACAGCAAGCGTGTTCAGGAAATTATCATGGCCCTCG
Source organism: Halieaceae bacterium (assembly GCA_047635315.1). Lineage (GTDB taxonomy): Bacteria > Pseudomonadota > Gammaproteobacteria > Pseudomonadales > Halieaceae > Congregibacter. The sequence goes on along the minus strand of JBLIIW010000083.1, from coordinate 15,326 downwards.
CCGAGGGGCTCGGCTACGCCCACAGCCGCGGCATCGTGCACGCGGACCTGAAGCCCTCTAATGTGTTTGTGACCGAAGAGGGCGACATCAAGCTGCTCGATTTTGGTATCGCGCGATTTATCCCGGGCAAACAGAACAAAGGCGGTCGCGGGGAGGTCTTTGGGGAGGGGGGGCTTTCGGCGCTCACCCCCACCTACGCATCCCCGGAAATGTTTGCTGGCGAAGCGCCTCTTCCGGCTGATGACTTGTATGCCCTGGGCGTTATTGCCGTGGAGCTCGGCAGCGGTAAGCACCCCTTTGATAGCGTGCTGGGCAGCCCGCAGCCAGCGGTGGCAGCCGCTGACGCGGGACTTGTGCCGCAGCGCTTCCCGGGCCTTACAGCCGCGCAATGGCGCGCGGTATCGGGCTGCCTCAAGGCAGATCGTACGCTCCGCCCGGAAGATGGCGACCAATTCCTCACCATGTTCCGACCCAAGTCCGCGTGGCTGCGCGCGCTGACGGTGCTCTCGGTAGTGCTGGCAATTACGGTAGTGGTGGTCTGGGTGCGCGCACAGCAGAAGCGCCCGGACACGCCCTTTGAGGAATTGCCGGTGGATCTTCAGGTGCGCATAGAGCAGTTCCTTGACCTCGGCAACGAAGCGCTAAGCTACCGGGATGTTAACGGCGCGCTGGAGCATTTTGCCGACGCTTACAGACTGCATCCCAAGAACGCCCGGGCCATCGACGGACACGAAGAGGTGGTCGAACTGATCGCCGACTCACCCCTGCCGGAAACAGCTGGTCAATTGCGGCGTCGCCAGCAACAGGCTGAAGCCATGCTGGCCTATCCTGCCCTCGAGGATTCCGGGGAATTGAAGAGCTATATTCAGACCTTGTCGGATCTTGAGGTCGACTGAGACGCCGCCGGCGCTGGAGCTGCCTGGTGCGCAGGTGGGGCGGGTAATTCTGGTAAAAATGACGCCCTTACACAGCTGCATTTGCGCTGCTAAGGGTGTAGGGTAAATGGGGTATCGTTGGCTTCAAGCAGGATTTTCGGCGCCGATCCCGAAGTCGACATGCCTGCGCATGCCTGCGCATGTCACCGGGACTGCGCGAGGAAGGCGTTGTGCCGGATTGGCGTGAAAAATTTATTACAAAACAAAAATTTGGCATCATAAACATGCGAGGTGAAGCGTGGGTTCATTAAGATATCCTAGCGGTAAGTGTGGGTTTACGGCGAAGTCGTTGTTCCTGCTGGCGGTCGGTTTCTTTTCAGTGGCGGCGGCCGCACAGGAAGTACCGCCGCCGGTCGGCCTGGAAGCGTCTCCCGGGGCTGTTAATTTCGATAGCCTGGGGCCCAACGTGGTGGGCGGTGAGCGATTCACGGGAGTACAGATACTTTCCCTCGGGCCGCCACCCGCCTCCGCGTCCGGGGTCAACTATGTCCTGAACATTCCGTCGCTATCCCCACCTTTCGGCGTCACCTCAGTGAGCTGCCCGCAAGGGACCTCCTCCGGTATCTATGGGAGCGCCTGTGATCTCTCGGTGAGTTTTTCTCCGACGAGCGTGGGGCCTGCCAGCACGCAAGTGGCGATCCCCTACTCGGTGTTTTGGAGCAGCGAGGAAGGCACCAACTTTGAAGAGCAGGGCGTTGTCCAGATCAGCTTGTCGGGCACCGGCACCATTACCGATAGTGACGATGACGGAGTCGCTGATGGCGACGATATCTGTCCTATGACGCCGCTCGGCGAAGCAGCGGACGCAAGTGGTTGCTCCCCGTCACAGCGTGATGACGATAATGACGATGTATCCAATCTCGACGACCAGTGCCCGAATACGCCCAGCGGAGAGTCTGCTGACTCCTCAGGATGTTCCGAGTCGCAGCTTGACGATGATGCGGACGATGACGGGATCCTGGATGACGTTGATCAGTGTCCTATGACCCCGATCGGTGAATCGGCTGACGACAGCGGTTGCGGCCCCTCACAACTTGACGACGATGAAGACGGTGTCGTCAATTCTGTGGACCAGTGCCCCAACACGCCGGCGGGCGAAGTGGCGAATCGTAGCGGCTGTTCGCCGTCTCAGCTGGACGATGACAACGATGGCGTAGTGAATACCGAAGATCGTTGCGCGATCACCCCCGCTGGCGTCCCGGTCGATACGATAGGCTGCTCCGACGCGCAGCAGGGCCAGCTTGACGACGATGAAGATGGCGTCGTGAACGCGATCGATGCCTGCCCCGACACAGCTGCCGGGGTAGCGGTGGATGATCTGGGCTGCGCTCTGGAGCCGACAGATCCTAATGAGCCCGTGGATCCGGTTGATCCGATGGTGCCCGATGAGGACGCAGACGGTGTTGAGGACGCAGTGGATCAGTGCCCCTCCACGCCGACTGATGAGTCAGCAGACGGCACCGGGTGTGCGGCGACCCAGCTTGATGACGATGATGACGGCGTTTCGAATGCGGTTGATCAATGCCCCATGACAGGCTCTGGCCAGTCGGTTGACGCCGTAGGGTGTTCCACAGCGCAAACCGATAGCGACGGCGACTCTGTTTCCGACGCCGTGGATCAGTGCCCCAATACACCGACTGGCGAAACAGCCGATCCCAGCGGCTGCGCACCTTCGCAGCTCGATGCGGACAGCGACGGTGTAGGCGATGCGATTGACGAGTGCCCTGAGACCCCGGCCGGTGAGATGCCGGACCCACGTGGTTGTTCCCCATCGCAGTTGGATACGGATGAAGACGGTGTATCCGATGCGGTGGACCAGTGCCCGGCCACACCTCTTGAGGAGGAAGCCGACGCAGAAGGTTGTTCCGCATCGCAGACAGACAGCGATAGTGACGGCGTTGCTGACAGCGTTGATGCCTGCCCGAATGAGCCCGGCGATGGTGCCGACGGTTGCCCCACACAAGATGAGATTGAGGATGCGTTTAAAGGATACACGGGGGGTGATCCAACCCTGGACCAGACCAGCACCGTGATAGCAGATACCTGTATCAGTGGTCGTGCCAGCGCGGCCTTGCAGCGGGATTGTAATGAACTTGCGGACGCAGCCCTGGGCGGTGAGTCCGGGGTCGGTACGGCGCTGCGGGAAATTACGCCGGAGCGCGCGACCAAGGCCAATGCAGCTGTGCGCCAGACCCACCGGGTACAGAACGAGAATATTGGCGATCGAATTGGCGCGGTACGCTCGGGTTCGCGCGGGCCATCGTTCTCTGGTGTGACGGCACAGATTGGCGATTTTCAGGGCTCTCTGGCGGACGTCAGCAACATGCTGCAGCCGCTGGGTATTGGTGCCAGCGCCGATGAGGAGATGCAGGACTGGAAAGACACGCGTTGGGGCTTCTTTGTCTCCGGGGAACTGATCAAGGGTGATCGCGATGCTACGGTTCAGGAGTCTGGTTTTGATTATGAGACCAGTGTTCTGACTACAGGCGTTGACTATCGCATTTCCGATCGTTTCATTCTCGGTGGTGCTCTGTCCTTCGCGGATGGTGAGACAGAGGTTGATGCCTCCAAGGGAGACCTTGATGCGGAAGGTAACTCCATGACTCTTTATGGCACCTACTTCCTGGACAATATCTACGTTGATTTCTCGGTTTCCCGCGGCAGCACGGACTACGAGCAGACCCGGGTCATTCAGTATGATCTCGGCAATGGGGTCGGTGTTAATCAGTCCTTTAATTCAGATTACAGCGGTGATACCACCTCCGGGTTCGTAGGCGCGGGCATAGATCTGATTCAGACGCAGTGGAACGTGAGTTTGCGGGCAACCCTCGACTACCTGGATTCGGAACTGGATGGTTTTTCCGAGACGGCGGCCTTTGCGAGTCAGCGGGGTTCAGGCTGGGGTGTCGCTCTGGGCAAACAGGAGCAGGATTGGCTGACCGGTACGCTTACGGGATCTGTGACCTATATTGTTCAGCAGCAATGGGGGATATTGGCGCCCTATGTTGAGGTCGATATCGTGCAGGAGTTCAGTAACGACCAGCGCACGGTCACGGGTCGTTTTGTTGGTGATCTTGATAGCCTGGACCTTACGGTAGTCACCGACGATCCCGACAGCAGCTACTTCCGTGTGCGGGCGGGTGCATCGGCACAAATGCCCGGCGGCTTCTCAGCCTTCGCTGATTACGGCCGACTGTTCTCCTTCGATAATTGGAGTGAATATACGGTTAGCGCTGGCTTCAGACTTGAGTTCTGAGTTCTGAGTTCTGAGTTCTGAGTTCTGAGTTCTGAGTTCTGAGTTCTGAGTTCTGAGTTCTGAGTGGCTGCGTAAGTAGCATAAGTAACCAGCGTCCGCTCGCGGCGCTGGTTTTTTTTGCCTGCTTAAGACGCTGATTCATTTCTGGGGTGGCGACGGTCACCGCCTCAAGGATGAATACTCTCCCTCTCCCGGCTTTTCGCCGATTAAAGGTCACCGGCGCTGGTAAATCACCTTGGCGCTCCCCGGGGAGGCGTCTATACACTTCCTGCATCGGAATTCGCGGCAACGCGCGGCCAATAGCCCTTGCGATTCATACTCACCGCAATAAAAAACCCCATGCCGTCCGCGTAACCGGAAAGCATGGGGTTCTGTTGTGGCGACGCCCCTTTTACCGGGGCGCTATCAGGAGGCCAGGGTAGGCGCTAGGCGACTGTGTACTCGAACGCGCCTTCCTCGGTAACTCCAACGGCGATGGAGTTAATGTCTTCACCGCTACCCAGGTGCGTAAGACACTCGGTCGCGAGCTGCGGGAGAAGTGTCTTGCTAAGGATGTTCTCGAGGTTGCGGGCACCCGTATCAGCTTCCTGGCAACGTGCCACGATGTGCAGAATGACGTCCTCGTGGTAGCTGAAGGAAGCGTTGTATCGCTCTCTCACCCGGCGCTCAATCTTGCGCATATTGATTTTGCAGATTTCAAGAAGCTGCTCGTCCTCAAGCGGGTAGTAGGTGATCAGGGAGCAGCGGCCCATGAACGCCGGTTTGAAGACCTTCAGGAGCTCCGGGCGAATACTGTCCAGAAGCAGTTCCGGTTCCGGCTTTTCCTCTTCCTGAGCCATGATCGCGCGGATCGCATTTTCTCCCGCGTTGGTGGTCATGATGATCATGGTGTTCTTGAAATCGATGTCGCGTCCTTCGCCGTCCCTGATGGTTCCCTTATCAAAGAGATTGTAAAAAACGTCCTGTACGCCCGGGTGCGCCTTCTCCATTTCGTCCAGAAGAATGACTGAGTAGGGCTTGCGTCGCGCCGCCTCTGTCAGCACGCCGCCCTCGCCAAAACCCACGTATCCGGGCGGTGAGCCCAGTAGCATGGATACCTTATGCTCTTCTTTGAACTCGGACATGTTGATGACGGTCAGATTCTGCTCGCCGCCATAGAGAATATCTGCGAGCGCGAGTGCTGTTTCTGTCTTACCGGTACCACTGGTACCAATCATCATGAACACCCCGGTTGGCTTGCGGGGGTCGTTGAGGCCGGCCCGTGAGGTTGCTACCACCTGAGCAATAGCCTCCAGGGCGTGGTCCTGTCCGATGACACGGGTTTTCAGCTTTTCCTTCAACGCCATGATGTTATTGACGTCGTCGCCAATCATTTTGCCTACCGGTATACCCGTCCAGTTTGCCACCACATCCGCTACTGCGTTGGCATCGACCTGCGGGGACATCAGCGGTTGATCTCCCTGTACCTCGACCAGCAAGTCCTTCAGGCCGCGAAGTTCGGCTTGCTTGGCGCGTCGATCCTCTTCACTGAGCTTGGCCTCTTCGTCCGTCTCTGAGTAATCGTCCTCAAGCTGACTCCTCAGTTCGTTGAGGTCATTGATGATCGCCTGCTCCTGCGACCAGCGGTCAGTCAGCATGTCCAGAGTGCTCTTTCGGTCCGCGAGCGCCGTACGCATGTTCTCCAGTTGCTCGTCGTACTCGCCGCTGGATACATTCTCGCGCTCAATAAGCCGAATGTTGGTTTCCATCTGGCTGATATCGCGCTGTGTATCTTCGATATCCGCCGGCATTGACAACTGTGTGAGGGCTACTCGCGCGCAGGCCGTGTCGAGCAGGCTAACGGACTTGTCCGGAAGCTGCCGGTCCGGGATGTACCGGTGCGAGAGCTTTACGGAGGCGACCAGTGCATCGTCGCCGATGCGCACCTTGTGGTGGCTCTGCAGCATGCCGGCCAGACCACGCATCATATCGATGGCCACTTCCTCCGAGGGCTCCTCGATCTTAACAACCTGGAAGCGTCGCGTGAGTGCCGGGTCGCGCTCGAAGTACTTCTTGTACTCGGCCCAGGTGGTGGCGGCAATGGTTCTCAGCTCTCCGCGCGCAAGTGCCGGTTTGAGCAGGTTTGCCGCATCGCCCTGGCCCGCCTGGCCACCCGCACCGATCAGCGTATGCGCCTCGTCAATGAAGGTAATGATCGGGCTGGGTGATGCCTTTACTTCATCGATAACCGAGCGCAAACGATTTTCAAATTCGCCTTTTACCGACGCCCCGGCCTGTAGTAGTCCCAGGTCCAAGGTTCGGATGGTGACGCCCTTGAGGGGTTCCGGTACGTCTCCAGTCGCGACCCGCAGAGCAAGTCCTTCCACGACTGCGGTCTTTCCGACCCCGGCCTCTCCTGTGAGGATGGGGTTGTTCTGGCGGCGGCGCATCAGGATATCGATACATTGGCGTATCTCGGTGTCGCGACCCAGTACCGCGTCAATCTCACCGTTCTTTGCCCTCTCGGTGAGGTTCACGGTAAATTTGTCCAGCGCACCAGTCTGCGCAGTGGCACCCGGTTGCGATGGGGCCCCGTCGCTGCTGTCCTCGTCATAGGCTGTTGACTGCGATTCCTCGGTCTTGCCGAGGATGGAGCGAGTTGCGGCGTCTGCGTCGTCAGCACTCAGACCCTTAAGGCTTGGCGCCGAATCGCGCAGCTGACGGCCGGCGATATCGTCACTTAGGGCGGCAATAAGCAGGTGAGAAGACAGTGCTTTTGAGTAATGGTGGTTTACGCTCGCTGAAATCCACGCGTTCTTTGCGCAGTCAACCAACAGGGGAGACAGTGAGGGGGGACGGGAATTACCACCCTTGAACTTTTCCAGCGCATGGGTGAGTTCGCTCTGCACCGCCCGGGGGCTGATGTCGCGCAGGCGCAGTACCTCGGCCAGGTCACTTTTGCCGTTTTCCAGCAGTTGCAGGAACCAGTGTTCCAGTTCTACTGTGTGATGTCCCCGGGACATGGTTGCTGCTGCAGCACTTTCCAGCGCCACCTTTGCCATGGGGCCTAGTCTCTCAATAAGTGATTTCAGGTCAATTTGGGTCATGAGGCCATCCTGTCTGTGTTGTAGTCTCTGCTTATACTTAGTTGGTAGTTTCGATCAGTGTCAGGCTTACCGGCAATCGTATTCCATCCTAGCATTGCTCCGCCTGTTTTCGAGCTTCCCGGTCGCCCGGGTTTGATATCTTTTCCATTGATGGTGATTCTAAGCCGGAATGCCACCTCGGCTGTGCAATACATGCGTATGGCAAGCTGAATTCGGCGCAGGGAGTCGCTGCCGGGCCGCAACAATTCGTACTGCTCCGGAGAGGGGTGCTCTACGACTATCCTAATAGTCGACTGGGCCTGCCAAACGCGACTACCCAACAGCGTGTCCACCCCCAGAGCCGGTTCACGATGGCGCACGCCGATTGCCGAGCGTGCGTCATCTGCGAGCACCTCCCAGGCCCCCACGAACTCCTGCACCTCAAAGCGCATACCAAACTGCCGACTGAGGAAATGCCGCAGTCCCTTGGCATTCCTGACGCGCCTGACAAAAAGATCTGGCGCCGATAGGGGGCCGCTCGCACGCACGTCCAGCCATGCTATTCGCTCGGGCATGAACGATGCCCCGCTCAGGCTTGCCAGAAGTCTGGCATATTTGCGCTGTTGCCCGTCATCGGCTCCCGGTTGTCTTTCGAAACCGATCTGGCTTTTTCTCCACGCTTTGTACATCAGTGATGTTGCACGATGGCTGAAGATTCCCAGAAAATCTCGCAAGGCCGCTTCATTTTTTCGCTCTGACCGGGCGGTTATTTCGCTATAAAAGTAGGGAAGAGGTCCGACAATTCCCAGTAGGCCAAACAGCGCTGTGTTCAGGGAGAGCTTGCCATCCTTAAAGGATGTCGTCGCTTTCTCCATGTAGCCCAATGCGTGCTCATTCTCGAAGCGGGCGGGCTCTCTGGCGATAGTTGTCTGGTTGCCGATTGTGTTCACGGTGTCGCGGTCATCGTACGCCGCCACCATCTCAAACAGTGTAGCGTAGGGATCTGAATCCGTCATAGCAGGGCTCTGCTCCCCACCTGAGGCAACCAGCGATGATAAATGCCGTCCCTGCCTTTAATGCGAATACTCAGGCGTACGAAGGAGTTCAAACTTACGTACATGGCAAAAAACTGTTGCAGCACCTGTCCCATAAGAAGAGCGCTACCCGATTCAAAAATTGATGAATCGAGGGTGACCTCCAGTTCAATGCCCCGGCAGACCACGGGCCTGCCTTCCACGGAGATCGGCAAGGAGGCGACGCGTGTTTTTACACTGTCGATGGAGGCGACGAGCGCACGTGTAACTGGCGTGTCGCCCATGTCATAAAGCCTGAGCATTTCTCGTAATTGCGCAGCGGGATCTTTTGCGCCGACCAGACTGAGATAATTGAGGTTCAAGTGTGATAACAGACGCCACAGCAGTCCGTCGTCCAACTCGAGTCGTCGGACCGGTGTTGGGGGTGTGAGCGCGCGCGCACTCTGGACGCCATTCAAGGGTTCCTCGGGCTGTAATCGCGGCGAGCCTCCCCCGAACTGGAGATTATTGGGAAGATTGGCGTTCGAAAACATTCCTGTTATCTGGAGTGTCGATCTCACGTCCTCCGGGCCGGCGCCGTTGAGTTGCGAGAGTGTCAGGTGATAATCCGTAACGCCCCGCCGTCCTCCGGCCTGGGTCATTGAGGTGCGCCGATGCCCGCTCCAGAAAAGCGCATCATTCTCTCGGGCGTGCTGGAAAGAGGAGTAGGGGTGCACTTCGCGCTTTTCGTTGGTCCCGTCAGCGATGATTTGAACGTTTGTGATGGCGTATACCTCGGAATCCCCGAGCGCTCGAATGTCAGGTGTAACCATGTACTCCTTGGTGTGCATCCCCACGCGCATAGGGTCAGCACGCAGGGGGAACAGATTGACCACGGGCATGGCGTGCAAAGCAAAAGAGTCCTTGCCAAGACTCTTTTCCAGGGTTGAGTCAGTTTCGCTCAGATAAATATAGAGACTGAACTCGCTCCCGGCCTTCGCCAGTGCTGATTGCAGACCTGCAAGCCTGAAGAAAAGGAACTTCTCAGGATACGAGAAATATTCAAGTAATTGCTGATAGTCAGATGCGCTATCGCCCAGATCAGGAAGAATTGATTCTTCCGATTGAAATCCCATCGCCTTCAGATGCTTAGGGGAAAGCATCGTAGGCGACGGGTCCAGATCTGACGTTGCTATCACAATGGAGACGCAATGCGCGTAAAGCAGGTCGTAGAGCCGCCACGCCGCAGTGCCGGGGCGAAGATTTAATACAATCTCGTCCATGCCAGACTCGCCCACGGAGAAATCCGCACTGGATGAGCTGAACTTGAGCTCGAGGACGGCGTTGGCGCCGCTTGCAAGGTCGGAGCCAGGGGTGCTGAATGGCTTTGATGCAAAGCTGGCCTGGGTAATTTCCAGCGGTGAGATGACGCTGTCATAGCAGGATCTGAAACGGCAGTGCACGCCACCCGCACTCTCCGTTTCAAAGACAGTCCCCGATTTCACCTGTTGAATAGAGTCTATTCCGGCGACGGGCTCCAGCTGCGCAACAAACATCGATGGCTTGGGGGCCAAATAGTAGGGATAAAGGTTGTCCAGGATGGCCTGGATTACCCGCGGGAAATCATCGTCGAGTCTGCTCTGCACGCGTGCATTAAGCAGGGCCACACTTTCGATGAGCCGGGATACGTGAGGATCTTCGACGAGATCCTCGCTAATACGAAGGTTGCCTCCTGCCTGCGGGTACGCTTCGGAGAATTCGCCCAAGGCATTCCTGAACCAGGCAAGCTCACGGTTGTAGTAGTCGAGGAGCCCCTCGCTCATCGCCGCACCTCTTTGAGTGCGATCATTGCACTGATCGGGTCAATCGTGGAGTCGAAAGCAACGTCCTCTGGCGCGGGGTCCGCAAACAATACCGCATCTATCCGGAATGCAAGGCCTTCCTCTTTCTCGAATTGACCGCCAACATTGACGGTAACATCCTTAAAACGAGGTTCAAAACGTCGAATAGAGCGCTCCATCCAGGATGCGAACTGGCGACGCCCCTGTTCTGATACTAGCGACTGGGTAGTGATGTCTGGCAGGCCAAAGTTCACGATCGTATCCTGGGTCTCGGCGCATTCCTCGTCGGGCGACAAGAAACGAACGCGCGTATTGAGCAGATACTGTAAGTCGGTTTGAACGGAATGTCGCAGTTCATTAATAGAATAGTAACGTGAGCCTTCCTTGAAATTGTCAGCGTTCGTGAGCCTGTCCAGCAGCGAGGGGCGTATGTCCTTTTTCTTCATCATTGCCAGCCTATCCCCTATGTGCGTCCCGGGCTGGGGAATTCAGTTGACATGTTAATTTCACCGACCAGACCATCGTATTGATAGTGGGGTGACAGGGACATATTACAGCGCATACTGCCCGGCGACATCTCGTCCTCATGAACCTTGATGGTGGCACTGCGCAGCGGGTATCTCGCGCGGGTCTCCCAATCGAGGTTTTCACCGCCGGTACAATACTCACGTATCCAGTCGACGAGGAAGCGTTCGCAGTCCTTCGCTGTTTTGTAAGTGCCTATCTTGTCGCGCATCAGTACCTTGATGTAGTGGGCGAAGCGACTGGCGCACAGTACATTTTGTAGTTGGGATCCAACTTTCTCGTTCTCAGCATTTTCGCTTTGCTCTTTGAGTTGCATTCGATAGAGGGACGGCAGGCTGAGGAACGCGGCATAGGCGGTCTGCCAGCAATGCGCGAGCGAGATGAAACCACACTCCGACAACTCCCGTTCCATGTAATCGGTTATCACCACGTCCGTAGACGGCAGTGTAAAGAATTGATCATCGCATTGATCCAGCGACCTCGTGGGGAGCAGGTCCACGACTATACCGCCGGCCAGAGTATCCCTCGGCGCGCCACGTACATGCGCGAACCAACCGGTTTCATCGAATTCCCGTAACAGGACGCGCGCCAGCACAAAACCCGGGTGAGCCCAGACGTAGTGCTCTAACTTATCGCAGGATTCTCGGTAGGGAAACGCGCCGCGCCGCACGCCGTCCTCTCCCCAGGGCCTGCGCATGAGTGCTCTTGGCAGCATAAATCCGAGAAATCGGCTCGAAGGGGCGTCTCTGATACTTCGCCATACCAGGTACTCCTCGGTTCGAAAAATGCTCTTTGGACTCACGCTGGGGTGTAAATCCGCAAACTCATTCATGCCGAGCAGTGAGGGACTGGTGGGAAAGAGCATCACACAGAAGGACGCCTCCGCCACCGCTGCCACGCACTTCAGCGCGCGCATATCAGAGGCATTTTTGTGAGACAGCTGGAAGTCACAGATGATAGTGCCCAACGGTTCTCCGCCAGGCATATCAAACTCCGTGGTGTAAATGAGCCAGAACAGCGCGCTCTGATCAAATTCGAGCGCTCGTTCAAGGTCTCGTACGACCTCTTTCCATTTGACGTTGAGAACACACACCTTAGCGCGGCGCGTCCGCGGAAGGTCCTCTACCAGCAGGTGGAGGCCGCGCCATGCGGCCTCCAGTGCGATCAGCTTCGGGTGGTGCAGGATCGCATCGAGCTGCGCGTTAAGAACAGCATCTATGCGCGCTATCACCTGGTTGGCCAGGGCTTCCAGCGTTGGGTCGAGGATGTGACGCGGCTCGGACGCTTCTCCCAGTACTCCGGATGTCACACCGCGCCCGTCCGATTAACCTCCTGCCGAAGGAATAGACGCCACCATTCTCAAAGAAGTGGTGAGTTCCTCCATCTGCAACCACGGGCGCAGATAGGCAACCGCATTGTAGGAGCCCGGGGCCCCCTCGATCTCGGCTACTTCTACAGTGGCTTCCCGCAGCGGGAACTTTGCCTTCGCGTCAGCGGTGGCGCCCTCTGAAGAGTTGACGAATTTGCTGATCCAGCGGTTAAGCATGATTTCTGCGTCTTTCGCCTCCAGAAACGAACCGACCTTGTCGCGCGCCATGACCTTAAGATAATGCGCGATTCGGGATGTTGCCATGATGTAGGGCAGACGTGCGGAAATTGCCGCGTTTGCCGTTGCATCAGGCCGGTCGTACTTTTTGGGCTTCTGCGCTGTCTGGCCTCCAAAGAATACGGCGTAGTCCGTGTTCTTGTAGTGACAAAGCGGCAGGAATCCGAGGTTCGACAGCTCCGCTTCACGACGGTCTGCAATCTGCACCTCCGTGGGGCACTTCAGATCGACATCACCGTCTTCAGACTGGAAACTAAAGGTCGGCAGGTCCTCTACTTTGCCGCCGCCTTCAGCACCGCGGATCGACGTACACCAGCCGTTCTCGGCAAATGAGCGCGTCATTACCGTACCCATAACGTAGGCTGCATTCATCCAGCAGAACTTATCATGTTCGGCTTCGACATTTCTTCCTTCGGCATCGAGAGGAAATTCTTCGTAGCGGAAGGCCTCGATGGGGTTAGTGGACTCACCGTAGGGCACTCGTGCCAGTGTGCGAGGCATGCACAGTGAGACAAAACGGGCATCTTCGCTATCCCTGAAGCCGCGCCACTTGGTGTATTCGGCGCTCTGGAAGACTTTCTCGAGGTCTCTTGGCTTGGCCAGGTCTTCGTAGGTTTCCAGTCCCAGCATGCCGGGGCCAGCCGCCGAGATAAACGGTGCAAAACCCGCCGCTGCGATGTGGGAAATGTTGCTGAGCATCTCCATATCGGGGGGCGTATTATTGAACTCATAGTCGCCGATCATCAACCCATAGGGTTCGCCGCCAGCCGTGCCGAACTCGTTTTCATAGATGGTCTTGAACAATTGGCTCTGGTCGAATTCGATAGCTTTTGACAGATCCTTCGCAATCTCTTTCTTGGACGCATTCAGGACGCGTATCTTCATTCCCGAGCCTGTCTCGGTGTTCTTGACCAGATGGTGAAGGCCACGCCAGGAGCCCTCCAGCTTCTGGAACTTCTCGTGATGCATCACTTCAGCAAGCTGCGAAGATATTGCGCTATCTATCTCGGCAATCGCCTTGGTTATGGTGGCTGTGAGGTTCTTGTCCCAGGTTACCGTGCCCTCCATGGCCTGCTTCGCCAGGTTTGCAATCAGCTCCTTGGCCTGATCCGGTTCGGTCTGCTTGGTCGCGCTAACTGCCTGCTCTAATATGCTAAAGCCACCTTCGGTGGTAGTGGCTTCCGCGCCTTGTGCTTCTGTTTCAGTCTGTTGCTCAGCCATGTCTTACGCGTCCTTATCTTCTGCGTTATCGAGCCCAAGTTGTGTGGAGAGAGCTGCCAGGTCGTCAGAACTCTGCAGGACCTGTTCAAGCACGCTCTCAAGCTCTTCCGACCGATCCGCTTTAGACAGCAGATCGCGAAGCTGATTGCGAGCCTCCATCAATTTGCGAAGTGGCTCCACCTGCTCGACGACGCGCTCGGGCTCGAAGTCTTCCATTGATTTGAATTTCAGGTCGACAGCCATTTCAGTGCCGTCCTCGCCCAGCTTATTGTCCACCTTGAACTGCGCTGAGGGCGCGATTTTCCCAAGGCTTTCGTCAAAGTTGTCTCTATCTACGTTGACGAACTTACGTTCCTTCAGTGACTTTTTACCTTCCGCATTGTCGCCAGAGTAGTCGCCCATGACGCCGACGACGAAGGGAAGCTCGCGCTCCTCCTGGGCCCCGTTGGTTTCTACTTCATAGGTGATATGGACGCGCGGCTTTCTGACACGCTTCAGTTTGTCGTGAACACTGTTTTTCGCCATGGTGAAACTCCTTGTTGACCGCCCGAAAGCGGCACTCTCAGCTCTGAGTAAAAACTCTACTATTGTTATAACTTACAAAGTGCGCTAGCGCGAGTATTTCTATCAGGGATCTATGTGTATTCTCCATTTTCCCTGGATCGGGCTCACCGTTAAGGTTCGAGGCTCGCAGCATTTTTGAGCCCTGCTGCATTTATGATAAATGAGGCGCTACTGTCCTCACCCGGGGTGAACTCGATCCGTAGCATGGTGTGCTCTGTTTCCTGATAGCGGTTGAATTCGCCGAGTACACCGATCGCGACTGAGGTAGGACTGAGCCGAATCACTTTTTGGACCTCGCTCCCTGGATAAAGGGGGCCAAACTCGTAGGTCGCTACATAGGTGCTTCCCAAAGTGCCTCGCGCGTCGCGATACACATCGAGGTAGCGCGAGTTGTTGAAGGTACTGGCGTCACGAAGTTCGTGAACCTGCAGGAAGATAGGCGAAGGTCTGCCGCTTTTGTCCGGGTTAACGCCCTCTGACACGCTGATGTTCAGGGTCAGTTCCACGATCCCGTCATCTTCCTCAACGGTGGCGCAGCCGGCGAGCAGGGTCATAAACAGGGCTCCGACAATGGCCCCCATTTTTTTACATGTCATAAGAACTCTCTCCCTGAGGCACTAGGATTCAAAAGATGTCAGCGCAGTTTCGTAGTGTTTGGCCAGAGCTAGCAGGAATTTCTGCTCCAACGCTCTGCCATCCGATTCCGCCAGCTCTTTATACATCGAGCTGTATTCTTCCCAGAGCTTGCCGCGTCTGTTGATCATAGGCAAGCGTTCAGACTTCGCGCCGCCCGATTTTTTTTCGATAGCCTCAGGCGAAAGGGATCGTAGAGTCGCGCCCAGAGCTGGTTTCAGTGCGGCTACAAGCGCCGATTGATGCGCCGCCAACTCTCCCAGAGCCTGGTTTACGGCATCTACTCCGCCCAGCATGCCCGGTTCGGAGCTGGTGAGCATTCTCCTGAGCGCTTCTTCGTCACTTACAGAAATTTTCAGGGGGTTGTTCTCGCTGGCGCGAATGAGTGTCTGGCGCAGGCGGAGAGTGTCTTTGAACTGCGAGCGCGCCGACAGTGCGGCCCTGGTACGCGGGGTGACGATTGCAACAATCTGCGCAAGCTGCTCGACAATTGATAGCAAATCGCCCGCGGAGGCGCTATCCGCGCTGTCGCCGATAACATCCCGTACCACGTGTCGCAGTTTATCAAGGACCGCGCTTTCGCCACCCTGGGTGTTGCGGTCAGCGGGCTGCGCCGGCGCTTCCTGAGTCGGCAGCGGAGAGTCGACCCCGCTGCCGACCGGAGGGG
>JBLIIW010000082.1:0-15977 GCA_047635315.1 Halieaceae bacterium | reverse complement strand
GTACGTGGCTGCGCATCGCGCATACTAATATCCCTCTTCAATCGACACAGCCAGCTCGTAACCCGCGTGTCGTCTTATATTGACTACCCCCGTATCAAAGATCAGGTACTGGCCTTTGATACCCATCAGCACTCCATCAATTTCCGGTAGTTTGTCAAAGGTCATGGATTTCACCTTCTCCGGATATTCGAGCACCGGGTAGTCGATCTCGGTGCTCTCGCCCCTATCCAGCGCCGTAATGGCGCCGATGCCCCGTTCCTGAACCAGCGCGTCCACCGCCTCCTCACACTCGCCCATCAGTCGCACGCGTTCTGCCGCCAGATCAACCGGCGCATTGGCACCCTTGAGCATTCTCTGCCAGGCGGTTTTGTCCGCCACATGTGCCGCGAAGATCACTTCCACCAGTCCGGAATCCAGACGGCTTGACACGCGAAACACGGGCAGTGCCTGTGTCGCGCCCTGATCAATCCAGCGTGTCGGCACCTGCGTGCCGCGGGTGATGCCAACCTTAACCCCCGAGGTATTGGCCAGATACACGATATGGTCGATCATGCAGTTTGTCTCGCCCCACTCAGGCTCCCTACAGGTGCCCGCGGCGAAATGGCATTTCTGCGGGCTGACAATACAGCTGTCGCATTGCGCCAGACGCCGGAGGCAGGGATAGCAATAACCCTGATTAAAGCTTTTTTTGGTTTTTCTACCACAGTGTATGCAGTGAATCGCGCCGAGATAACTCAGGCGCAGTCGCTTACCCAGCAGTTCATTCAGAGCTACTCCTGCGTCGCCCAAGGGCAGTGTGTACTGCACGACCCCGTCGGCCAGTTCTCCGCGCATTTTGCGCAGGCTGCCCTCACCCAGCGTCTGACTCATAGTAAGCCCCCTCGGTCCCTATCCTGCCAGCGCAGCGGTTCCGGCTGGTCGTCCGCTGCCCCGGGCGCGGCGCGACCGCCTTTTCTACCCTTGTCGATAAACCCGACTCGCTGTGCGGGAGCCAGGTGCTGCTCCTCCCAGGCGATCACCGCCTGCAGGCTGTGTTCGCGCTGCTCAGGGGTGAGTTCCCGACCGTCAGGCCAGCGCCCGGTCTCTATGCCCTTGCGGAGTCGCGCCAGCATGTCGGGACTAAGGCGGTCTACTAAATCATGGTAATTCATCGGCTCACCTTATTGGCGGAGGCGGGATTATAGACAAAGTCATTGCCTGGCACGGTAGCCCAGCGCGAACACACCACCGATAACGGCTCCGCTTAGAAGCCCGCCCAGATGGGCCGCGTTGGCGACAGAAAATCCCAGCACATCGATCACACCGAGCATGCAGATAACCAGCCAGCCAACCATGAAGAGCATAATCGGCGTCGCCGGCGCCAGGGACCGCCACTGGGGATTGAGTCGGCCAGCTACCCAGGAAAAGCCAAGCAACGCGTAAACCACCCCCGAAAGCCCCCCAAACAGTACCGCCCCGCTGGCAAGGTACTGCGCGCAATTGGACACGGCGGCGCAAACAAAAAACAGCCCGGCCAGATTCACACTACCGAAGTGACCTTCAATACGCCGCCCGAGTTCCCAGCACCACAAGCTGTTGAACACGATATGCATCCATCCGAAATGCAGAAATACCGGCGTGATAAATCGCCAGGGCTCACCCCCGGGGGTGCCAAATAGCGGCTGCCCATCAATCAGAGTAAAGGGAACAAACGTCAACATCCCCATCCAGCGAATAGGAGCGCCGAGATAGATAAGCAGAAAGCCCCCGATACTCAGGGCGATCAGTAGTGCCGTAAAGGGACTTGCCAGCAAGCTACCGGGCAGTTTGCTCGCAGTCCGCTGCCCCTGAACCTTGCGCAGGGTCACCTGCAACTCGCCATCGCGCCAGCGCTGAAGAAGAGACGCGGCACGGGGCCGGTCGCCTTCACTGGTCAGCAACAGGACCTGCTCGCCACCTTCTTCGACGATACGATGCCTGATCTGCTGCTGCCACAGCACGGCGCTGAGCGGGCGCAGATCCTGACCGAGTGCGGCGCGATAAAGAGGTTCCGTCATCTAGTTGACCAGTGCGCCACTCCACTGCAGCTTATCGCGGCAGCTGGCATAAAAGCTGTGCCCTGGCGGGTGCAGCAGGGTGAGTACCGCAGGGTTGCGTCGCAGCAGCACCGAATCACCGGGGCGAGCGGTCATATTGACCTGCCCATCGCAGGTCACGGGGGGGTGAATACGATTTCTCGCCAGCACGTCAATTCTGATTTCGCTGGTACCGCGGATCACAATGGGACGGCTGGATAACGCATGCGGAAACATGGGCAATACCAGCAGCGCGTCCAGTACCGGATGCATGATCGGCCCGCCGCCTGAGAGCGAATAGGCCGTAGACCCGGTGGGCGTGGAAACTATTAGCCCATCAGCGCGCTGACGATTGACGAATTCCCCGTCTATGTAGAGTTCCATCTCGATCATCTGCGCGGAGGTGCCGGAATTCACCACGACGTCATTCAGCGCATCACTCTCCGCTATGGTATTCCCAGCGCGCTGCACGGAGACCTCGAGCAGAAAGCGTTCCTCGCTGCTGAAGTCCCCCTTCATCACCGCGGTAATTTCCTCACCAACCCTGTCCGGGCTGATATCGGTGAGAAATCCCAGGCGGCCCCGGTTGATACCCAGCATGGGCTTGCCATAGGCCAGCAGGGAACGCGCGGCACTCAGCATCGACCCGTCACCCCCGAGCACAATCACCAGATCCGCGCTAGCGCCGATCGCCTCGCGATCGTGCAGCTCGGAATCGACGTTCGCAAGATCGCCAAAATGGCTCTCCAGTAGCACTTCAGCACCGCAGGAATGCAGGGTGTGCAGCAAATCCGCGAGCACCTCTTCGAGACCGTCCTGGCGACCGCGACCGACTACGCCCACCCTAGCAAACACCGGTTTCATGCGCCGCCCCCAAAAAAGAGATCAGTATACATAGCAAGAGCCCACAACTGCGGTGATCCAGCTTGCCAGACACCGGCGTAATCAACGAAAATAAGGCCCCAATCATAACAACACATACCCCGGAGAATCCATGATGAGCACAGGCACGCAGCGATTACTGCTAGGCGCCCTCCCCCTTGTAGCGCTACTGGGCTGCGCCGGGGACCCGACGATCCAGACCGGCGATGATGCCGAACGGATCATGGGGACCCTGAGCAAGGTAGATAACTCGCGCATGGATATGGCCTATGTGGATCCGGACGGTGACTATGCCCGCTATACGCGCGTTTTTGTGATGCCTCTGGACACCAACAATATCGAAATCATCCAACCCAGTAGCTCGAGTAGCTCCCTCAATCGCTACAACCGGGAGTGGGAACTGACGGAGGACGACAAAGCCAAGCTGCAGGCGGCTTTTAAAGACGCCATGGAACAGGAACTCACCGAGGGCGGGGCGTTTGCGCTTGCCGATGCGGGTGGTGACGATGTCATTACCGTGGAGGCCATGATCACGGCGATTGCCCCTTCCGGCCCAAAGGATGACAACCCGTCCCGCACGATGGGCCGCAGCCGGGTGTATTCAGAGGGCGCGGGTGGTATGTCCATCGCGATCATGATCGCCGACGGTGACAGCGGCGAAGTGCTGGCCATGGTCAAAGACACACGAAACAGTAATAACTCGACCTGGGGACTCAACAACAGCGTGAGCAATATGGCCGAAGTCAGGCGCAATTTCACCGCCTGGGCGAAGACCATCCATAACGGTTTGCTCGGACTGCAGGCGCGAGCCGCGAGCGAGGCCGCCAACTAGCGGACACGGTTCGCGTTCGCTCAGCCAAGCCCCACGTTGTTTTTCTCCAGCACCTGCTCAGCGCGGTAACTGGAGCGAACCAACACACCGGAAACCACCTCCAAAAAGCCCCGCTCCAGCCCCCATTGTCGATACTCATCGAACTGCTCCGGAGTGACATAGCGATCGATGGGGTAATGGTGCGCGGTGGGTTGCAGGTACTGGCCGAAGGTCACGATGTCGACGCGCGCGGCACGCAGGTCGTCCAGCGCCTCGCAAATCTCCGCATCGCTCTCGCCCAACCCAAGCATTAGTGAGGTCTTGGTGAGAACATCGGGGCGATAGGCCTTGGCGTGCGCGAGCACATCGAGGGTCTGCTGGTAACTGGCGCGCGGGTCGCGCACCGGATGGGTAAGTCGACGTACGGTCTCAACATTCTGCGCGAAGACCTCGACGCCGCTGTCGACGACGGTTTCCACATCCGCCAACACCCCCAGGAAATCCGGAGTAAGTGCTTCTACGGCCGTGCCGGGGTTCAGCGCCTTGACCCGCTGCACACAAGCCGCATAGTGGCCCGCGCCGCCATCCGGGAGATCATCGCGATTCACCGAGGTGAGCACCACATACTTGAGGCCCATGAGTTGCACCGATCGCGCGGTGTTATCCGGCTCTTCAAGATCCAGCCAGCCGCGCGGGTTGCCGGTGTTGACTGCGCAGAAACGACAGGCCCGGGTACACACATCGCCCATTAGCATGATCGTCGCCGTGCCGGCACTCCAGCACTCGCTCATATTCGGGCACATCGCCTCCTCGCAGACCGTCGCGAGTCGGTGCTCGTGCACTATCGTTTTAACCCGCTCATAGGTCTCACCACCATGAATGCGCGCCCGCAGCCACTTTGGTTTGGGCAGGCGGGTAGCTACACTGGCACTGGCCTTAATTCCGTCCTTGATCACGGACATGCCGCGATCGTTAACAAACTTATCGCCACTGGCAATTTCCACTGCCGGGATACGTCCACTGTCACTCATAAGGTTTTGGGCATCCTCTCAATCACAAATAGAAATTATAGCCGCTCTGGAAAACCAGAGTAGCCAACCGGCTCACCATTGGCGAATGCACCGGTCAGCAGCGACAGTAATGGCCTAATCGGCGCACAGCAGCTTCATCTTCACGGCCGCCAATTCGGCGGTTTCCACAGAGCTCGCGTCGACCAGTGCCTGCTTGGCGGCCTGGCACTCACTCGCTTCCTCGATGCTCTCCTGAGCGACCTCACTTACGGCCTGGGCGTTGGCTGAGTCGCAGTACGCGTCGCTAACTCGCCGCAGGTTGGCGGTATCGCCGGCGCGCTCCACGGCGATCCAATCACCAACGCGAATCTCCCGCTAATCCGTGACCACCTGCATGCTTGCGGCCGAGCCGGAGAGCGCAACCATGTAGACTATACCGCGCGTATCTCCCTGCGCCGAGCCCGCTATGGCGCTGCCCGCAGACGCACCGATAAGCGCATTGCGCGCGTTCTTGCTCGACTTTTTACCCTTTGCAGAAGCCAGCCCCAGCGCGCCACGCACAACCGCGCCGCCCGGGACCGCACCGGAGTTCAGGTCGACCTGCTTCCCCGAGGTCACGATGCCGTGCTGGACGGTTATCGACTGGCCGGCTCGCGGTGCGGCGACCTCCTGCGCCATGAGAAATAAAATTAGAATTGGGAACAGTAAGGCTACATAGTTCATTGTTTTTAAAGCTTTTATATAAAATTAATCAAACTCCCAATCGACATACAGCATATTCACGTTGGAGCCGCCGTAAACGTTGCCGTAGAGATTTGCGCTGGCGAAGATACCGGAACGGTAATGAACATAAAACCCCACAAAGCAGTCCCGGAGGCTGTCGACCTCAGATACATCTCCAAGGCAAAAATCCAGACTGAATTCGAGATAGTTAATCAGCTGGCTACTGCGCCGGTCCTTCTCCTCGGCTTTGTCCTTCTCGATGAACGGGACACTGCCCGCGTAAGACAGCCCCGCGGAGAAGCCCAATCGCGTTTCAACACGATCCGACCATGGGAAACGCCGATACAAGGCCTTGAAGGCGAACACCCCCTCCCAAAAGTCATCCTGTAAATCGCTCTCAAAGCGCCGCGACAGCCCGACTTGCAACCACGCCTCAATCGCCAGGGTAAACAGATCATTGGACAGCTTGCGGGCCGCAAACACACTCGCAAGCCCCGTGTCCGCATCGCTGCAATTGATGTGCCCGCGCACGATCTTGTTAAAGCTTGCCTCCGTGGTACACCCATAGGCGAGTCGCAGGGAGGTCGGATTGGCGTTATTGCCAAAGAAGTTGAAGTCATCACCCGTAGACGGAGTACGCAGGTCGCCCAGCTCCTAGCGGTATCCGAACTGTACGCTCGCGACGCCACTCTCTGTCACTACAGGGCTCTCAGTAATGGCGTCCGCGAAGGAGCGATAGGCCAAATCCAGGTTGAAGTGATGCTGTCGCCAGGCGGTATAACGCGCCGGCACACCCACGGCGTAAGCCGGTCGTGAGGGGCTTACCTCACTGTCCTCTACACCGAAGTAATAATCCGCTTTTTCGGATGAGAACCAGCTCGCTTCAGCCCAGGGTTCTACTTGCCACTGAGTGCCGCGAAAAACCTTGGCCCAGCGAGCGCGCGCGTCTCCGCCATTGTGAACGCCGTCAGCATCATGGCTCACTGCCAGGAAAAAACGGCCGAGTTCCGTTTTTCGCGTCAGTTCGAGACCCGCTTCCAGAGCGTTTTTACGCTCCAGCTCCTTAAGCGGGTCATCCTCCGGGCGCACCTCGCCGGTATCGCTAAAAAAGCTATGGTCGTTGTAGCCCTGAATAAAATAACTGCCAAAAATATCGAGTTACCAATCGCTGGCATCAACGATATGCCAGCCAAGATCCGTGGTATTCAAAAAGAAGCGCTCACCCGTATAGGTAAGCGTTGGCATGAAATCGGTCCGGTAGTCCTCCCCTGCATATACGGAATCCTGCCAGGTGTAAGCAAAACCCAGCGACCAGTTGCCCGAGCGATCCTCGGGATCGAGGCCTCGGGACCCACTCAGGGCCTGCGCCGCCATCGGCACCACAAGCAGCAACGGTAGAAGCACAAAGAAACGCGAACCACGCATGGTCGAGTGCACCGGGTATGCGTAGTTCATGGTTGGGGAACAAAACCTCGGATCTGGCGGGATCGAACGATGATACCCATGGAACTTTACATACGCATCAACTAGCCGACGCGGGGACCCGCTACCGCGCGTGCTGCACGATATATAATGCGGCGTAGCACTGGCGCTGCATTGATCCTCGCCTACAGCGCGACATGCAGCAGATTACAGCCCCCATAGTGTATTTTTTTTGTTGCGCACGCGTGCTATTCCAGGGGCTGCGGGTCTGTCAAAGCTATAAAACCCAGCATCGAAGGGGAACATGTGACGACTACTCAGGACCATTGGGGCCGGCTCTCCGGCGCCGACGACGAACTGCGGCAACGCCGGGAAGCCAGCATCGAACCGGGTCGCTACCACGGCGCTATTGCCGCTCGCGAACTGCACTGGCACGATGGGCAAGATTGGGTGCGCAGAAGCAGCGCGGGCTCCTGGGAAGGCCTTGCTGTCGGTGACGATGCCCTGCAGTCCGTGCGTCACCCGGAAGGCTGGATGCCCTGGCAGCAGGCGCTGGATGACAGCGCCGCGCCTTTCTATCGATGGTATGTCGGTGCTCATACCAACGCCTGTTTCAACGAAGTGGACCGCCATGTACTGGGCGGCCGCGGCAGCAAGACCGCGATCATTTTTGAAGGCGATCGCTGGGATCCCTCACTGAACGATGGCCGGGGCGGTCCCGTCTTCGAGGTCGCGATCAGCTACCGCCGTCTTCTCCTGGAAACGGTACTGCGCGCGGAAGTGCTCTCAAAACTGGGATTGTCACGCGGCGATCGCATCGCGTTCAACCTGCCAAATATCCTCGATCAGATCTACTACACAGAGGCCGCCAAGCGCCTTGGGATTATCTATACCCCGGTATTTGGTGGTTTCTCCGCGAAGACCCTCTCCGATCGCATATACGACGCCGGTGCCCAGGTCGTGATAACCGCGGACGGCGGTTATCGCAATGCGGAGTTGGTCCCTTACAAAGAGAGTTTTACCGATCAGGCACTGGACAACTTCATCCCCCGCAAATCCGCAATCGCGGCCTTCGAGGCGGTACTGTCGCAATTCAGTCTCGGTGCGGTATCCGCACAACTGCTGGCGGCCGTAAGCGATGGATTAGCCGGCGAAATTACTATAGAGCGCAGCGATCTCATGCGCGAACTTGGAATCGCTCTGTCAGCCCAGAACAGCCTGGGCGCCGAGACCAGCGCAGACCTGCGTACCAGTGTTGCCCGGGAACTCGCAGGGGTGGAGCACATCGTCAGCGCCGTGGTCGTTGTGCGCTATACAGGGCAGGAAATCGTTAAGCAAACTCGTGACCTGTGGTCCGAGGACCTGCTCCGGGCGGCCACCGGCGAGGTGCTGTGCGCAGCCGGCCTGGACAGCATCGAGGAACTCAACGGAATACCCGACCGGGATTTCTGTCGCGCCCTCTGCGCCAGCCACCCGGCGCTCCCGGTTCCCGCAGACTGGCCACTTTTTATCATTTACACCTCTGGATCCACCGGCAAACCCAAAGGAGTCGTGCATACGCATGGGGGCTGGCTGGCCGGTGTGGCACACACTATGCGCATGGTCTTTGACGCCAGTGAAGACGACTGCATGTATGTGGTCGGCGATCTCGGCTGGATCACCGGGCAGTCCTATCTGCTGGCCGCACCGCTGGCCCTGGGCATGTGCACACTGATCGCCGAGGGATCACCACTGTTCCCGCACGCCGGGCGATTCGCATCAATAATCGAACGCCACAGGGCCAGTATTTTCAAAGCAGGCTCCACCTTTCTCAAGGCGGTCATGACCGATCCGGCAAGCGTTAAGGACCTGGCCGTCTACGATATGCAAAGTCTGAAAGTCGCCACCTTCTGCGCAGAGCCCGTGTCGCCGGTGGTGCAGCAATTTGCAATGGATCGTATTTGTAAACGTTATATCAACTCCTACTGGGCAACCGAGCACGGTGGCATAGTGTTCTCCTGCCCCTGGGGAGAACACGAGCCGCTTACGGCAGACACCAGGACCTGGCCCCTCCCCTGGATTCAGGCCGAGGTTCGCATCGCCACGGAAACGGATAGTGCGGGTCATGCCACACAGTGGCGCCGGGCAGAAGTTGGCGAGAAAGGTGAACTGGTCATCACGCAGCCCTACCCTTATCTGGCGCGAACCATCTGGGGCGACGCTGAAAACCTCGACAGCGATGACTGGCGCGGCGATCTGCAGCGTTTTTCCAGCGTGTATTTCCAGCGCTGGTCCAAAGGTCTGGCCTACACCCAGGGCGATTACGCCAGATCCCATGCAGACGGTGCCTTCACCCTGCACGGACGCTCAGATGATGTCATCAACGTGTCCGGACACCGCATTGGTACAGAAGAGATTGAAGGCGCCATTTTGCGTGACAAAACTCTGCGCACGGACTCACCCCTGGGTAATGCGGTTGTAGTGGGCGCGCCGCACGACGAAAAAGGAGAAACCCCCGTGGCCTTTCTGATCGCAGCCCCCGGCGCCCGCCTTGGGGACGACGACTTTGCGCGACTGCAGGGACTGGTACGCAGCGAGAAAGGCGCCACAGCCGTGCCCTCGGACTTCCTGGTGGTCCCCGCTTTCCCGGAGACGCGTTCAGGTAAATACATGCGTCGCACACTGCGCGCCATACTCTTGGACGAACCCCTCGGCGATCTCTCGACCCTGCGCAATCCCGAGGTGGTCGAGGAAATTAGCCGGATCGTGGCGCGCTGGAAAAGCTTTGGACAGCTATCACAGGCCCGAGAGATCGTGCAGAACTATCGCTACCTGCGACTTGAAACCCATGAACTTGTAACCGGGCGCTTCGCAGCGCTGCTGCTCATCGACTCACCACCGGTCAACTCGCTGAATGAGCGATCCCTGGATGAACTGAATACAGTATTACAGCACCTGGCACAGCAACCACATATTGAGGGTCTGGTGATTAGCGGCGCCGGTAGCGCCTTTGTGGCCGGGGCAGACGTAAAAGAACTTCTGGAAGTCGGTGAGGCCGGCGATCTGGCTTCTGCACAAACGCCACCCAACGCCGCCCACACGGCATTTTCTGCCCTTGAGAATCTCCCCAAGCCGGTCATCGCGGCAGTCAATGGCCCGGCCCTGGGCGGTGGCTGCGAGCTCGTTCTGGCCTGCGCCTGTGTGGTCGCCGGCTCGCATGCGCGCTTTGCCCAGCCGGAGATCAATCTGAACCTGCTCCCAGGCTACGGCGGCACTCAGCGACTGACCCGACGCCTGTACCAGCGCCGCGGCCAGGACGGACTGCTCGAAGCCGTGCGACTGATTACCTCCGGTCGTTCCATCGACGCCGAGGAAGCCCGACAGGCCGGACTGGTTGATTACCTCGTACCGGGGGAGGGCAAAGGCGTCGTGGAAACCGCGTTCGCGCTACTGCGCGAGCAGCTCTGCGGCGGCAATAGCCTGGACGAGGCCATGAGCCGGCATGGGGATTACCTGGCTAGCCGTGAGGAGCCTCTGCCTCTTGAAGACGCGCTCTACGAAGACCCCCGACTGGCACCCACTCTCGCCCAACTGACAGCCGGTGGGCGTGGGCACTGCCTCAAGCGCATTATCGATGTCATTAATTTCGGCGCTCGACACGGGCAATCAGCGGGACTTCGCTACGAAGCCAAGCGTTTCGCCGAAGCCGTCTGTGACCCCCTGTCCGGCCCCCCAGGCATACGTGCATTCCTGGAACGGCGCAGCGCAGCGCTTCCAATAAAGTACCTGCCGGTGCCACCCGACGCGGAGCAGACTGTGCGCCTGTCGCTGCAAGAAGAAGGAAATCTGCTGCCACTCGATGCGCCCTTCTTCCCCGGTATTACTCCAGTACCGAATTACCAGTACGGTATGGGTGTGAGCAAGCGGAGCGACAATGGAGAGCCCGCACACGCCGACCCGGCGATCGCCGAGAAGCTGCTCGTGTTCCCCACCCCGACGCCGGGCCCTACGGAGGCGCTGGTTTACGTACTCGCCTCGGAAATGAACTTCAATGACATCTGGGCCATAACCGGCATTCCCGTGTCGCCGTTTGATGCCCGTGATGCAGACCTACAGATCACCGGCTCCGGCGGCGTCGCCCTGATCGCGCGACTGGGCGAAGAGCTGGTGCGTGAGGGGCGTCTGTGCATCGGCGACATGGTGACGATCTACTCGGGACAGAGCGAGTTGTTGTCACCGGATCAAGGTCTCGACCCGATGGCTGCAGACTTCCGTATACAGGGCTATGAGCGCAACGATGGTAGTCATGCGCAATTCCTCGTCGTCCAAGGCCCTCAGCTGCATCCGAAACTCCCCGGTCTGACTATCGAAGAGGCGGGATCTTATGGGCTGACCTTGGGTACGATTCACCGGGCGCTTTTCACGACGCTGGGCATCAAACCCAAGCGGCGCCTGTTTGTTGAGGGTGCGGCCACGGGCACCGGTTTCGACTGCCTGCGCACGGCGCGCCAGAGCGGTCTGACGGTGGTGGGTATGGTCTCTTCGGCGGAGCGCGGCCAACGAGTGTGCGCTTTCGGCGGCGCAGCGCTTAACCGCAAGGACCCGCGCTGGCAGCATATTTTTACCCCGGTCCCGGAAGATCCCGCGCAGTGGGACAAGTGGGAATCCGCGGGCGCCGATTTTGTGGCCGAGGCAAACAGACAGGCGCAGGGCAACATTGATTACGTGGTATCACACGCGGGGGAGAACGCCTTTCCGCGCTCCTTCCAGCTGCTCGGCGACGGCGGCGTGCTGGCCTTTTACGGCGCCTCCTCCGGCTACCGCTTTTCCTTTATGGGCAAGCCCGGCAGCGCGACACCGGCAGAAATGTTTGATCGCGCGGAACTGCGGGCGGGCAACAGCGTGCTGGTAATCTACGGACCTGGGGCGGAAGACGGTATCGTCGATCGCGTGGCAATAGAAGCCATTGAAGTGGGTTGCAGCCTCGGTGCACAACTCGCGGTACTGACGGATAACGCAGCACAGCGGGAATTTGTAAGCTCCCTGGGTTTCGGTATGCGCCTGGGTGGCGTCGTGAGCCTCGACTCCATCGCCCGGCGCCTGGGCGATGATTTTGACCCGCCCGGCCCCTTCCCGGCACTGCCGGACCCCTTCAGCGAGGCGGAAGCCTTCAAAGAGGCGGTGCGCCGGTTTTCCGATCGCACTCTCAAGCCAATCGGCTCGGCCATTGCGCCCTTCCTGCGCAACACCCTGGACCGCCGGGGGCTCCCGGACGTAGTGTTTGAGCGCGCCAACCGCGATGGACTGGGACTGGCAAGCGCTCTGGTAAAACCCAACCTGGGCAAAGTGGTGTACGCGGAGGACCTCGCGGGGACCCGGCTGAGCTTCTACGCACCACAGGTGTGGATGCGACAGCGACGAATCCTCATGCCCAGCGCTGAGATTCGCGGCACACACCTCAACACCGCCCGGGAGTTTGCGGAACTGCAGGAGCGCATCGCCGGCGGCATGATCGACGTCATTCCACCGGTCAACATCGATCTGTGCGATATCGCCGAGGCGCATCAGGCCATGTGGGAAAACCGCCACGCCGGGGCAAACTATGTCGCCACCCACGCGCTGCCGCGGCCGGGCCTGAAAACCCGCGACGAGCTCTACCGTGCCTGGACCCTGCGCGAGGCCGAAAAACGCGGTGAAAGCTTCGAACACATCGATACAGGCTCAGCAGGGTCGCTGCGCTGAGCGCAGCGACCCAAGCGTGGGACAAGCGCGCTAACCGTCAAGGCCTCGCAAAAGCGCCATCCAGCGGCTGGCGACCGGCACCTTGACCCATCTGGGTCATGGAAGAGGCCCATCGGCCCCTTTTGACTGTAACTAGTTCACACCCTGTGTTTCTCTCAAGGCATCAAGGCGGCAGGGTCCGGCGCAGCGTGCAGCGCGCCGGGCACCATCTGCCAGGCTTTTTATTGTCTGCACGCAGCACACAAGGTGAACCAAATGAGCGAACCATCGAGCAACGCGAGCAGTCGCGAGTACTTCGAGCAACTGGGTACAACGGCGGGCAGTGGCCAGTCCCTCACCGGCAGCAATGCCAGCGAGACCCTCAGTGGCGCCCCCGGCATCGGTGGCAGCGGCCTCCCCGGCGCCCTGTCCTTCTACAGCTTCGCCAACCTGAGCGGCGATAGCTTTGCGGACCTGCGCGGCGGCCCTGCGGTCACCGCCTACGAAGACAGCGGCGACAGCGCCGCCGTCTCCGCCACCCTGCGCACGGGGCCCGATGGCTCCCCCAACAGCGCCCTTGAGTTCAATGGCGAGAACCAGT
Source organism: Halieaceae bacterium (assembly GCA_047635315.1). Taxonomy (GTDB): domain Bacteria; phylum Pseudomonadota; class Gammaproteobacteria; order Pseudomonadales; family Halieaceae; genus Congregibacter. The sequence goes on along the minus strand of JBLIIW010000082.1, from coordinate 2,774 downwards.
TCGCTTACCTCGAGCACAGCCCCGCCTGGGAGATCAGCCAGGGCACCATCGCCCTGTGGATCCAGCCCGATGACGTCTCCGACGATGCCATCATCCTCTCCAAGGATCTCAGCGGCAGCGGCGATGGCGGACACTTCCGCCTCGGCATCGAGGACGATGGCCTGCTATTCCTGCGCTTCGCCACCGGGGACGGTTCCGGCAACCGCGCCTGGGAGAGTTCCATCCCCTACCTCCAGGAGGGCCAGTGGACACACCTGGCCGTATCCTTCTCGGCGGACGAGGGAATTACCGTGTACGTCGATGGTGTGGCCGTGCCGGACAGCGGCTGGACCCGCAAGGAGGGCAATGAAGATCTGCCCAGTCTGGCCTCCGAGGCCTACCTGCTCGCCAACCGCGAACCCTGGGTCATCGGCACCGATACCTCCCGAACCACCAATACCGACAGCCCCGACGCCTTCGCCGCCGAGCACAGCAAACTTCGCGATGCCTTCGACGGCGCCATCGCCGACTTCGGCATCTGGGGTGGCGACAGCGCCGATGAAGTACTCACGGCCCAGCAGGTCTTTGAACTGGCCAGCAACGGACCCGGAAGCGCCCTCACGGCCCCCGCAGGACCGCAGCCCATGATCGCCGCGGCTGACCAGATCGACGGCGCCAGTGGCAACGACACAATCCTTGGGGAGGCCGGCAACGATACCCTCAATGGCGCCGCCGGCCACGACAGCCTCAAGGGCGGCTATGGCGATGACCTGCTCGACGGTGGCGATGGCGATGATGTTCTCGAGGGCGGTCGCGGTTCCGACCTGCTTCTGGGCGGCGATGGTGACGATGTGCTCATCAGCCATTCGGATGCCGGCGAACAGCGCATCGGCCAACTCGCCATCGGCCAGCCCACGCGCCCGGACCCGGATGGAGAGGTAAATCCCGAACGCCAGAAACTCTACGGCTGGGAGGACCAGCCCCTGGTCGCCGATGACATCCTCGTTGGCGGTGACGGTGCCGACACCTTCCTCTTCAACCCGCAGATCAATGCCAAGCGCGACATCATCCTCGAACACGTCAACGACGACCGCACCATCAACTGGGCCGGCGTCGCCGGGGAGAACAACGAACTCCACGATCACTGGGTCGACAGCTTTGGCATCGATGTCATTGCCGATTACGTGGCTGGCGAGGACACCATCTCCATCGTCGGTCATACGGTTACGCCGGAGGTGGAGCAGCGTCTCATCGACACCGACAACGATGGCAAAGTCGATGACTCGGTCTCCATCATTACCATCTACTCCAATCAGGGCGACAACGGTGGCGCTCATACCCGGGATCTGATCGGCCAGATCATCGTCTACGGGGATCCGGTGGATCGCGATGACATCATCATCGAAGCCGGCGTTACCCACGGCGTGGTCGAGACAATCGACGAGATCGGCGAGGCCCTCGCACCCACCGGCACCCACAAGACTTCTGGCTACGACACCCGCGATACCGAGGGCAATCTCGGCGCTGTCACCGGGGATCCACTGACTAACATCGACAACCCCTATGCCGACAGTGACCTCTTCGACTATGCCTCCACCCTGCCCACCGACCTCGGGGCACCGGTGGCGGTTCTTTCCAGCGACAGCAGTGACACCCTGGATGAGAGCATGCTTTTCAATGCTGGCGAGCAGCAGTTTGCCGAGGTGCTCCACGACAACACCATGGCTCTCATCGCCGGAACCATTGCCTTCAGCTTTAACGCGGACAGGATCAGCGGCAACCAGGGTCTGTTCAGCAAGGATGCCAGCGGCTGGGGCGACGGTGGGCACATCAACATCGAGCTCGACAGCAAGGGCCGGGTCCAGGTGCGCCTGCAAGGTGACGACGGCGAGGGCTTCAAGAACATTTACCTGCGTTCCGATGCCATCGAGGCCGGCGAGACCGTCAACCTCGCCCTCACCTTCAGCCCCGAGGGCACCTTCCTGTATCTCAACGGTGAGATCGAGGATGTCGACAAGGGCTTTGACGCCGGCATCCGCGCCAATGACCAGAGCCTCATCCTCGGCGCCAGTGGCTCCTCAAGGCCCAGCGACACCACCAACAAGCTCAAGTACTTCTTCTCCGGCACCATCGAGAATGTCCTTCTCCTCGATCGCGACCTCAGCGCCGGGGAAGTGCTGTTCCTCGAAGAAGGCATCCTCGAGCTCGGTGATCCGGGCACTGTAAGCAGCCTGTCGCCGAGTGCAACCGTGTTGGCGGCCCTTGCAGAACCTGAGGCGCCAAAAGTCACTTCCCAATCACCGGGACAACCCGATCCGACGGAACTGGATATACACGATGTAACCGACGGACCGGGCAACGCGAGCAGCCGGGAGTATTTTGAGCAGTTGCGCACGGTGCCGGGTACGGGCCAGACCATCAATGGCACCGCTACCAGCGAGACCCTGAGCGGCGCCGTGAATCTTGCGGGGAATAGCCTGCCCGGCGCCCTGTCCTTCTACAGCTTCGCCAATGACAGCGGCGGCAGCTTCGCGGACCTGCGTGGCGGCCCCGCAGTCACCGCCTACCAGGATGTCGGCGAGACGGCCGCCGTCTCGGTGTCCCTGCGCGCCGGCCCCGATGGCTCCCCCAACAGCGCCCTTGAGTTCAATGGCGAGAACCAGTTCGCCTACCTCGAGCACAGCCCCGCCTGGGAGATCAGCCAGGGCACCATCGCCCTGTGGATCCAGCCCGATGACGTCTCCGACGATGCCATCATCCTCTCCAAGGATCTCAGCGGCAGCGGCGATGGCGGA
>JBLIIW010000081.1:0-16033 GCA_047635315.1 Halieaceae bacterium | reverse complement strand
TGATTTTGGTCCGGGGCCGGAACCATCCGCGATTGAGGTCGCCCTGGGTTACCAGGAAATCCCGGTAACCGGCGGGCTGGCCCACGTTGTGGCCCTGGTCCGTGAACTAAAAGGCGAGCCCCATATCGTCGGCCAGGACGGCATGCGGCTATGTTTTGAGGTTCCGGCCACGCTGCTGTGCTGTGACCCCAAGCTGACCACGCAAAAATAAACGACTTGGCAGACTAGGCTTTGCGGCGACGTTTTGCGGTCGCTGCCGCCGCAGCCTCAGTGACCGTGCGGTGTTTCTGGTCGCTCAGGAATTCCCTGACCGGCGCGATCTCGCGCTGGGTATTGTTTATATAGCGCCGATAGCGATACCCGATCCGCTTGCGTTCAAAGTGCTCCGCCTGGCGTTTCGCCGGCTTGATATGCAGGCGGTCCACGCGCACCCACCATACCTCCTGGGAGTTGGAGCTGGTGAGAACTTCCGGGTCATGCTGGCCATTGAGCTCGAAAGCCCAGCAGGCTTCAATCAGCTCCGGTGCTTTTACGGCTATAGAGCGGCACTTGTCACAGGACGCTGGATAGGTGCGACGCAGCCTCGCGGACACTGCGGCACTGAAGATGTGGCCCAGCTCGCACTGCCAGAACAGTACTTCGCTGGAACCCTTGCGAACCTTCTCGGCTATGCCCGGCGGATTGAGCGTCGGGTGCAACTGTGCGGCAAGTTCCGGCGCGCTGAAAGCGATCGCCTTGCACTGCTGACAACTCGCGGGGTGTCGCGCGGCGCTGGTGCGATGGCAGATAGGCGATGACCAGGAGTGACCGTTGGGGCAGCGCCAGCAGGCTACACGCTGACTACCCGGGGCAAATTCCTGCGGCGAGCGCAGATTGAGTTCGTAGTCCCACTCGGACGCTATTTCCGGGAAGGCCTCTGGCAGTGTCGCCGTGCCATCTGCCTTACCGCCAATGCACCAGGGTATCTTTCCCTCGCGACGGCATTCCCGGCACTGATGCCCAGTGGCCAGCACGCGATACGGCGGCCTTTCGAATTTATGACCGTACTCACATTGCCAGGCAACGGGCTCACGCGCGTAGGCCGAGATATCTGTCGCGCGCAGGCTGTTGTTCTGGCTGCCCCAGAACTTGAGCAAGCCGGGCATTCGCGTCGCCACGGAGCTGGCGCAAACAGGACAGCCCCTGCTGCGTCGATGAGCCGCGCGCGTTTCTACATAGCTGTGGCCTGCTGGGCACTGCCAGGTGCAGCGCGAGCTCGAATCCTCAGGAAGTCCTGCAAAGCCCAGACCGCTGTCACTTGATACAAACCGGCTCATCAACTCCGCGCCAGTAAACGCCTGATGTCGCGGTGGCAGCGCCACTCCCTCGGGCAATGACCGCTTTCGCCTACCGGCTACAGCCGCTACGGCCGAACTCGTGGCCGGCGTACGCTGGGCCCGTCTAGCAGATGCCGAGCCCTTATCGCTGCTTTTAGATTTACGTTCTGTCATTACCACTTTGAATTATTACGTGAATGAAGTTTTTGGCATGCAACAAGCCCGCAAGGATGATCATCAGAGGAAGTACAGCCCTCGACAAGCCTGCTCCTCTGCTCCTCTGCTCGGCACTTACATGCGATTTTTTTACTCTCTCGACAGAATAACACGGACAGAACGGATAGACTCGTACAATGGCCCTGTTCCGTAAGTCACCCCCTGAATACTTAGCGCTAGTCGTGGAAAACGAGCGGGATTTTCGCGCCGATCTGGTCTACACCGTGGAAACACTCGATATCGGCATCAGTGTCCGCGCCGAGGCTTCGAGCTTTGAGGATGCCCTCGAACAGTTGCATAACGCTAAGTTCGATCTGCTGATCACTGATATCAATCTCACCGATGAAGCGCGCTTCACGGTTGGTGTTCGAGACGGTATTGAACTGGCTCGCTACGCACGAGAACACTGCAATATCCCAACGATCTTTCTTACGGCATTTGCAAACGACGATCCCGATGTGGTGAGCCAAGCCACCGCCTGCGACCCGATTACGTTCATTCAGAAACAGACTGGTGGGATCGGCTCGCAAACACGCGACATGATTTGCCTCGCATTGCGTCGCATGGAGCTGATACGGCGAGAACGTGAAACCGCGCGGCAGTTACAGGCCGTTATAGGCCACATCGGCAAGGCCCTGTTGTACATCGATAGCGTCGGCCACATATTTGACTTTAACGACGGCGCAAGCGCACTGCTGGAGCAGCCAGGCGAGGCGTTAATCGATCAGTACTGGGAAGATGTTATTCGTATCGAAACGTTCTCGGGCATCGACTTACACACCCTGCGGACTCTGATCGCGTCGCGACAGAGCGCACGACTACCTGCGGTGGCGATCAAGCTGCTCAGCGGTCGCTCGCTGCTCAGCAGTTTGTATGCCGCTCCCGCCGAGCACCATCGTGAACGCTGTATGCTTTTTGTTTTGCAAGATCTGCAGGACGATGTCGACCAAATGGCCGCGATCGAAATCGAGCCCGGCGATACACTCGCTTTAGTGGGCCTCACCATGAGGAGCGATGAGGTAGGATTCGATCCGGTCCAACACCGATTAATTATGCAGGAACTGCAAGCGGCGATTCTGACGCGCACTGGCTCCGAGGACTCTGTTAATAGATCGGTATCCAACAGCATAGGCGTCGTGCTGCGCGCTAGCGACGAGGTTAATAGCCTCTGGCGAATTAACGCGCTGATCGCGCAGCTACATGCGCAGTTGATAAAGCGGTACCCGGCCATGCATCTTTACGCGGGGCTCGCGTCGCGCAGCGCCCAGCGCTCGCTCAATGCGACCGTTGCCGGCGCCCTCGACGCGCTGGACCAAGCGCAGCAGCAGCCCATCAACACGGTGTATTGCGCTGGATCATCACCTGTTGTTCGCGAGCTACTGGGGGGCGCGGTGCAGAACCATCAGGGCGATCCCTCCACGCGCATGAATGTCGACCCATCGGAGCGGGCACTGGGCACTCCCAGTGCGGGCGTTAACCCGAGCCCGGACCTGGGCAGCTCGAGCGCCGTGAATACAGGCAATGCCGACCCCGGCTACAACTGCTACGCACTGCGGGATAAGCTCAGAGTTTTGGCTGCTGTCAGTTTGCTCATTCAGACGGATACGCCGGTGGCGTTGGTTGGCGAGACCGGGACGTTGCGCGAGGACCTTGCGAAGCAGGCACTGCTTGTCAACGCAAGCGCCAGCACCGCCAAATTTCTGACAGTGCAAAGTGGCGACTGGCAGGCCCCGGGCAGTGAAGTCCGGTTCGAACAACTTCTGCAGGGGTCCGCGAACGCACTACTGCTGTTTAAAAATCCGCAGCAGCTACCTGCGGCGCTGCAAGCCGTGCTCGGCGAAGCCATGCAAACACGACGTTGTGAGACCGGCACGACTAAAGTCGCATTGCCTGCGCAGCGCTTTGCAGTCACGCTGCCGCGGCCACCCGCTGCACTGGCGCGGGAGGGAGCGATGGACGAGCGACTGGCATCGGCACTCGATGCCGGTGTAGTCATTGTGGATCCCCTAGGATCTGATCCAGCAGAGTGCCTGCAGTGGGCAGAGCGTTTTCTACAGGCAGAGTCAACCCTTGCTCCGGGGCCAAGCAGGCGATTCGACGAGGGGGCTCTGCGAGCGATTGAGGGGCACAACTGGCACGGTAATCTGCGAGAGATGAAGGACCGCGTACATCAGGGGGTACAGCGAAGCCTGGGGGCGTCCCTGAGTTCTCGCGATCTTGGGCTTTTCAGGTTTTTGCCCGTGGAGAGTGCCGCGGAGCCCTCGGCCCTGGCAAACAGACGACATGGCAACCCCACGATGCCCGATCTCCTTAGATCGGGCATCGCAGAAGTTATCGCGCGTATGACGGCGTCGGAGCAGCCACCTTCGGTATATTGTTGGCTTGAAGATGAGTTGGTGGAGGCGGCGCTGGAGCGCCATCGGGAGGATCGGGATCCCGTGCTGCGCACCAAGGAATTACTGGGCATGGATCTGGCTGCTGTGCAAGACATCGTGGGCCGCAGCGGTTATAGCGCCGCTGAGCGACAGGCGAATCACTATTGGCAGAATGTTCGCCTGGGCATCCGCTCATGGATTTATAGCGCGGCAGGCTCGGGGGACTGTGTTGAGCAGAGGATGCGCGGGATTATTCTCGCCGGTCTTGCCGCCCGGGCTCCGGCCCTTCCCTCTGCGCAAGCCGCTTTTATTGCCGGGTGCAGCCTTGCCGACTATCGTGTGGGCATAAAGGCCTATTTGGATCAACCGTGAACGAGGCACCTGCCCCTATGGCCGACATCAGCTTGCTGGATTCCCACAGACAGGACGTTGATCAGCGTAACGCGCGCGATCAACGCCGCGGCGACTTTGTTAATACCAGCAGCAATACAGAGGCCCGACGCCACGGATTTTCCGCTCGGCTCAATCTTCTGTGTGGCCTGGCTGGGGAACGCGACTTTAACAACGGACGCTTGGAGGACATAACGGCGCTCGACCCGGACTGGCAAGGGGCTGCCGTTGTTAACTGGCTCAGCGCAGATATTCCGCCGGCTCTCGCTGACCTCTCCGCCCTGGTCAGGTTCCTGGTCAGCAGACTCCCCAGTCCCACTGAACCCGCTGCCTGGGAGGCCTACATCTTGTATGGCGAGGATATTGCGCCGAGCCCCCTGCAGGGAATACTTGACCAACCAGACAAGCATCTGCTGACCCTAGCATCACGCACCATTTTTCTGATCACGCGGGAACATAAGATCGATCCGAATAGCTATGACGGGGAGCAGGTACTCCGCCAGGCGATCGACTGCCTGAAGGATCTCAATATCACGTCCGCTGATCATGAACTGCAAAAGGCGCATAGGCTAATGCTGGCCGCCAGCCTGTTTCCCGATAGGCTGACTCCCGGGTAGCCAGCGCGCGGCTCGGAGCAGTGTGGCTAGCTAGGAGCGTCGTTCCGCCGTCTCTATCTTTTTACAACTTTCCAGTACATGAGCACTGATGACATCGAGGATAGCCTTCCGATTGGCAACGTTAACGTCTGCCCATAACGCGGGCCAGCTAAAGGTCACGTGGGTTAGCCAGTTGTCACCAGGATGACGACGGATCCACAGCCCGCAATTAAGTTTGATAAGCGATCGATGCGCCTGTTCCACCAAATCACTGGTCTGGACGGTAATCACGGAGAGTTTGCCAAGCGTGTGTAATACAGTGTTCAGAGCCCCGACCTGGACGTCAGCGCGGAGCGCCTGAAACTCTGGAGGAAACTCTATGGTCGCATGCCATCCACTGTCCTCATGCGGCCTGACTACGATAGGCAGACTGCACTCGACACGAGCGGTAAGAGAATGGAGGCTACTGGGTAATAACACCATCGAACCTGAATTTGGAGTCCAAAATCAGTTTACGTGCTTATTAAATATTTTTTGATTTTTTTCGTAGTTTTTTTAAAACTGCACCGTAAGCAGCGTGTGTGCCCCCCCCTGTAGCAGGCGACAACCGGGCGGGCGCCCAATGATTTTGAGCGCTACAACGGCGACTTTGCAAACCTGTCTGGACTGGCGCTGACGCTGGATATGAGCTGGCAACCAGACGCGCTCACTACTGTGACGATTGGAGCCAATCAGGACAACCAGAGCTCAGCCGTGCAAGGCGTCGGTGGATTTGAACGCACCGGGGCCAACGTGGACTTTTACCGCAGTATTGGTCCGCGCAGCGCTCTGGTGGCAGACCTTGGCTACGAGCAGTTTGCCTTTACGGGTGGTTTTGGTCGCGAGGACGATCGCTGGGCCGGCGGCGTCGGCTTTGAATATAGCTTGCTTAGCCGCCTGACCGTGGGCTTGCAGTATCGCTACCAGGACCGCAGCTCAAGCATCGCCCTGCTTGATTTTACGTCCAACACGCTACTGCTTACGTTTACCCTGACACCACCGCGCCATCGCAAGCCTCGCGCAGTCTGGATACACCCTGCGTCCAAAGGCCGAGAACGCCAGCCACGAGGTGAATCTTCAGCGCGGCGCGCTGACAGTCGACCTGCACTGGGACATATTGCGCCCCGGCCGCACCCGTGAGCCTATGGTGAACAGGCTATTGGCTGAGCGGGAAGATGCCGGTGATCACTGGACGCTAAACGCCGCTGGCGCCCTGTTTGTTGCCCTGGTGCATCCTGTGTTCACCAAGTACGCCACCGCACCCGGCGCCCTGCGCCCTGCGCCCTGCGTCGCAGATACCTGCAGGTGTGGCTGCAGCACAACCTGCCCCGCAAGCTGGATCGCTATCCTTTACTCGTGCAACTCGCCTTTATTGGGGTCGCCCACGACCGCTTGAGCGATACCTTCAACGCGCTGAGCGCGATTCGACGTGCCGAGAGCAAAAATATGGCAGACCTGCGGCAACTGGAAGTGGCAGCTAGTGTCGCTGTTCGTGTTGGGGTGAGTACCCCATGACATGGCTTGTGGTGCACACCAAGCCGCGCTGTGAGGAACAGGCGGCACAGCAATTGACCGGACAGGGCTACGCGGTCTTTTTGCCGCGCATCCGCGAGCGCAAACGGCGCCAGAACCGGTGGCAGTGGATAACTGCGGCGCTGTTCCCCCGTTACCTGTTTGTCGATGTGCCGCTGGGCGAGCAAACCGTTGCGCCGATCCGCTCCACGGTAGGCGTAAGCTCACTGGTACGCTTTGGTCAGGTGCTCGCGAGCATGCCCGAAAACGTGGTTGAGTTTTTGCGCAGTGAACAAGCCCCGGAAGGAGGCGCCCGGCAGATAGAGGACTGGCCACACAAGCCAGGCGATCGTGTGGAAATTCTTGCGGGGCCTTTCGAGGGACTTAGCGGGATCTACCAGCTACCCAAAGGTGAGGATCGTGCGCTCTTGCTGGTGGAGTTGCTGGGGAGGCAGAATACGGTGGTCGTGCCCGAAGAGTCGATTGGGCAGGTCATCTGAGTGCGTGGTGACCTATGCTGCCAAAGCCTTCAGCCTGCCTGACAAACAGCATGCTTTTGCCATACGGCGCTTTGACCGGCACGATGGTGAGCGCATCCACACTCGGGTCTCTCGCAGAGCCACAAGCCCGATCTCAGCTTTGCGCAGGCTCCGGCATGATCCCAGAAATCGCTGTTTACGCTCGTCGTTTCGGGAAGGGATGTATCGCAAGGTGCCTACACGCCGAACGAGGCGGCGCTTTTTACGAGCACTCAATAGCAACACTTAAGTTGCTTTGCATCCAATTAAGTGCGCCCAGATCAAAAAGCAACCTATATGCTTCCTTTTATCGTTATTGCAACCTTTTTGTTGCTATAATTGTCTGAGGAAACTTATTCATTGCTACACGGGTCGAACAATGGACAAAATACTTCTTCAGCTAAAGAAGCGTCGCGAGTCTCTAGGCCTCACCCAGGAGGATATGACTATGCGCGTGGGCATGTCTCGCCAGCAGTACCAGCGCCTTGAATCCAAAGGTAATCCCAGACTGGATACGCTGGAATTGGTGGCGAAAGGCCTCAAAATGCAACTCATGCTAATTCCGCAGGAAAAGGCACGAGACATCGAGACTATTCTGGCTGGAACAAAGATGGTTCAGGGCGGGGCCACATTGGCCGCACATGCGACAGTCAAACAGGCCGCCCCTGAAGACGATCCCTGGAAAGACTTGCTGGAGAGCGCCGATGGATAGTGGCGATGGCGTGGGTGTTTTGGAGATCTCGCTCCATGGTGCCCAAGTGGCGTATCTCGTCGGGTATCGCGACGGGCGGACCGTCCTGACATTCACGCCTGAATTTGTGGCCAATGAATCGCGCTCGACCTTTAGCCTGATAACACATCCTGCCTTCCCTAAGGCTGCCAAAATCATCGCCACACCTTGGGTAAAGCGGCAAAAGCTGCACCCTATACTCTCTAACCTCCTGCCCGAGGGCGCTCTCAGAGCCTACCTAGCGCAGGCACTCAAAACGCACGCCGATAACGAATTCGAGCTCTTTGCCTACCTAGGGCAGGACTTACCAGGGGCAATAATTGCGACCGCCGTTGAACCCACCGCAGTACCCGACTACGTACTGGATGATCAAGCCAAAGCCAGCGCCCCCAAAGTCCCGGCAAAGGATGAGAAAAAGCGATTTTCCCTAGCGGGCGTACAGATGAAGTTCTCCATGCGCGAGCTGGACGGTCGCTACCAAATCGCCGACTCAGGAGTTCTCGGGGACTGGATAATCAAGACCCCATCGACCACGCATCAGCATGTTCCACTCAATGAATACACGGCTATGCGTCTGGCCAAACTAGCGGGTGTCACCGTTCCCGACATCCGGCTTGTGGAACTGCACAAGCTGGAGCAACTCCCTGCCATCAACCTGCCCGACGAACAGTATGCCTTTGCCATAAGGCGCTTTGACCGGCATGACGGAGAGCGCGTCCACATGGAGGATTTTGCCCAGATACTGGTGAAGTACCCACAGGACAAGTATCGCTCTGCCAACTATCAGCAATTTGCCCGGGTGCTCTATGACTACTCACAAGATGGCTTGGGCGACGTGCAACAGTTTGCTCGTCGACTGCTAGTGAACATCCTGCTGGCCAACGGGGACGCGCATCTCAAAAACTGGAGCGTGCTGTACCCCGATAAAGTAACAGCCGTCCTCTCCCCGGCCTATGACATCCTCACCACTCGGGTCTATATGGGCGATGAAAAGGAATTTGCTCTCAATCTCGGGAAGGACAAAGACTGGTACCGCAGCTCTTTAAGCCAGTTTGAGTACTGGGCTGGCAAGGCCGGCATCCCCTGGCGAGCCATCAAGCCCCACCTTGCGGATACCTTGGAGCGCGCTCGTGATCTGTGGCCAAAGGCGCTTAGCGAACTGCCCATGCAGGACAGCCACAAACACGGATTGAGAGAACACTGGGGCAACCTCCCTAAAGAGTTTCAAATCGAGTAGTGATATCAGGACAGCACTAGTTCGGCACCGCCGGCGCAGTGGCTGCCCCTTATAACACCCCGTTAACTTCTGCGAATCGATGTCTCCTCAACCGTTGAATTTACCGTATAACGCCAAAGAACCGCTCATCCGGACACATCGACGGGCCGGCTAGACGGGGCGACGGGCCCTTTCACACCCTTGAATTGTAGATCGGCATGCAAAAATGACCCACTTAGAGGGCTAATCGGCGTCGAATTTTGACCCACCTTCAACCTTGCTCCACAGCTGGTTTTCCAGCTAGAGGCGTTACAGGAGATGTTGACGGTGGAGACAATACGGAACATACGATTGGCAGCCGATGGTGGTGGCAAATCGTTCCGGCAAATAGCAAAGGATCTGAACCTGTCCAGGAATACGGTCCGTAAGGTTCTGCGAAGTGACGCGACCCAGTTCGAGTACCATCGGGGGCTCCTTTCATCGGCCCAAGTTGGGGCCGTACGTTGCGGTACTTTCATCCTGGCTCGAAGCCGATCAGCTGGTGCCAGCCAAGCAACGACGCACGGCCCAGCGGTTGTATGAGGGACTACAAGGTGAAGGTTAGCGCGGCGCTTACGACAGCGTACGACGCTTCTTAAAGACCTGGCGGCATGAGCACCAGACCACTCCTCGGGATGCCTATGCCGAGCGAGAGGTGCGTGTCAGCTCTACAGCCCTCGTCAGCTTTGACCGTAACCGCTATAGCGTTAGCTGCTCGGCTGTCGGCTGTCGGCTGTCGGCAGTACCGTCCAACTCAGGATTTACGCCGAGCGTATCGTGATTGTGCACCAGGGTGAGCCGGTCGCTGATCACCCTCGCTGCTTCCAGCGCGATCAGATGATATTTGATCCCTGGCATTACCTCCCAGTATTGGAGCGCAAGCCTGGTGCACTGCGCAATGGCGCCCCCTTCAAGGACTGGAACCTACCGCGATCACTACAGCGAACGCTCAGCACTCTGAAGCGATTCCCAGACTGGGATCGGCAGTTCGTCGACATCCTCGCCTGTGTGCCATTGTACGATCTGCAGACCGTCGCCAACGCCTGTGACCAGGCGCTGTTGTCGAGCTCAACCAGCCGGGACATTGTGATCAATCTACTGAGCCGAAGTGTGCAGGAGCAAGACCCTGAGAACGTGGAAACGCCGGCTCACCTTATCTTGACCGAACCTCCCGTGGCCGATTGCGCCCGCTACGACCGCTTCCGCAAGGAGGTGAACCATGCCACGCCGTGATGTTATGGATCTCATGAAGAGCCTCAAGTTCGTCGGCATGCCTAGAGTCTACGATGCGGTCTTGGCTGGCGGACGCAAGCGTCGCCAGACAACCGAAACGATCATTGAGGAACTACTTCAGATTGAAGTAAGTGAACGGCAGGCCCCTTCAATCCGGTACCGTATGACCCAGGCCCGCTTCCCGATCCCAAAGGATCTGGAGTGCTTAGAGTTCGACAAAATGCCTGGCGACGAGGCGCAGATACGGGCGTTACACACTGGAGATTTTATCGAACAAAAGCGTAATGTTGTCTTGGTGGGCGGCACCGGAACGGGCAGGACCCACCTCGCCACTGCCATTTCCCGACAGGCTGTGCGCAGTCGCTACCGGGCTCGCTTCTATAATCTGGTTGATCTATCCAATCAACTGGAGCAAGAGAAACTGGCTGGCAAGGGTGGCCGGCTGGCAGACCGGCTATCTCGCTATACCGAGTTGGTGATCCTGGACGAACTTGGCTACCTGCCATTCTCCAAAAGTGGTGGTCAGTTGGTCTTCGATCTGCTGTCGCACCTCTAGCAACGTACCTCGGTGATCATCACAACAAACTTGGCCTTCGGTGAGTCGCCAACGGTCTTCGGCGACAAGAAGATGACAACGGCATTGCTGGATCGAGTCACCCACCATTGCGACGTCATTGAAACCGGCAATGACAGCTGGCGAATCAAGAACAGAGACTGACAGATTTACCCTTCAAGGGTGGGTCAATATTCGGCGCCGATAGTGGGTCAGATTTCAATGCCGCTTTACAGACTAAGGTGTAGTGGTCAAGTAATATTGGCCGCAGATTTAGACGAGTTCCAGTAGATATCCCCCGCCTTTCTTGGTAGTAAACCATCGTTGTTTTGGTGCGGTCTCACCAGGCAGTAGTAACCCGTTATATAATTCAGGAGCGACCGTTGCGCGTCTGCGAACGATCGATAACCAGGCGCCAGCACCCATTCTGTTTTAAGGCTTTTAAAAAATCGTTCCATGGGCGAATTGTCCCAACAATTTCCTCGCCGACTCATGTTCTGGTTCAATCGATATCGCCATACGAACTGGCGGAATTCCAAACTCGTATAATGACTGCCTTGATCTGAGTGGAACATGACCCCTTCCGGTCGACCACGCGACTCATAGGCCATCGTTAAAGCCTTTGCCGTTAGCTCACTGTTTGGTGAGTTCGACATCAAGAGAGCGGTAGCCTTTTTTAGTATCAGGTTGTGCTCCTCGACTCGACGAAGTTTATTTTCCAGCTCTTTGATACGTCGATGTTCCGGCGTCATCGCCGACTGTTTTGATGTCACCCCTTGACGCTCATTGCGAAGCTGGCGCACCCATTTATCCATCGTCGAATGTCCAACACCAACCGCCAGAGCGGCTTCTCGAATACTGTACTACTGGTCGACAACCAATTGTGCGGATTCGAGCCTGAACTCTGGACTGAAGGTGCGACGTGATTTGCTTTTCATTTTGTACTCACTTAATCGATGAGGAGATACTAGCACCTCTTATTAAGCGGCCAAATTAACTATGCCACTACATCCTGCTGCAGCATCAGCCACTGCATCCCGACATAATCCCGGGCGTGATCCCAGTCCCGCTTTGCATCGATATTACCCATGTACAGGCAGCGCTGGGCACCCAAGGCTATGTTGGCTATGGCGCGAGTGATTTTGCGCGTAACAAATGTTTTTCCGCACAGCGGTGATTCATGGTTAAACAGTATGCCGTTGCAGACGTACATGTCATAGGCCTCGCGGTAGTTCACGGTAATCCAGTAGGTATACATTTTCGCAACCGCGTAAGGCGAGCGCGGATAAAACGGCGTTGTCTCTTTTTGCGGTACTTCCTGTACCAGTCCGTAGAGCTCGGAGGTGGAGGCCTGGTAAAAACGGACCTTCTTCTCCATACCCAGTAGGCGCACGGCCTCAAGCAGTCGCAAAGTACCCATCGCATCGACATCAGCGGTATATTCGGGGCTCACGAACGACACCGCTACGTGACTCATGGCGCCCAGATTATAGATTTCATCCGGTTGGATCTGCTGTACTAGACGCACCAGATTCGAGGTGTCGGTAAGATCACCGTAGTGCAGGAAAAACCTCACATCCTCTTCGTGTCGGTCGCGGTAAACGTGATCAATTCGTTGCGTATTAAAAGACGATGCCCGACGCTTGATGCCATGGACTTCGTAGCCCTTATCCAAAAGCAGTTCCGACAGGTAGGCGCCATCCTGGCCGGTCACCCCGGTGATAAGTGCAAATTTTCTCACAATATTGCCCCAAAAATGTTGATATCCATACTAAGTAACAACAACGCTGCCATCTATCAAAGGACCGTCGAGCAACATTTAATAGGTGGTTTTTGTGCAAGATTTAGCGCTTTTAACGAAGTCCTCGAGGGCATATCATTTCTACAGTCTGTCTGGACACCCCGGCGCGGCCATATCCTCCGCGTATCCTCTGCCACCGTGTGGAATAGCAATCAGTGGACAGTTGCTTCACAAATACAGACTTTCAACAGGCTGACAGGGTCTGGCGGCGAACTGCCAATCGGCTCGCCCCCCCGGCCCGGTTCGCATAAGCCTGGCCTTTGAGACCGTGCTTGGGTGTGGATTTATAACCCCGAGTTGCTTAAGCTTGAGCATGCTGACAACTGAGTGAGGCAGCGCTGTGGCGCTCAACAGATTTAGACCGGAGACGCCCATGGGCACGCGGCCGTGGGCTAAGGCTTTTTTGGGGCCTCTACTACTATTATTAGTCTTGCCGTTATCGCCGCAGGCGCAGCCTCTGCTGGGCGAAGAGCCTGCTCTGGGCGCTGCCCAAGACCGCATGCGACAACAGCAGATTGCCGACGGCACACTGTCCCTGACAGATATTCGCCACGCTGGCCTAACCATGTTTGCCACGCAGTTTCGTCGCACGGATGGTTATGGCGATGGCCCAATGGATTTCTTCGACCCCACCTCGCCCGGCGGGCGGCCGATGCTGCAGGACAACGGCGCCTTTTTGCGCGTGAATGGACTGGACGGCCAATCCTGCCTTGATTGCCATTCAATCGTCAGTGCCGACTCTATGCCCATGATCCTGGGGGTCGGTGGCGCGGGCGGCATCAGTAATTCGGTAATGTTTCTGAGCCGTAATATCGATGTAGCAGACACCAACGGCAATGGCTTTGCGGCATTTGATGGCCGTCTGATCAACCCCCTGTCCCTGTTTGGGGTCGGCGGCGTGCAACTACTGGCCAAAGAGATGACCCTCACCCTGCAAGCGCAGAAGGCGCTGGCCATCGCCAACCCGGGCCAACCCGTCAGCCTGCGCGCCAAGGGTGTTCGTTTCGGCTCTATCATCGCCGATGACTTTGGCGATGTGGATACCAGTGCGGTTAAGGGCGTTAGTCATGATCTTGTGGTGCGACCGTTCGGGCGCAAAGGCGACTTCGCTACCGTACGCGGCTTTGACCTCGATGCGCTCATGTTTCACATGGGCATGCAGCCCGTTGAGGTTGTAGGCCTGAATGTTGATGCCGATGGCGACGGCGTAGTCAACGAAGTATTTACCGGCGAGGTATCAGCGCTGGAGATTTTCGTCACTACGCAGGAAACACCGGTACAACTGGCATTGAATGATCAGTCCCAGGCTGGCAAGCAGCGCTTTAGACAAGTGGGCTGCACCAACTGCCACCGCCCGGTCATGCACACGGTTAGTACAACCCTGAGCTATAGCCAGCCCGAAATTTCTGCGGACCCTGAGCAGAATGTTTTTTATAGTGTTGATCTCACGGCGGAACCCACCCAATTTCGACGCTCCGGGCTTGGCGGAGTCGCCGTGCCGCTGTTTTCAGATTTGAAGCGGCACAATATGGGTGATGCTCTGGCGGAAACCTTCCACGGTACCGATGACCGCGGTAACAGGGAATTTGTCACCGCCAAGCTCTGGGGCGTAGCGGACACGGCACCTTATCTGCATGACGGTCGGGCCTTTACCCTGAACGAGGCCATCATGCTCCACGGAGGAGAAGCACAGCCCGCGCGTAATCGCTATGTTGAGCTGGCTGCGGAGCAGAAAAACGAGCTGCTTTCGTTCCTGCTTAGCCTGCGCAATCCGCGCTCTCCCAACGCCGACGTGTTGCCCTAAGTCGCTCACGGCAACGGATTAACGATACTGGCGAAGGTATTCACCTCCGCTATCTGCTTTCCCCGGCGCCACCTCCGCAAGGGCGCGGAAGACGACCGGGTAATTCTCCGCTGAGAACGTACATTAGCTCCTTGCACTACAGGCACCACTAACAAGGCTAGCTGCAGAGAATCGGTTGCAAAGACCTGAATCAATAGGCATCCAGACTTTTGGCCTGCAATAAGCCGAGGCCGTACAATGTCGCAACTCAGGAGCGATGCTCACACCGCGCTCAGCAGACTCCACTGATTTGGAAACCGGGAACATGCAGCAAGCGCGAGATCCCGCTGACACACAACAACCGGCTCCCCCCAAGACACACAGTCGCTCGGCGCTGGCCAAACTCCTGGCCTGCTCAGTATTCGGGGTCGTGCTGTTCTTGTTACCGGTCTCCTATGACGGCTCCAGGACCATTCTGCTGGGCGTGATGTCACAGGAGATACGTGCGCTGATTGGCGACAACATGCGGTTTTTTACCGCGCCGCTGTTTCTGGCCGGAGCGCTGGTCGCCGCGCTCTACAACCTCACCCCAATACGTTTCGCTCGCCGCCTGCCGGCCGCCGATGCCTTCATCGCCAGTCACTGGATGTGGACCTTACTCGCCCTGGTGGGAGGCATCGCCTCGACCCTCACCGTATTTGGCGTCGGTCCGGAATGGATCATCGGTAAAAGCACCGGCGTGACTGCCTATGTGGATGTCGCTGGGACGATTTTCGTGTTGATTGGAATCGGCTGTCTGTTCCTGCCATTCCTCACCGACTACGGACTGCTTGAACTGGTCGGGGTGCTGTTGCAGCGTCCCTTCCAGAAGCTGTTTCGACTGCCCGGCAGAGCCACAGTTGATACCCTGGCCTCTTGGGTAGGATCTTCAAGCATCGCGGTCATAATGACCGGTCGACAATACGAGAAGGGCTTCTACACAGGGCGCGAATCGGCCGTTATCGCCACCAATTTCTCCGTGGTCTCTATCCCCTTCGTGTATTTCACCGTGCAGGTGGCGGGCATCCCGGAATACTTTTTCCCACTCTATGGCAGCATGATCGCCGTGTGTCTGGTGTGCGCGCTGGTGACGCCCTTACTGCCACCCCTGCGCAATGTACCGGACCGGTACTTTGCCGCCGCAGGCAAGAAAATCAGCGAAGATGTACCGGCCAATCGCAGGCGCCTCTCCTGGGCCTGGGAAAGGGCGCTCACCGTCAGCGGCAGCGCTCCGCCACCCTTGCAGTCCCTGCACCGTGGGGTGGTATCAACCATAGAGATTTTTTTGACCATGATGCCGGCGGCGATGACCATCGAGTTTCTGGCGCTGGTTACCTACGAGCACACACCCATACTGCAATGGCTGACCTGGCCCTTTATCGGCCTGCTGGAACTCATGCAGATCCCCGAAGCCACCGCGGTGGCGCCCGGTCTACTGGTAGGTCTGTTTGATCAGTTTGTGCCCGCGATTATCGCCGGATCGATAGAGGCGCCCGTGGCCAAGTTTGTGCTGGCAGGGTTATCGGTCACCCAGCTCATCTTCTTCGCTGAATCGGCACTGCTTATCACACGCTCAGCGATACCCCTGAATGTGCCGCAGCTGGTCGCTATTTTCGCCATTCGAACGGTCATCGCTTTACCATTGCTGGCGTTGATAGCCCACCTGATAATCTAGGC
>JBLIIW010000080.1:0-16050 GCA_047635315.1 Halieaceae bacterium | reverse complement strand
AGGATGTGCCTGAGCATGGCCGCGCTGGCGGCGGAGACTTCCTGTGCGTCGGGTTTGGCGCTGTAGGTCCAATTGAGATAGATCTCTTCGAAGCGGTCCAGCGCAGCCCGCGGGTCGGCTTGAGCCAGGCAGGCGTGTCGCCAGGAACCGACGGAGGAGCCCACCGCCTCAAGGGGGCCGCGTCCCTCCCCGCCAAGGAAATCGGAAAAAAGCACCCGGTCGAGATGGCCCAGAATCAGCCACTTGGGTCCGCCAGATGCGCCCAGCAGCAATCGCACATCCTCCCCGCGCCAGCCGTGACTGGCGATATGAGCCGCTGCGGCGGGCCCCAAAAGAATATCCAGAGGGCGGCCGTTCATCGGCCGTCGCCCCGTGCCGCCTTGCGCACGGTGCCGGGTGCCTTCCCGGCCCATTTGCTATAGGCGCGGCGAAAATTGGAGGGATCGCTGAAGCCCAGCTGATAGGCAACGCTGGCGATGGACAGCCGGCCCTCGCGCAGATGGCGGATGGCAGGTTCCGCGCGAACACTGTCGAGCAAATCCTGGAAGTTACTGTCCTCGGCGGCGAGACGGCGACGGTAGGTGCGCGCGCTGCTGTTCAGCATCGCCGCCACCTGCGGCAGTTTGGGGTACTGGCCCTCAAACTTACGCAGCAGTCGAAGGGTGCGCGCTGAGATCAGCGCTGTCTTCAAGGTCGGCGAGCAGTCGCACGCACTCGGATTCATACAGTTCTCGCAGGGCTGGGTTCGAGCTTGGCAAGGGCGCCTGCAGTAACCCCAGGGGGAAGCTCCAGCGTGCCGCGGCGGTGCCAAAAGCGAGGTCGTCCCCGGGAACCTCGTGGTAGCTCGCAAGGTGCGCAGGCGCGGCATAGGGGAACTCAAAACGAAGGGGAAGATCCTGGCGCCCGAGCAGGCCCGCCAGGGTGTTGCGCATAGCGGCCGTGATCATTTCCAGCGCGAAGGTCTCTGGAAGATCCGCTTCTGTGTTCACGGATTCGAGCGTCATATGCCCGTTATCGTGGGTGAATGACAGCACCAGATCGGGTGCCAGTAGGTGATAGTAGCGCTGAAAAAGCTGCATAACCTCGGCGAGGTTTGCGCAGGTCATGAAGGCCTGCCCGAGCACCGCGTGAGCCGAGAGATTCAGTCGCTGGCCCAGTCTCAGTCCCAGCGCCGGATCGTTAATCAGGCGCTGGGCATTGCGTACCAGCACCCCGAAATCGGCGTCGCTGACACGTGCACCCATACCGGTAAGTCCCTCCATGGCCAGGGTGCTTCCGGCGAGCAGCTGCTCGCTGCTCACGCCGTGCTCGCCGGCCAGATTCAGGAGGATTAATGCGTATTGAGCGGGTGTACTACTGAGCATTGCTCAATTTGGCCACAAATAACCCTATTTTGACAAGAAGCTACCTTGTCGCAATGCACTTCCTCGTCGATAGTTAAGGGCGTCATCACCCGTTGCGGAGAACTATCTAATGAAAATTCAGTGGGAAGAACAGACACCACGCAAGATCCAGCACTTTGCGCAAGCCGATTGCCCCCGGGAAAACCCGGATCTCGAGGACCTGCTGACCAGCGAGCAGGCCGACTATGTCGCGGAGATTTTCCAGACGCCCCTGACCGGTTCCTACAACTGGGACTACCGGGTGCAGGATGACCGCATCAAGAAACTATACGACCTTGGCAAACAGCTCAATTGGGATCCCGAGATGGATATCGACTGGGACCGGCCCTGGCCCAAGCAGGATCGCATGCCGGAGTTGATGAACCTGCACGAGTACGAGCCGTATCTGGCCATGGATGAGAAGACCAAGGACGAGTTCTGGCTGCACATGAATGCCTGGAGCATCTCGCAGTTTCTGCACGGGGAGCAGGGAGCCCTGCTTGTTGCTTCACAGCTGTGCTCCTGTGCGCCGACCCTGAACGCCAAGCTGTATGCCGCATCGCAGACCTTTGACGAAGCGCGCCACGTTGAAGTCTTTAACAAGTATCTGCAGAAGCGGGTCGGCCTGATGTATCCGATCAATACCCACCTGAAGAGCATTATTGACAAGATACTCACCGATCCGCGCTGGGACATGAAGTTCATTGGCATGCAGATCGTCATCGAGGGCCTGGCGCTGTCGGCCTTCAATACCACGCGCGAAACCACACCGGACCCGGTCCTCAAGGACGTGGTGTACCTGGTGACGCGCGATGAGGCGCGGCACGTTACCTTTGGCGTGAACTACCTTGAGGAGTTTGTGAAGGCGCTCTCTCAGGAGGAAATTGAGGAGCGCGCGCTGTTTGCCTACGAGGCCTGCGTGGTGAGTCGCGAGCGGTTGGTGGCCACGGATGTATTCCGTCATTTTGGCTGGGACGTTGAGGAGGCGCGCAAGCAGGTGCTCGAGGGCTTTGTGATGTCCACCTTCCGCAACTTGCTGTTCCAGCGTGTGATCCCGAATCTCGGCCGCATTGGCCTGCTAACGGATCGCATCCGGCCCAAGTTTGAGGCGCTGGGTATTCTTGAGTTCGAAAACCTCACCACCGATGGCGATATCGACTGGTCGGCGCTGGAGCGCCCGTTGGATACCGCAGAGGCGCAGTCCTACGAGCAGAGCATGCTGGCGCAGTTTCACGAGGGGCATGCCCAGGAGGGTGCCGCTAGCGACGGCGATGATAAGCCCGCGGCGGTTGGAGCCTGCTGCTAGCTAAGCTATTAGATCAGGAACACAAAAAAGCCGGCCCTGCCGCCGGCTTTTTCTTTATGCGCAGGTCGTTCTTGAGAGCGGGTTTTTGCACGCCACTACCCAGAATGTGGCGACGGTACTACTGTGCGCTCTCGGTGACCGCGTTGCGCCCGGGAAGGGCGGCAACGCAGCAGCACCCGGCTACCGCGTATCAGGCGGCGAGTGCTTTAACCTGTGCGTTCAGTCGGCTCTTGTGCCGCGCAGCCTTGTTCTTGTGGATGATGCCTTTGTCTGCCATGCGGTCGATAACGGGCACAGCCTTGATGTAGGCAGCTTGCGCCAGCTCGGCGTTGCCAGCCTTGATAGCGGCAACAACGTGCTTGATGTTGGTGCGAACCAGAGAGCGCAGGCCACTGTTTTGCGAGCGGCGCTTTTCTGCCTGGCGGGCGCGCTTGCGCGCTTGCGGAGAGTTAGCCACGTGGGCCTCCTGTACTTAAATATGTTCGGTTAACTACGTTACTTTCGACTACCGTCGAGCGCTTTCGATTGCTTGTGAATACTGTCGAATGCTCTCGATTACCTTCCAGCCAACACTTGCCAGGCGATGAAGCCAGCGGCTGTTGCCGGACAGCGGCAGTCCAAAAATTTTGGAGGACGGATTCTGCCGATCGCAGAGCCTGCTGTCAATAGGGCTAAAGCGGACGCCTGCGTCTGCGACCCGCTCATCGGTGCCTGCGCTACACTGCCGGCCAGACGCTACTGGAGAATCCTGTGAACAAAAGCAACGATCGCGCCGACGATATCACTGACGGCGCGACTCCGGCACTATCGCCGGGCGACGCACCGCCGCGCAGTCTGGGACTCGAGGGATCACCGAATTTCCGGGATGCGGGGGGCTATGCGCGGCGGGGTGGTTCCCCGCTCGCCTGGCGACGCTTGTTTCGCTCCGGCCATCTGGCGCTACTGAGCCCGGCAGACCGGCACCGGCTTGCGGGCCTGGAACTGGAGCTTGTCTGTGATCTGCGTCGCGAGGACGAGCAGCGTCTCGAGCCGTCGCAGCTCCCCGGGAACGTGAAGGTGATCAGTGCCAATATCACGCCCGGCAGCCAGGCCAGTGCGATTTATGACGACTCGCGACAGATCGCTGGCGCGGCGGCCATGTTTCAGTTTATGTGCGATATCAATCGCGAGTTTGTCGATTCGCAGACCGATGCCTACCGGGAAGTCTTCGCCCAGCTGCTGGACAGCGGGGCACAGCGGGTTTTGTTGCACTGCTCCGCAGGAAAAGATCGCACCGGCTTTGCCATTGCCATGTTGCAGCTGGCGCTCGGGGTGACGCTTGCGGATGTAGAGGCGGACTACCTTCTATCGCGACGTTACTATCTGCCCGAGCGTGAAATGTCACGGGTGCGCAAGAAATATCCTGTGGATCATCTGCAGGACGAACAGCTGGTCCCAATGATGCGCACAGAACTGGACTATTTACGCAGTGCCATGGCGGCCATCGAAATTCGCTTCGGCGATATTGAGCGGTATCTTGCGGAGGGCCTGGGTCTGGGTGCCCTTGAACGGCGCGAACTGCAGCGACGCTTTGCTCCCGGCCCCTGAAGAGGCGCGGGGGTATCGCCGCCCTAAAGCGCTATAAAAAGGAAGATCCAGCCAACCAGCGCGACCAGCAGGCTCTGGCCCGCCTTGTCGAGGCGAAAGAGACCGTAGAGATAGGCCACGGGCGGCATCAGAACCGCGAAAATACCCCAGGCGTAGTCTTCTTCCCAGGCGGCGATCAGCAGCAGTATCCAGCTGACGAGTAGTGTCGCCAGACCGAAGGTCATCAAAACGGCATTGCCAGCTTCCATAGTTATCCCCAGAGATCAGTATAAACGCGCGCAGAGTAGCAGAAGCTCCGCGCGCCGTCAGCGCTCTGGAGCGGCGTATTTGCCAGATGACGCTGGAGCGCTTTTTCGTTAAGGTTAAGCGCTTTTTCGCCGGAGTTCCCCGTGTCAGATCCTTTCGCCGCGATCCGCCCCTTTAACGACCGGGAAGTGCGGCCCGTGATTGAGCGGCTGCTTGCAACCCCAGAATTCCTTAACGCGATGGTAGGCCTGCGTTTTGGTGAGGGCGCGCGCAGCCTCGGCTGGTTATTGCGTCCCCTGTTGCGTGTTTATCTGCGCCGCCAGCTGCGTGATGTGCACGGGGTCGGCGACCTGCAGCAGCGCGTAAAGGGCTATGTCGACAAGGTGATCGAGGACAGCACCGCCGGTTTAACTATAGAGGGTCTTGAGGATCTCGATCCCGAGCGGGCGCACTTGTTCATCAGCAATCATCGCGACATCGCCATGGACCCCGCGTTTACCAACTACGCCCTGCATCAGCGCGGTCGCGACACTTTGCGCATTGCCATCGGGGATAACCTCCTGACCGAGCAGTGGGTGGCTGATGTGATGCGCCTGAACAAGAGTTTTGTGGTGCAGCGCTCAGTCAATGGGCCCCGGGAACTGCTCGCCGCATCCCGCCTTCTGTCCCGCTATATCCGGCAGTCTATCCAGAGCGATGAAGTGCCCGTATGGATAGCGCAGCGGGAGGGTCGCGCAAAAGATGGGGTCGACCGCACCGAGCCGGTCGTCATCAAGATGCTTTCCCTCAGCCGGGACAAGGCCAAGGAACCGTTCGGTGAGCATATTGCCGCGCTGCGCATAGTGCCGGTGGCGATCAGCTATGAGTTGGACCCCTGCGATGGGCTGAAAGCGCATGAGCTCTTTGAGCGCGAGACCACCGGGGCTTACGAAAAGGCCGACCAGGAAGACCTGGCGTCCATCGGCAAGGGAATTGCCGGGAACAAGGGCCGCGTGCATATCAGTTTTGGTACGCCACTGGGTGACGGCTTCCAAACCCCTCTGCAGGTCGCCCAGAACCTTGATGAAAAGATCCACCGCGCCTACAGACTGCATCCGGTGAACCTGTGGGCCTACCGTCGTCTTCACGGGGACGCGGAGCTTCCGGTGCTACCGGTGGCGGAGGGTAGTTGCAGTGAGGCCGCATTTCATGGGCGAATCGATGCCCTCGCGGAGGGCGAGCAGCGCTTCGCACTGGCCAGCTATGCCAATGCGGTGGTCAGCAAGCTGGGGCTACCCGAATACCAGTGAGCGCCGTCAGCGACGCCAGCAAGGCAGCGATTCGGGAAGCCTACGTCGCCATCATCGAAGCGCGGGGCCTCGCGCCGCGCTGGGGGCAGCGGCAGATGATCGCCGAGGTCGCCAACACCCTGGCGAGAATTGCCCCGAGTGAACCGTCCACTGAGGCTCCGGATGCCGCGGGGGACCCGGCGCCGGCCATTGCGGTGATCGAAGCGGGTACCGGTACGGGCAAAACTATCGCCTATGTTCTGCCGGCGATGATCATGGCCAGAGCCCTGGGCAAGCGCCTGGTGGTGGCCACAGCCACCGTAGCCCTACAGGAGCAACTGGTTAACAAGGATCTCCCGGATATTCTCGCGGGCAGCGACCTGAGCTTTGATTTTGTGCTGGCCAAGGGTCGCCGGCGCTACCTGTGCCTGTCCCAGCTCGACCGCATATTGGCCCAGGGCTCTCATTCGGGACAGTCTCTGGGCCTGTATCCCGATGAACTGGCGCCAAGCCTCGCGCAGAGCGCTCTGGACAGCTATCCCCTGATGCTCGACGCACTCGGGCGCGGCGACTGGAACGGTGATCGGGATAGCTGGCCCGCCAGTATTGATGACGCCGACTGGTTTCCTATTACCGCGGACCAGGGACAGTGCACCGGACGCCGCTGCCCAAACATCGGCCAATGCAGCTTCTACCGGGCCCGCGATGGCCTGCAGGAGGCCGATCTCGTCGTCACCAATCACGATCTGGTGCTGTCGGACCTGTCTCTCGGGGGTGGTGCGATCCTCTCGGCGCCCGAAGATACCATCTACATTTTTGATGAGGGGCATCATCTGCCGGATAAGGCCCTCTCTCATTTCGCCACTTTCTGCAGGCTGCCGTCGGCGCGTGCGTGGCTCGATGAGGGCCGCCGAGCCCTCGCCAAGGCCGCACCGCTGCTTGGCCAGCTGCCCGGGATTGGCGCCGTACTGGAGCCTCTGGCGCCCCTCTTCGAGGACATCGCTGTTGCCATAGAGCATGCGGGTGATCAGGGCGCCCTGCTGCTGGAGCACAGTGAGGATCCACTGCAGCTGCGCTTTCCCGCCGGTCGCGTTCCCGACTCCCTGAAGTCACTGGCCACCGGGCTCGCGCAGCAGTGGGGCAGGCTGGTCGGAAGGCTGACTACGCTTGAGTCCGCCATCGATGACGCTGTGCAGAGCGATGATTTCGCCGCCCATCGCGATGAGCTGGAAGCGTGGCAGATGGCTCTGGGCGCCATGTTGTCCCGGGCCGAGGGCACCCTGGCCCTGTGGCAAGACTTTGCCGCCGACGCGGAGCAAGAGTCGCCGCCCCGGGCGCGCTGGTTGCGGCGCCGGGATGGTGATGCGGACAGCGATATGGACTTTCATTGCAGCCATATTCTCGCCGCCGATATTCTCCGGGAGCAGCTTTGGGATCGCGCAGCTGGCGCCATCTTGACCTCGGCGACGCTGACGGCGCTGGGTAGTTTCGATCGTTTTCGAGCCCGCTCCGGGGTGCCGGCGAATGCGAATTTCAAGGTGGTCAGCAGTCCCTTCGACTATAGCCGGGCGATCCTCCACATTCCCGCCATGCGCAGCGAGCCGAGCAATGCCCAGGAGCACACGGCGGAACTGATTGAGTTATTACCCAAATTGCTGGGCGAGGACGAGGGCAGCCTGGTGTTGTTTTCCTCGCGTCGGCAGATGCTTGATGTCAACGACGCCCTGCCAGCGCACTGGGTATCGCGGGTACTGCTGCAGGATTCGCGCAGTAAACAGGAGATCCTGCGCCGCCACCGGGAGCAGATCGACCGGGGTTGTGGCAGCGTTATTCTCGGTCTGGCGAGCTTTGCGGAGGGGGTGGATCTGCCCGGTGCCTATTGTCGGCACGTGATTATCGCCAAGCTACCTTTTGCGGTTCCCGATGATCCGGTGGACTCGGCACTGGCGGAGTGGCTGGAGGCGCAGG
Source organism: Halieaceae bacterium (assembly GCA_047635315.1). Taxonomy (GTDB): domain Bacteria; phylum Pseudomonadota; class Gammaproteobacteria; order Pseudomonadales; family Halieaceae; genus Congregibacter. Next base: position 8,293 of record JBLIIW010000080.1, on the reverse strand, counting down.
GGCGCAATGCCTTTATGGAGATCAGTGTGCCCGACGCGGCGCTCAGGTTGCTACAGGCGAGCGGTAGGCTACTGCGCACGGAAAGTGACAGCGGTCGGGTGAGTCTGCTTGATCGCCGAGTGGTGACGCGCCGCTATGGCCGCGCGATCCTCGATTCCCTGCCGCCGTTTACGCGCCAGATCGATTAGCTCAGGACTTCCGGGCAAAAAAAAGCCGGCGGGCTTGCGCGCCGCCGGCTGCTTGATCGCTGGCTGGCGATCAGAAGTTGTAGGTGACCTCGGCGCCGTATACGCGTCCTTTGGCCAGCGGCGAGAAGGTGCCGCCCAGCGGGATCGGACCCAGCGCAGCTGGCAGCTGTGTGTCGTTGCCATACTTCACCGTATCCAGCAGGTTTCGACCGTACAGGGACAATACCCAACTGGTGCTGTTGGAGTAGATGTCCAGGCCGGCGTCGACGATATCCTGCTCTGGAACGATGCCTTGGTTGTTGTCGGTGTAAAACGACTCATCCCGGTAGGCGTAGTTGATGCGCGCCGATGCGTAGCCCCAGCTACCCAGCTCCATATCGTAAGTGAGGCCCACGTTGTAGGTCACTTTCGCAGCCCGGGGCAGGTCTAGATCCTTGTCCCTGGAGTCCACGATACCGTCGCCGTTGAGATCAAACTTGACCTCATCATAGGACGCATCGATGTAGCCGATAGAGGCCATCAGCAGCAGGTTGTCGCTCAGGCTGATGGCCGTTTCCGCTTCCACACCAAAGATGGTGGCGTCGGCCGTGTTGTCGATAATCTGCACGACGCCGGAGGTGGCATCAGCTGTGTTCACTTCACGCTGCATGTCCTGGATCGTATTGTAGAAGGCGGCAAGGTTCAGGCGGCCCCAGGACTGCTGGGATTTGTAACCCACCTCAAAGCTGTCCACGGTCTCTTCGTCGAAGGGTCCGGGTGACGCCGTGGGGCTGGTGTTGCGCAAGTTATAGCCGCCGGAACGGAAGCCGCGACTCCAGTGCCCGTAGACCTGGGCATCATCGCCGACCAGGTAGGCCAGGCCGATCTTCGGCGCGAAGGTACCCCAGCTTTCAGAGTCGTTAAAATCGAGGTTACAGGCCGGGCCGCTCACGATATTGCAGCGCGTATCCGTGCCGGTGATCGGGTTGGCATACACCGGCGTGCCCGCGCCGATCGTGCCCCCGACATTCAGGACGTTGGTGTTCAGCGCCAGGGTCGCAATATTGGCTGACTTTTCTTCGTCAGACCAGCGCGCACCCACGCTCAGGGTGAGCATATCCGTCAGCGAATAATCAACGTTGGCAAAGATACCCAGTGTCTCTACGGTGTAGAGTCCGCCGCCGTCCTGGATCTGAAAGGGAATGTCGCTGCCCAGAGCGCCGCCGCTGACCAGCGGCGTCAGTGCAGCCAACAGCTCGCGACGCTCTGCGTATTCCATATCGTGATCGAAGTAGTAGACACCGGTGGTGACGTTGGCGTCGCCGAACTGGCCATTGAAGCGCAGTTCGAAACTGGTTTGCTCAGAGTTCAGTTCTGTCGGTGAGTTGAATAGCGGGACCGGCTGCGCATCGATGTCGGCGCGGGCGCTGCTCTCGCTGTCGCGCCAGCCGTAAAGCGCAGTAATCGTGCCCTCGCCGAAGTCCACGTCGTAGTTCAGTTCGGCAGTCAGGAAGTCCACCGTGTTCTTCTGATAGCCCACCTCGTCATAGTTCGCATCGAAGCTGTCCGGGTCCGCGTTGAAGGGAGTCCCTGCAAGCGAAGTGATGCCGGGCTGGTTACCGAGATTGGTGCGATGGGATTGCGGCACCGGGCCATCGCCATCGATATCGGTATTTTCATAACGGACCACGATCTCAGCACGGTCTGTAGGAGCCCATACCAGGGTGCCGCGCACCATTTGCTGTTCGATGGCCTGTACGTCCGAGCCGTCGAAGAGGTTTTGGTGCCAGCCATCGTCATCGTTCAGGTAAGCCGTTAGCTTTAGGCCGAGCGTGTCGGTAACCGGGCCGCCGATGGTACCCATAAGGTATTTGTTCAGGCCACCGTCACCGCCGCCATCTACGGCCGCACGCACCGTGGCTTCAAATTCTTCGCCGGGTTTCTTGGTGTTCATGAGGATGGCACCACCGGTCACGTTACGACCGAACAGGATACCCTGCGGGCCGCGCAGCACTTCGACGCTCTCCAGGTCAAACAGATCGAAGATGATGCCCTGGTTCAAACCGAGGAAGATACCGTTCACAAACACGCCGACGGTCGGGTCAATCGACGGTATGGAACTGTTCACGGCCAGGCCGCGGATAGAGAAATTGGCGGTGCCGCGGGAGGTGCCCACGTCGTCCAACGCCACGTTGGGCATGCCGACCGCCAGGTTGGAAAGATCGCGGACCTTGAGCGCTTCGATCTGGTCTGATCCGAAAGCGGTAATGGCGAGCGGAACGTCCTGGGATCCCTCTTCACGCTTACGGGCGGTGACGATGACCTCTTCCAGCAGTGCAGATGCACTGCCACGGCGGGCCTGCTGCTGCTCCTGTGCCTGGGCGATGCCGGCGAAGGTGCTACCGGCGATCGCCGCGGCGAGAGCGGCGGCTAGCGGCTTGCGCGACCAGCGCGCGGCGGTGTCCTGAGTGATTCTTGCGGTCATGGCTTATCCTCTAATTTTTGTATGGAGAAATTTTTTAGTACCTTGCCTGATTGCCGGACGCTGCCCGCGCCGCACCTGCAGCGGGCATTTTTGCTGGGCATTGTGCTTAAAGATCTCGGCTTTTTTATTGTTTGTCAGGCTCCTACCTTGCTCCTACTGGTTTTACTAATTCTTATGGGTCTTATATTCCGCGTGCGGCGTGCGGCGTTCGCGCCCCGGCCCTTGTTTCGGGCCATTGCCAATGGCGCGCACTATAGCGACTTCAGGGTCTCCATGCCACAGTGAAGCACTGGTATAATTCTGTATTAGTTGCTGTTTTATATGGATATTTTGCACGATTGCGCGTGGTCAGTATGAGGAATGTGAATAGTGTACACTGAGGTGGTTGCGGTACTAATTGATATCGAATCAGAACTGCGCCAGTTGTCGCTGTGGGAAAGCCAGGCACCCAGCGCCGAGGCGCTGGCCTCGGATCAGCCTTTTGCTGTGGACACGCTGTCGCTTCCGCAATGGATTCAGTTTGTATTCCTGCCAACCCTGTATCAGCTGAGTGAGATGGGGCAGATCCTGCCGACACAATGTGGCATCAGGCCCATGGCCGAAGAGCACTTCCGTGCCACAGACCTGCGAGTGCAACCGTTGCTGGAGGCGCTGGAGGCTGTCGATGCGCTGCTGTCCAGCCGCCCGCTGACGGCTCGCCATCACACGTTACGGTTTCATAGCGATTGAGTAAGTTTACAGCGGTAGGTGTTTGCAGCGTCGCTGGTATAGGCTTCGAACAATTGACGCGGCCCATCGGAGGGCAGCGGAATGTTGGTTCGCCTCCAGTTCACGCTTTTTATCGCATTAGCCTTCGTTATGGCGAGCGCAGTTGCAGAGCTACCGTCCTCTCGGGTAGTTATTCAATCTGAGCTTGAGAGCTTTCTGCTTGAGATAGTTCAAGAAGAACGGTTCACGGGTGTCGCGCTTGCGATGAGCCGTGGTGCAGTCCTGCACGCTAGGGGATATGGTTTTACCTCTGGCGAGGCAGGGAACCGCGTGAAGACATGCCTTCCATGTGGCGTCCCTAAGCAAACAATTCACAGCGGCCGCTGTGCTCCTGTTGGCGGAGCGAAACAAGATTGACCTCGAGGCCCCAATCAATCGATACCTCCCGGATCGGTACCAATCGGCTAAGTGGGACGGTATCTCGGTACACCATCTATTGTCCCACTCCAGCGGCATTCCTGATTACGACAACGTGGTGGACGGATTTTGTTTGGGCGACACCGTCGCTGGGACGGTGCGAGAGGCCCCGGGCCGTGAACTCGAGTTTATGCCGGGCTCGCAGTACAAGTACTCAAATATCGGATTCACGCTGCTGTGATTAATCATCGAGTAGCAATCGGGGATTCCCTACCATCGCTTCGTAGAAACGGAGTTGCTGCAGCCAATGGGGATGGAGTCCTCGCGACTGCACGTTGTTGGGCATGTGCCGGTTTCGAATGAGGCCTCGGGTCATCGTTGGGATGAGGCGCTTCAGCAGCACACAAAAGATACCGTGGTGACGCTGCCCGTGACTGCACCTGATGGTGGGCTGGTTACGACTCTGGATGACTTCTATCGATGGTCACGGCTATACGTAGATCCAGAGAACCCTGTGCTGGCTCAGAACTCCGTCCGTCGGATGCCCAGCCCCGTGGTGGAAACCGGCGAGATATACGCAAGGGGTGCACCAACGTGGTATGGCTATGGCCTGTTTCTGGGAGACGGGTTAATCATCCATGAGGGGTATATCGTTGGGTTTCGCAGCCACTTCATCCTCGACCCGGAGCGCGACCTGCTGATCGTCGTTTTTTCGAACAACACGACCAGCGATCCCACAAGAATAAGCGCCGGTATGCTGGAGATTCTCGACGCGATGTAGAGGTTCAGCTCCGGGTCTGCAGCGGCAGCTGGGCATATGCGCGAGGGAAGGTCTGCTCTTGAGAGCGCAGACATCCACCAATCTCCTTTTTGCGGAATGTAACAAAATGCAGACGCTGAACTGAAAAATAAAAAAGGCGCTGTTCCATGGGATCAGCGCCGAGGGGAGGAGTGCTTTGAATGTTCAACAAGTTTCCTTTGACGCGCAGGCTTTAATGAATTGCCCTTGATTACGCTCGTCGAACCTACAACGCGTTACCGATGCCGTTTGAACGGTGGCCGCCCGCGGAAGGTGGTGGTTTTCGGCCTCGCCTCACGCGGCAACTCCATTGAGGCTGCGTCAACTACCGGTAGCTCAACTTGCTGGCGTTTAAACGGGGGGCGGCCCGTAAAGTCCCGCTCCCACACCACGACGGTTTCCACGTCAGCGTCAACGATTTCCATAGCAGCCACGTCCACTGTATTTATCGGGACAAGCTCGCGTTTGTAGGGAGGCTTGCCACGCATGTCGACTTCCCAGCGGTACTCGATGTTGTCCCTGGATAAAATGTTGTCTGCTATTACGCTGCTTGGTGCTGCCAGCACGACCGCGGCGACAAATATTGTGACAGTAAGGATAGCACTTGATTTCATCACCGGATCGATCCTCCTGCTGGTTTTTGGAACTTCAATAAAAGCCTCTAGACGAAGAGTCACTATAGCTTGTGCTCACCAAATACCTGCCCAAATTGCTGAGAATTGGTGATAGAATTTTACTATCACTATTTTGATTTGGCTGACAGCTTCCTTCGATCAATTAGCGGCTATGGCGTCATTTGTGGTGTTTTAGCACCGTATTCGAGCACAAAGTGCGCTTTTGTGGGTCAGTCCTTATGAGGCACACCCGCGGAAAGCTGACGGCACAGCAGCTAAGCAGGGCTTTGTAAGTGTTTGGCGCAACAATTGCAGTGCCAGCATTATGCAGACCTACATCTACGCCCTTTTTCGCAGCGCTGGGCTCTGGGCCATAGCCTCTACCGCTCTTGCACAGCAGATGGTGGAGTTTCCTTTAAACGCAGGTTCGGGTGGAGCGTTGGAGGTGGCCTTGAGTGTTGATGGTGAATCTTCCACCTTTTTGCTTGATACAGGCGCAGCTATGGCGACGATCAACAGCGCTTTGTTTGACCGCATTAATGATCGTGGTACTGCACGCAAGCTACGTGATGTGGCGGCTCGCATGGCTGATGGCCGCACTCGAAAATTGAGTGTCTACGAGGTAACTGGCTTACAGCTCGGTCAAGGTTGTGATCTGGGGGCGACAGAGGTAATCGTTGTTCCTGGTTCCGGGCGCAACCTGCTTGGCCTCAATGTTCTCGAAAAGTTCGCGCCCCTTACGCTCTCTTTGAGTCCACCAGTACTGGGATTAAGCAATTGCGCGGAGATTACTATGGCTACTTCGGTTGCAGCGACTGGCGAAATGGCGGTCGCTGCAACATCACCGCCTACAAGCTATCCAATACCTGCACGGCGTGACCCAGCCGTGCCCCAATAATGGTTCGAATATCTTTTGCTAGTACTTTGTAAAACCCCCGCGCCGGACTACTTGGCCGCCAAGCGAGTACGTGTAGTCTAGCAATAGACTCATCGTCGAGTTCTTTTACCGCAAGGCCACTATCTGCGTTGATTTCGGACTCAACGTAAAGTGCTGGAAGAAACGCTAGCCCCATCCCCATAACGACCATTAAGCGCAACGCATCCAGGCTACTTCCTTCATAGTCTCTCAGCACTTCGGCACCCAATCGATTGCATACAGCCTCAATTTGCAGCGCAAATTGATGACCATGTTCCGTAGTCAGTACCTGCTGACCTGCAAGGTGCTTCCCCTGCCAAACAGAAACCTGCGATAGCGGGTGGTCCTTAGGCGCCGCCAAAAGAATCTTTTCGCGTAAGAGTGGCTCTAGCACTAAGTCTGGAATATTGATTGGTAACGATGTGATGATCAGGTCGTAATCACCGTTAGCAATGCCCTCCTCAAGCCCCCGAGGTGAATCCTCCCGAACGTAAAATCGCAGCCTTGGATGTGTATCTCGCAATGCGGGGAGTATCTGCGGCAACAAGTAGGGACCTAGTGTGCCTTTAACCCCCAATCGGTAGGTCGCTTTCTCGTTAGCACTGGAGTCTCCGACCTGTTGCCCCAACTCTTCCATTGCTTCGATAACACGACGTGCTTGCGGTTCAAACAAACGGCCCACCGGTGTGAGGTAAGCGCCACTGCGTGAGCGCTCCAACAGCTTTGCGCCTAATAGCGTCTCCGCGCGCGCTATCTGTGCAGTGAGCGTAGGCTGACTGATACCCATTTCGTCTGCAGCCCGTCGAAAGCTGCCGCTCTTCGCAACGGCTAATATGTATTCTATTTGTTTAAATGAAGGTCTTTTCATGGTGGCAGGGCAATCAATGCTTTCTCTCATCTTGAGATAAGCGAGCTAGCGGTACAAGCCCGTCGATCTATGGTGTAAGGCAGCTAGAAACGGCCGCTGCTGGGCGAACCGGTAGTCCAGCACACCACGCCGCCAACAACTGCTAAGGAGAAAGCAGACGGTCATCAGTGCGCCTGAGAATGTTGGCTGCCTGTCGATTGAGCGTTTCGGAAAGTTTCGGGCCGAGAGTCGGGAGTCACCTCAAGGCAGACTGTCGGTTCCGGTGGCTCAACCCCTCATATCGAGATATCGTCCAAGGTCATGCCGGAGTCGCAAATCGCCATGCTGCCCTCGTCGCTCAGTGCGCGTAGCTGCCGGGAGTTTGGGGTCAGAGTAAAAACTACTCCTGATCATAGCAGGAGTTTGGGGTCAGAGGAGTTTGGGGTCAGAGTAAAAATTGCTCCTCGTCATCGTATGGGATTTTTACTCTGACCCCAAATATTCCAAGATCAATCTCACAGGAGCGTCTATGAGAAAACGCCAGGGAAAGTTGACGAGCACCACCGGCTCCGAGTACCAATGAAAACCCCGCGTCGCTACGCTCCGATGGGTGGCAGTTTTGCTCCGGTCCGGGTGGCAGGCTTCAAACGGAATGGGTGGCAGACTTCGGCGGTACACGCAGTTGAGTTGGCGGAGCGATCATAGGGTGCCTATCCCGCAGTCAGCAACCTTTTCAATCTCAGCAGACATTTGGTCAGGGTGGGGGCACTATCAGAATCTCAGCGTGAATGCGTTCGGTTGGGAAGTAGGGCAGTGGCGCGAGGCTACGCTTTAAATCCCTGTCTTATTCTTTTCCTGGCAAGAGATTGTGGGAATCAATTGCAACGTAGATCCTGATCCGATATCGCGGTAAACGCCTCAGGTGGCACTGTCGTAGATGTTCTGCACATCCTCCAAGTAGTCCAGCATATCGATTAGATTGTCCAGGACTGCCCGGTCTTCATCGCCAAGAGGCGTAGATAGTTGCGGCACGAACTGTATCTCATCAACCTCGAATTCGGTTTCACCGTATTGATCAATAATGGCTTGTCTGGCTTTGAAGTACTCGGTATGTGGTGTGAAAACGGTAACTTTCCCATCCTCGCTTTCTATATCGCTGACATCCACTTCAGCCATCATCAGCGCTTCAAGAACGGCTCCTTCGTCGTTATGCGAGAAGACGAAAATGGCGTTGTGGTCGAACATGTGGCTGACGCTACCGGTGTTGCCTAGTTTGCACTTGGTCTTGTTGAAACATAGACGCACATCGCCAAAGGTGCGGTTGGGGTTGTCGGTGAGGC
>JBLIIW010000079.1:0-16140 GCA_047635315.1 Halieaceae bacterium | reverse complement strand
AGTAGTAGACCAACTTGTAGCGCGCAGTGCGCACACCATAATGCCGGGCGACTCCATGGAAGCCGGGGTTTTCGTAGAAGTGATAGTAGAGGTCACGGTCCCACTCAACGGGTTCGGGCCCGATAAGCGGTAACAGACTCAGGCCGTGCATTGGTTTTTCCGCATCCACCCCGGCCGCGTCAAGCAGGGTCGGTGCGTAGTCTATGTTCTGAACCAAACTGGCAATCACGGTGCCTGGCCGGATTTTGCCGGGCCACTGCATGAGCAACGGAACCCGCGATGAAACCTCATCCATCCAACGTTTATCGAACCACCCGTTTTCACCGAGGAAAAACCCCTGATCTGAGGTATATACGATGAGGGTATTATCCATCAGCCCTTGCGCTTCCAGGTGGTCGAGCAATCGGCCAATCTGCCGATCCATACCTTTTATCGAGGCGCTATAAGACTTGATATAACGTTGATATTTCCAGCGAACCTCCTCGCTTCCGGAAAGCCCAGCCGCCGCAAATTCGCGGTTACCCTGCCCAAATGCCGCCTCCCACAACTTGGCTTGTTCAGGGTTCAGGTACTTCGCCATGCTCAGTTTGACGTCCTGGTCGGTCATATACTCGGAGATGGTCATTCTTGCTTCACCCCGGCCTGTGCTCAGGCTGTCCAGGTTACGCAAAAGCGTCGGCGGCTCCTCCACTCGAGCATCCTCGTCCCAATCTTCGAGTTCCTCGGGCCCCGGCATCCAATCGCGATGCGGACTCTTGTGGTGGTACATCAACATGAAGGGGCTATCACCCCCGGCCGCCGAATCCAGCCAGCTAATCGCCTTGTCGGTTATCAGCTCGCTCACGTAACCGGTGGTCTGCTCCACACCGGATGGACTTCTGAATTCCGGGTTGTAGTAGGTGCCGTGTTCAAACATATTGTTAATGACTTCCCAGTGATCAAAACCTACCGGGTCGCTGTAGAGGTGCCACTTGCCAATCACCGCGGTCTGGTATCCGGCGCTCTGCAACAGTCGTGGGAAGGTCTGTTGCTGAGAATTGAATTCCCCTGACCATTCATTGCTGTAGAAGCCGTTGCCATGACTGTGCAAGCCACTGAGCATTGTCGCGCGGCTTGGGCCACAAATAGCATTGCCCACGTAGGCCCGATCAAAGCGCACGCCGTTGGCAGCGATGCGGTCGATATTCGGGGTTGCGACCAGACTGTCGCCATAAGCACTCACCGCACGAATGGCATGATCGTCCGACATGATGAATACGATATTGGGTCGATCAGCAGCCCTGACGATGCTGCAGCACAGGACTAGTAATGCCGTCGTTAATAAGAGAATTGACCTTCGTGAAATAGCGATCAAAATCATTACCTCCCAGGACATTTCTGATAGCAGATCAACAGGAGGCTTTACCCTAGCAGATATAAATCTGACTCAATACGGCTCATGGGCGAAATTCAAGATAGTGTCCGATCCTGCAACACAGTTGACGGACATGGACACCGGTTGCTGAATTCCGGGGCGTATACTCATTAACTACTGCTTTGCATAACATTAATAAATACTGCGAGGAGTCTATGGGATATCGTAATTCTGACCGGACAGATGTTGTAGCTTGCGTATCTGATTTCAGCCCGACCCCCTTGCCGCCCAAAAATAAATACTTGCAGACGTAGTTTGCCTGCAAAACAACTATCGCAACTTGTGCTCGATAGCCTCATTGCGTTTAGCGCTGCTATTCAAAAATAAACCCGGATACGGGGTAGTGTCGTTTGATCAATTACAAGCGACAACTTCAATAGGAGATAGACCATGCCAAATCCACCGTTCACCCCTAAATCCACAACGGCACTGAGTGCCGCAATCAGTAGCATGGTCATTGCCGTGATGGCAGCGCCAACACTGGCACAACCGATGATAGAGGAAGTGATTGTTACGGCCCAGAAGCGCTCGGAGAGCGTGCAGCAAATCCCCCTGGCAGTGACGGCCCTGAGTTCCGGTATGCTCGATGAGCGCGGAATCACCGATATTTCTAGTATGACGGCGTCGGTACCCGGCATGCATTTCGGCCAGAGCGGAAATAACGTACGAATTACCATCCGCGGTATCGGTACCGAACAGACCACGGTCACCGGCGACCCTGGCGTGGCATTTCATATCGATGGCGTCTACCAGGCAAGATCCAGCGCCGGTAACGCATTGTTCTATGATCTGGCCCGGATCGAGGTGCTGCGCGGCCCCCAGGGAACCCTCTACGGACGTAATGCCACCGGCGGGTCCATAAACCTGATTTCCAATGCTCCCGATGAGGAATTGGGTGGGGAGCTTGAGGGACAGATCGGCAACTACGGCCAGCAGCGCCTGCGCGGCGTCCTGAACACCCCTCTGATCGATAACAAACTCTTGCTGCGGGTCAGTGGGCAATATGAGAACCGCGATGGTTTTTATGAAAACCAGACTCCCGGTGCAGATGACCTCACGGACATGGATTCTTTGAATTTGCGTGGGCAACTTTTATATATGGCCTCGGATACTTTTGATGCCTTGCTGAGCGTCAACTACGGATCAGATGGGGGAGCAGGATGGGGGGCCAAGGCCATCGGCGCCTATCCCGCGCCGCCGCCCTTTTTCATCAACCCCAAGCTCGCTAAGGCCACCCCCAATCCGGACGATCCCTGGAAAATCCGCACCAATGGACTCGCCGACCGGGACAATAGCCGCCAGGGCGCCACTGTGATCCTGAATTGGGACCTGGGCGCGGTTGCGCTCAAATCGATTACTGCTTGGCAGGACAATGAAGTGGATACTTTCAGGGATCTGGATTTTTCCGATGCCGATATCCTGAATGAGAATAGCTCGCAGGATAGCCGACAGTACTCCCAGGAAATCCAGCTATCCTCCACCGGCGCGGAGGCGCTGGAGTGGGTAATCGGCCTGTATTGGCTGAATGAGGAAACCGACGCGGATTACTGGCTCAGCGACAAAGGTGAAGGTTTGAGCACTTTTCCTTTCTTTCCAGGAATTGATGTGGGTCTGGCAGAGCCAGCCTATTTCGGCAACGCGAGCACCACCGAAACCGACTCGGTTGGCGCCTTTGGCCAGGCTTCCTACCAGATTTCCGATGCATTTAAACTGACGGCCGGTCTGCGCTACAGCAAAGACGAAAAGAAATCCGACATATTTCGCAAGGGTTTTACCGCACCTGCAGGGTCCAATTTTATAAAGGAAGACGACTGGAGCAGCGTTACCTGGAAGCTGGGGGCCGACTGGTTCATTACCGAAGACAGTATGCTGTACGCCTCGGTATCTACCGGCTTTAAGTCGGGCGGCTTCCTGCAAATAGAAGCCGCAGACCCTTACGATGAAGAGGAGATCATTGCCTGGGAGCTAGGTGCAAAAAACCGCTTCTTCAACAATCAATTGCAGGCCAACATCAGCGCCTATTTTTACGAATACACCGACATGCAGTTGCGCACCATCCGCGACCTGGCCAGTATCGTCAGCAACGCGGGTGAAGCGGAGATGAAGGGTGTTGAGCTGGAACTGACCGCGCGGCCCAGCGACGCGCTGCAACTCACGGCAAACTTTGCCTTCACCAACGCGGAATTCACTGATTATTTTAACGACGATCCGCAGGTTCCTGGCCGCGAGCTTCTGGACCTGTCGGGTAATGACTTGCCGCGTTCACCGGATACCACCGTATATTTGTCCGCCGCTTATAGCTGGGATCTTGCGGCTGGGTCTGTGACAGCATCTGCAAATTATTACTGGTCCGATGAAGTGTACTTCAGCCCCTTCAACCGCAAGGACGAAGACTACCAGGGTAGTTATCACAGAACAGGCGCCCGTCTGGTCTTCAATAGCGCCAGCGATGCTTGGTATGTGGCGGCGGCGGCCAGTGATATCGAGGATAATGAGGTAGCCAGCCAGATCAGTTTGGGCGACGCGACTTTGGGTGGTGCTGACACGGCTCAATGGCAAGCACCGCGCACCTACACGCTGACGGCGGGTTATCGTTTTCAGTAGTGAGCTGTAGCAATTCACCCAGGCAGGCCAAGATGCGCATACCTTTGTCATCCCTGAGCAAGGCCCGGCAATTCATCACTCTGCTCGGGCTGGCGCTGCTGCTAAGCGGCTTCAGCGCAGATCTCAAGGCGGGTACTAAAGCCTCGAGCACGCAGGCGGGGCCGAGACAGCCCAATATCGTAATCCTGTTTGCGGATGATCTCGGTTATGGCGATCTGGGCAGCTACGGCCACCCTTACAACCGCACGCCGAATCTGGATACCCTGGCACGCGAGGGACAGCGTTGGACGGATTTCTACGTTGCGGCGCCGGTATGCTCACCGAGCCGCGGCGCCCTGATGACGGGCAAATTGCCGAACCGGTCCGGCCTCTACGGGCGGCAACTCTACGTATTGCATCCCAACGATTCCGCGGGCATGCCTGAGCGCGAACTGACCATGGCCGAAGCACTAAAAGCTCAGGGTTATCGCACGGCGCTTATCGGCAAGTGGCATCTGGGTGACGCACCCGACAAGTTGCCAACGCGCCACGGCTTCGACTACTGGTTCGGTCTGCCCTATTCCAACGACATGGAATGGGTTGAGCACATGACCCTGGAAGAGATGCTCGCCCTGGCGGCGGCCGGCAACAACAAGGCGATCAAGCAGGAAATTGCCAGCCGTTACCCAAAATACCGGGATCCGAAAGTTGAGTACTGGAATGTGCCGCTGCTGCGAAGTAGCCACACCGATGATGGCTACAGCGATGAACTGGTAGAACGCCCGGCGGATCAGCGCACCTTGACCCGGCGCTACACCGAGGAGGCCCAGCGCTTCATCCGTGAGGCCGGTGAGCAGCCCTTTTTACTCTACCTGCCCTACAACATGCCGCACACCCCGCTGTTTCGCAGTGCGGAGTTCGATGGGCGCAGTCTCGGCGGACGCTACGGTGACGTTATAGAAGAAATTGACTGGAGCGTTGGTGAGATTCGTCGCGTGTTGGAACAACAAGGCCTGCAGAAGAATACCCTGGTGTTCTTCAGCAGCGACAACGGCCCCTGGCTGGCAATGCAGCACCACGCCGGCAACGCCGGTCTGTTGAGCAACGGCAAGGGCACGACCTTTGAAGGCGGCATGCGTGTGCCGGGTATCTTCTGGTGGCCGGGTACGATCGAGCCCGCTGTGGTCCACGACATCGGGTCGACGCTGGATGTTTTTACTACCGCATTGAGCCTCGCCGGCGCGCCGCCGGTAGCGAGCATCGACGGCATGGACCTGAGCGCCACGCTTGGCACCGGCGCATCCAGCCCGCGCGATTCTATCGCCTATTATCGCAGCGGGGAGTTACAGGCTTTCCGCAAAGGCCTCTACAAGATTCGCCTCATCTCAGAAGGAGCCTACGGGCTACCGCCGAAACGCACGATACACGAAACGCCACAGCTGTTTCATCTCGGCCAGGACCCTGGAGAGCGCTTCGATATCGCCGCCGAACAGCCTGAAGTCCTGGTTGAACTGCAGGCCGCCCTGGCAGTGCATGAGGCCGAAATGGAAAGCCGCGAGCCTATTTTCGATAGCCGACTGAAGAGTCTGCCCACTAATTGATTAGCGAGCAGGGCGTGACAACTTGATCACCACAGATGACGCCACTCGCAATGGAAGTTACATGCGCAGAGAGCAAAAATGGATGAGTAACACGGGCGGGACTCGGGCGCTAGTTGCGCTACTTTTCCTGACGGCAGTAACAGCGGTCGCGGCCAGCGGAACCACCCGACCGAATATCCTGTTGCTGGTCGCCGAAGATATGAGCCCGCGGGTTGGCGCCTTTGGCGATGCTGTGGCCGTCACTCCGACCCTCGACCGCCTGGCCAGCGAGGGTGTTCGTTTTAACAATGTATTCACCGCGGCCGGGGTCTGTGCACCGAGCCGTGCCGCGCAGATCACCGGCATGCACCCAGCTTCGATCGGCGCGCAGCATATGCGCGCCGCGAACGGTCCCGCAGGTAGCTACAAGGCAGTGCCACCGGCTAAGGTAAAGGCCTACCCGGAACTGTTGCGGGCGGCAGGATATTTCACCTTCACCGACGACAAGCTTGACTACCAGTTCAGCCAGATCCGCCCGGGAACCGGGCCATTTACGATCTGGGACCGCGAAGGCGGTGAGGCGAGCTGGTCACAGCGTGAAGACGAGCAACCTTTTTTCGGTTTGATCAACTTCCTACAGACCCACGAAAGTGGCGTATTCCCACCGCTGGAAACCCGGCAGCTCACTGGTAAATTTCTTAACTTCCAGCGCTATAGAGCCGAGCACTACGGTAACCCCGACGCTAACCCGTTTGTCACCCCGGACCAGGTCGAGGTGCCACCCTATTATCCTGATGTCGCCACCGTGCGCGTCGATATCGCCCGGCACTACAACAATATCGCGCTGATGGACCTTCAGGTGCGCGACGTGCTCGACAGGCTAGAGCGCGATGGACTGGCCAGCAATACGATCGTTATCTGGACCACCGATCACGGCGATGGACTGCCGCGCGCAAAGCGTGAGATTTTCGACTCCGGTATTAAAGTGCCGATGATTATCCGCTGGCCCGAGCGCTATCGCCCGGCGCACCTTGAGCCCGGGCAAATCGATGAACAGATGATCAGTTTTGTCGATCTGGCCCCGACAATCCTAGCCCTGGCCGGGGTGGAGACGCCTGACTATCTACCCGGACAAAACTATCTCGACCCCTCATTACCTCGCCGCCAGTATATTTTCGCGAGTCGGGATCGCATGGACGCCGTAGCCGACAGACAACGGGCCGTGCGCGACCAACACTACAAGTACATTCGCAGCTGGCATCCGCAGCAGCCAGGAGGCCATCGACTGGCCTATCGCGACAACATTACGATGATGCAGACACTCTGGGAGATGCTCGAGGCCGGGCAGCTAAATGCCGACCAGCGGCGCTGGTTTGAGCCCCCCGGGGAAGAACAGCTTTACGATCTTCTGGCCGATCCTTTTGAACTGAACAACCTCGCCCATAGCGCCGCGCACCAAACAACCCTGAACCGGCTGCGCGCAGCGTTGGCCGTGTGGCAGCAGAACAACCTGGACTGGAGCGAGCAGCCGGAGACGGCGATGATCGCCGCTTTCTGGCCCCAGGGTGAGCAGCCGATCACCGCGACCCCGGACTTCCATCCGCACGCCCTGCTGCTGAGTATCCAAAGTGAAACACCCGGCACGTCCCTGGGATACCGCCAGAATGGCGGTGGTTGGAAAGTCTATAGCGCTCCGATCACGGTCCTCCCAGGGGACAAAATCGACGCCAAAGCCATTCGCTACGGGTGGCAGGAGAGCGCAGTCACCAGCTTGCAGATTCCCGAATAACTCGCGCGCGACCTGGGCTCAGGCGTCAGCAATCTCCTGCGCTGAACATGTAGACTTGCCTCGGTAAAGAGCGGCCAGGCTAAGATCCACAACGTGGGTTGAATAAGAAGTGGTGTGGTCCTGAATCGAGGCCATCACCAGAACACAGGAAATCATCAAATGAAGCTGCAGGCGCTTGATTTTATTGTACTGGCCGTCTACGCCATCGGTATTATTGGCGTCGCGCTTTGGGTTTCGCGGCCGACCAAGGGCCATGAACGCAATACCCAGGATTATTTTCTGGCCGGGAAATCCCTACCCTGGTGGGCCATTGGCGCCTCGCTAATTGCGGCCAATATATCCGCCGAGCAGATTATCGGCATGTCCGGCTCCGGCTACGTCATGGGACTGGCGATTGCCTCCTATGAATGGATGGCCGCCATCACCCTGCTTATCGTCGGCAAGTACTTCCTGCCTATATTCCTGGATCGCGGCATCTATACCATGCCGCAATTCCTAGAATCTCGTTACGACCACAGGGTGCGTATGTTACTGGCCATTTTCTGGCTCGGCGTTTATATATTCGTCAACCTGACGTCAATCTTGTGGTTGGGGGCTCTGGCGATTAACACCGTCGCCGGAGTAAGCCCGTTTAATGGCATGCTCATTCTCGGTGGCATCGCGGTCGCCTACTCCCTGTATGGCGGACTCAAGGCAGTAGCGCTTACGGACATCATCCAGGTAATTATGCTGGTGGCGGGCGGCCTGATTATCGCTTATCTGTGCATGGACAGAATCAGCAACGGCAATGGCTTCCTCGAGGGTTTACAGATTGTAAGCCGTGAACTACCCGAGAAATTCGACATGATTCTCTCGCGCGATAATCCTTCCTATCAGGCTATGCCGGGAATATCCGTCATTCTGGGTGGTATGTGGGTAATGAACCTCTCCTACTGGGGTTTCAATCAGTACATCATCCAGCGTGCACTCGCTGCCAAAAGTCCCCAGGAAGCGCAAAAAGGCATTGTCATGGCCGCCTACCTGAAACTGGTGACACCGGTACTGGTTGTTCTACCCGGTATCGCCGCCGTCATGCTGGTGCCGGATCTGTCGTCGCCGGATAGTGCCTACCCGCAGATGATGACATTGTTACCGGCCGGACTGCTGGGATTGGTGTTTGCCGCCCTGGTCGCTGCCATCGTGTCCTCCGTCGGTTCGATGATGAACAGTATCTCGACTATTTTTACCCTGGATATCTATGCAAATCTGCGGCCCGAGAAAGCAGAAGACCAGCAGCATCTGGTCTCTATCGGGCGTGCCACCAGCTTTACCGCTCTGCTAATCGCCCTGATTTGCGCCAAACCCCTGCTCGGAAACTTCGACCAGGCTTTTCAGTACATTCAGGAATTTACCGGATTTTTTACCCCCGGCATCGTGGTGATCTTTGTCCTGGGCATGTTCTGGAAAAGAGCCACCGCAAACAGTGCTCTGGTAGCGGCAGCCGGATCAGCTGCGTTGTCACTGCTGCTCAAACTGATCTGGCCGCAAGTGCCATTTATGGATCGGGTCGGGATAGTTTTTGTAATCTGTATTGCACTGGCGGTGATCGTGTCGCTGCTGGAGGACAAAAATCAATCCGGCGCGATCAAGTTGGAAGGCGTCGACTTCTCCACCACTTCGGGTTTCAACTACGCCAGTCTCGGTTTGGCGCTGATACTCACAGCCCTGTATGTCACCTGGTGGTAGCTTAGCTCGAGGCACGCGAACAGGCGTTTATGGCTGACGCTCTTTTTATACCCTCTGGCTTACCATATGCCCCGCAGCTAGCGGACCCTAAACATCCCGGTCATTAAGTCCTTTGGAGCCGAAGAACCGCCCACATAAACTTCATAGGACATAGACTCGGTCTGCCACTCACTGTCCGTCGGGTTGTACCAGGCCAGTTCACTCACCGCTACATCGAGGGTGACCGTCTTTGTTTCACCCGGTTGCAGCGCCACCTTGTCGAAATCACGCAGTATTTTTACCGGACGTTCAACAGCGGAGTTGGCAAAGCCCACATACATCTGCGCAACCTCTTCCCCGGCCATCTCTCCGCTGTTGGTGACGTTCACCTGCACCCTGAGTGTGTCGCCTGAGTTCATTTCCGGGGTCAACACTCGCAGGTTGTCATAGCTGTAGCTCGTATAACTCATCCCGAATCCGAACGGGTATGCCACCTCTACATCATTCTTGTCGAACAGCGTGTAGCCATGGTAATAACCATAGGTGATGTTGTCCGTGTACGGGGTGAAATAGGGATAATCTTCGCTGTCCTGTGGCATGGCAAAGGGAAGCTTTCCACTGGGATTAACGTCGCCATAGAGTACCCGGGCAAGCGCTGACCCACCCTCCATACCTGCGTACCAGGCAAACAGTATGGCCGGCACCTTGTCGTCCCAATCTGACATATCGATACCGCTGCCACCCACATACACCACGACCAGATTATCGTTTGTGCCTGCCAGTGCTTCGATCAATTCACGATCCGCCGCCACCAGGGACAAGTCCTCGCGGTCGCCGCCCGTGCCTTTCTCGCCGATCAACCTGCCGGCCTCCGCCGATTCCTTCATATTCTCTGTGGAAATCAGGTACTCGCCTTCATCCTCGTAGGTATAGCCCACCACGACGACCACCTGGTCGGCTTCCCGCGCGATCTTGCGGGATCGCTCTAGGTCCGACGCGTCATCCAGCACCACTGAATTCCCCAGGGCAGCGTGATAACTTGCCAACCCCCTGTGTGGCGATATGACGTAGGGCGACTTGGCATTGCTTGAGCCGTGATCACCGGTATTTTCTACATCTGCGAGACGCCCGATCACGGCAATCTCTTTAGCGCCCTCGCGAGAAAAAGGCAGCACATTGTCATTTTTCAACAACACCATGCCTTTCTCGGCGGCCTCACGCGCCAAATCAATGTGCTCCCTCGTGGCCAGCAGGGAGACATCGTAATCCATGCTGTCCTCCGCAAGAGCGTACTTCAAGCGGGTCTTCAGTGACTGCAGGATCAGTCGATCGAGATCATCCTGAACAAGCTCGCCAGCGTTCAGCGCCGCCTTGATGACCTTCTTTGTGTAGACTTTGCTCAGAGGCATTTCGATATTCAGGCCGGCCTTGATACTGGGCACCGCATCGTACACGGCGAAGAACCAGTCGGAGTGCACAAAACCCTCAAAACCCCAGTCGTTTCTCAGTACATCGGTCAGCAGGTACTTATTGTTGGAGACATACTCCCCGCGGGCCATGTTATAGGCGCTCATCAAGGTTGCGCTCTCTCCCTCCTGTACCACTTTCTTGAATTGCGGCAGGTAGACCTCACGCAGAGTACGTTCATCCACATCCACATTGACGACGAAGCGGGAGTTCTCAATGCTGTTCAACACGTAGTGCTTAGGGCTCGCCATGACATTGTGCATCTGCACCGCGTGGGTGGCTGCCACGCCGAACTGGCCAACATGCCAGGGGTCTTCGCCATAGGTTTCCTGCGCACGGCCC
This sequence comes from Halieaceae bacterium, assembly GCA_047635315.1. Lineage (GTDB taxonomy): Bacteria > Pseudomonadota > Gammaproteobacteria > Pseudomonadales > Halieaceae > Congregibacter. The sequence goes on along the minus strand of JBLIIW010000079.1, from coordinate 5,261 downwards.
CAGCCCGGGTGCCGTAGAATATTAATACAGGGGGTGGCGGCCATATTGGCGCCAATGGCCCGTATCTCCATGGCTATCACATCATTGACGCGGGCCTCCAGGCCCACGTCCCAGCTGGCGCCGCGCGACATAGCTACGGGAAACACCGTGGCACCCCCGTAGACATCTGCTACCCGCGCGCCGCGCGGCCCATCCGATAAAACAAAAGGAGGAATACCCAATCGCTCGTTGCCCGCAATATACATATGCGGAAATCGTTTGAGCACAAACAGGTTGACCGCCAGCTTCAAAAGACTCGAGTTTTCCTCGCCGTAGAGCTGTTCAATTTTCTCATCCAGCGTCATCTGCTCAAGCAAATTCTTAGCGAGTTGGTCCACATCAGACGCTGTCTTTACTCCAGGAAAAAGCGCTGCGTCGGCTTTTAGCGGAATACGTTCATAGTTATAAATCTGCGTATAAAAATACCAGCCTCCAACAAGTAATAAGAGTAGAACCAGCAGGCCGCCTATTTTTAGAATCTTTACAAACATAGCAACTCTCTATTACTTATTAGTATTACTGATTAGTTATTCAGTCGCTTATATCGAGCGCCCGGTTATAGATGCCGCAAGCAATCAATACCGCATCATGCAGGGTAGCCGGTGATCGCTTGAATCGCACGGTAACTGGGCCGTAGCCGACCGTACATCTTGCAATAGACTTCCTTATAAAGTTGATCATATATGCGCTGATGCTCGACCACCGGGCTAAAGCTATCTCCCTTGTGGCTCATCCTGGCAACGGCAGTAACAAAATCCGGGTAGATTCCGGCTCCCACGGCCGCGGCCATTGCGGCGCCCAATCCGGAGGTTTCGAAGGTGTGCGGGCGCTCCACCGTCATGCCGAAAATGTCCGCGGTAATCTGCATTACCTCATCGCTCTGGGAGCCACCTCCGGAGACACTAAGACGTGTCACTTTCTGCCCACTGCGTTTTTCCTGGGATTCCTTGCCCTCTCGCAACGCGTAGGTAATTCCTTCGATCATCGCACGATAAATATGCGCACGCGTGTGTACCTCTCCGAACCCGATGATCGCGCCCTTGGCTTCCGGCCCGAGGCTATCCGCCCCTGCAGACCAATAGGGCTGCAACATCAAGCCCATGGAGCCTGGCGGGATGGACCTCAACAAATCATCAAACAAGGTCTCTGGCGCCACACCCTGCTCCGCTGCCAGACCTCGTTCCAGCAGCCCAAACTCCTTCTTGAACCAACTCACCATCCAGTAGCCACGGCGTACCATCATTTCGGGATTGTAAGTATTGGGAACAACACCAGGATAGGCAGGATGGCCCCGTTGGGGCTCCATATAGCGATTGGTCGTGACGTTGAAAGTAGCGGTGGTGCCATAACTCAGACTGGCTGTGCCTGGCTCCAGACATCCCGCTCCAAGCACCTCACAGGCTTTATCGGAACCAGAGGCTATCAGTGGCAGGCCCTCGGGAATTCCCGTTTCGAGTGAGGCCTGTGCGGTGATATGCCCGAGGGTTTCACCGGCGGGCAGCAAATCCGGCAACATGCCCAGCTGAAGGGGTAAGGCGCGCCACGTCCAGTCGTTTTTATCTGCCCACTTTTGAGCTTTGAAATCAAAGGGTAAATAACCCACCTGACCCGCCACCGCATCGGTAAATCGTCCGGTCAACCTGAATGTATGGTAGCCCGACAGGAGCAGATACTTGTGCACCCGTTGCCAGATCTCCGGCTGTTCCTGTGCCAGCCAATTAGCTTCGGCTTGCGTATAAAAGTCTTCAACAGCGCCCGTGGCTCGCAATAAGCTGATGACCAGGGTGTTTAGCCATCCCAATTTCGGTTTTGTGTCTATGCGCCGCTGATCCAGCCAGCTGATGGCCGGACATACCGGCTGGCCATCGACATCCACGGGTACCACTGTTCCACGCTGGGAGCTTACGGAGACGGCCTTGATCTGATCGAGGGGAAAGTCCAGCTGTGGCCACAGCTGCTGGCAAGCCTCGCAAACGGATGCCCAGAAGTACTGAGGATCCTGCTCTGCCCAGCCCGGCGCTGCTGAAAAATAGGGTTCGATATCAATCTTGGTCTTAGCGACCAGCTGTCCGTCCTGATCAAACACCAGAGCACGTATGCTCTGGGTGCCGTTATCGATGGCCAGCAGATATTGTCGCTTATCCGTTTCCATCAACCGGTCCAGTTTCCGGCAAACTATAGAAGCGCTTCCAGATATCGCGATAGCGGCTGACCTCACGCTCCCAGCGCTCTCCGTCCCAGCCTGCCACATCGCTGAACAGTCGCTGCAGCTCAGCAAACAGCTGCTCACCTCCGTTTTCTAACAACAACCCAAGGCGCGTGCGCCGCAAAAGGAGATCGTCAAGATGCATTACAGCCTCGTGCCCGATCGCCCAGCGGCATTCCGCGAGACAAAAATGCGTACCGTCGATACGTTGATGCTCTTCCTGTGGCGCTTCACGCAGGAGGTCTCCTGCGGCCGCACCGTAGCGGCCAATCATGCGCCTGCCCCAGGCATGATCGCCGGGCACCAACTCCTCCGGTATCAGGCCGGGGGGGCTAAAGACTTCGTCACCACCCGTTTTTACAGGCGGCGGTAAACGCGACTCCGCGGCGGCCAGCGCATCCAGAGCAATTAGCCTGAATGTCGTCAACTTACCCCCACTGACCGTGACCAGACCCTGATCAGACCAAACCGCATGGTCACGACGCTCCTTGGAGGGGTCTTTGGATCGCTCTGAACCGATCACCGGACGTACTCCGGACCAGGTGGATATCACATCGGCACGGGAAATCTCTTTCTTTGGAAACTGCTTATTCACGCCATTAAGCAGATATTCGACTTCCTCCTCGGTGATACTTGCCTCGACGCCCAAGTCCGGGGTGTGATCCAGATCCGTAGTACCGATTGCTGTCGCACCCTCCCAGGACCAAAGAAAAACGCTTCTCTTATCCTGCGGATGGAAAAACGAGAACACCCCGGATATGGGTAATCGCGCCCGGGGAATCACCAGATGGCTGCCGCGCAGGGGCCGAACCCGTTTCTCGTTATTTACATGATTACGAAGCTTGTCGGCCCACGCCCCGGTGGCATTGATAACAACTGGCGCTCTTAGGGTTATATCTGCAGATCCGCTTTTTTCTACATCCTGCAGGACAAGGCCCTGTACATCGCCCTCCTCGATCAACAGCTTCTCCACCCGGGTGTAGCTCAGCACCTTCCCACCGTGATGGATAGCTTCCTGCAATACACGCATCACCAGTCTTGAGTCATCTGTGATGCCGTCGGTGTAAAAACAGGCCCCGGTGAGGTCGTCGCCCTCCAAACCTTCAAACTTCTGCTTCAGGGCCTCAGCATTGCAGTAACCAAAACTCTTCACGCCCGCGATTCTGTCGTAAATCCACAGCAGTATTGAAAACGGCCAACGTCCCGGAAACACACCTTTGCGCAAGCCAAAGTAGAAGTCCATACGATCAATAAGGCCCGGGGCTTCTTTCAGCAAACGTTCGCGCTCAGTGAGCGAATGCCTGGTTAGCTTCAGGTCACCAGAACCCAGATATCTCAAGCCACCATGGATCATCTTGGATGAGCGACTCGATGTTCCCCAGGAGAAATCTTTCTGCTCCAGCAGTAGCGCGCGATAGCCAAGGCGCACGGCTTCACGCAGAACACCCGCGCCGGTGATGCCGCCACCAACTATGATGATGTCCCACTCGCAGTCTTCACCCTCGCGCATTCTTGACAGTAAATCGTCGCGATTCGTGAAGTCAGATACCTCGCTCACCATCGGGCCACTCCATTCACTTAATAAAGAGGGTTATAGATCTTTAGACAATTTCGACTACGCGGGTGGTCCGCCCTTAAGCATCATCATCGGGTAGTAATTTCCCCGGATTCATACGCGCGTCTGGATCAAAAAAGTGGCACATGCCGCGAATAGCCGCGACCCCAAGGGGGCCTTTTTCCGCCGCAATATAATCACGGTGATCCTCACCGACGCCGTGCTGGTGGCTTATTGTGCCGCCACAGGCAACGATCATTTTGGCCCCAGCGGTTTTTATCCGTTTCCAGCGCTGCAGGGTTTCCCGATAGTCTTCAGCGCATCGAAAGACATAGGTCGTATAGAGACTACAGCCTTGGCTGTAAACATGGGAAAGGTGGGTGTAGACATGCACCTGTTCTCCGTCGGCCGTCGCCGCATCGCGAATAGCACCCTCGATCGCGGCGACGCTTGCATCGACTTTGACCCAGTCCACTGCCGTTTCCATGGTGTCTACCGCATAGCCCGCCATCAGCAGTGCCTCGCGCAGATAGGGCGCGCTGAATCGACCGTGAGCCCAGTTTTCCCCCAGATTAGCGCCGCCATCAACAGCACCGTGATGGGAGCAGATCTCTTGTGCGATCTCCCCGGCGGATCGGCATTGGGCAGCGGAGCCGGTGACACCGTAGGTCATCATCACTTTTCCACTCGCGACACCCACTTCTGCCAGTCTACGCTCCAACTCTGCTACCGCGACGGGATCGCCGGACATCAATAGCGTCATGGTCTCCATTTCGTTACTGACGCGCACCATCGATAATTGCACTTTCTGCTGCGCCAACTCCCGAGCAGCCGCTCTCCCGGCACTCCATGAGGGAAAGAAGAAAACGCCAAATGACTCTTGTTCCGGCAGCGCGGTTACCCGGACCTTGACCTCCGTTATGATCCCCATTCGACCTTCGGAGCCCATCACCATTTCCCGCAAATCGGGCCCGGCCGAGGAGGCCGGGATGGTCGGAATTTCCAGGGTGCCCGCAGGCGTTTCCATCGTTCCACCGGCAAATATTTGTTCGATGCGACCATAGCGCAGTGACTGCTGGCCGCTTGAGCGGCTGGCAACCCAGCCACCCACCGTAGAAAGTTCCCAGGACTGGGGGAAGTGCCCGAGGGTGTAGCCCTCGCGCTGGAGTTGTTCTTCCACCAGAGGTCCCGCAGCGCCCGCGCCGAATGTGGCAATCTGGCTTTCACGATCCAGCGCAATCAGCTTGTTCATGCTGCTCATGTCGACGGTCAGAACGCCCTGCTCGCAAGCCGTCGGATTGACGTGACCTACCACCGAGGTGCCGCCACCATAGGGGATCACCGCAATATCATTTTGCTTTGCGTACTCGAGCAGTTCACGCACCTGCTCAGTAGATTCAGGCAGTGCCACGCCATCCGGAAAGGAGTTCACTTCGCCACCGCGCATTTCGAGCACGTCAG
>JBLIIW010000078.1:0-16178 GCA_047635315.1 Halieaceae bacterium | reverse complement strand
CCATGACGACTCGCGGGTAATCGCTGATGCTGTGTTTCCGTTCTGCTAACTTCTTGGTCTTTGCCTTTCTTGCGAGCACGCTCGCCGCTGCGGAATTGCCTCCGGGCCCAGAGCGGGAACTGGTGCGAACGCTTTGTGTCGGGTGCCACGGTACCGGCAGGATCACGGCGTCAGCGGGCTTTGATACGGCCGCCGAGTGGCGGGTACTGATCGATTCCATGATCAGCCTCGCTGATCCGCAGGCAGATACCATCGCCGCCTATCTAGCCAGACACTATTCGGCTAGCGCAGCGCGCAAGCCGACGCTAATCGATGGCCCCGTTAAGATCAGCATTGAGGAGTGGGTCGTACCGACGCTCGGCCAGCGTTCCCGGGATCCCGTTGAGGCCGCGGACGGTAGTATCTGGTGGACCGGGATGTGGGCGAGTCTTGCCGGGCGACTTGATCCTGAGACTGGCCAGATGCAGGAGTACCGTCTGCCGCCCACTGCGCGGCCGCACAGTATTGTGCCGGGCGCCGATGGCCGGATCTGGTACACCGGTAACAGCAACGCGACCATTGGCGTACTGGATCCCGGGACCGGACTGGTTCGGGAATACACGACGCAGGCGCGTGATCCGCATACAGCGGTTTTTCATCCCAACGGCAAACTTTACTTCACCGCGCAGCAGGCAGGCGTGCTCGGGCGTCTCGATCCCGCTACCGGTGAGATCGTTGAGATAGCCACGCGAAAACGCCCCTACGGCATCAAGTCAGGGCCGCGTGGGCGCTTGTGGATTGCCTACAATGGCGCGAACGCGATCGCCGCCATGGACCCGGACACCATGGCCGTCGAGTACTTCGCTATCCCGGACGAAAACACGCGTATCCGCCGGCTCGACATCGCCAGTGATGGTCGTATCTGGTATGTGAACTCCTCCCTTGGGCGTATTGGGGTCCTGGATCCAGAGACCGGCGAGACTCGCGAGTGGCCCTCACCCAGCGGTCCCCGATCGCATCCTTACGCCCTGGCCGTGATTGATGATGTTGTCTGGTACAACGAGTCGGGTATGCGCCCGGACACACTGGTGCGTTTTGATCCCTCGAGCGAGCGTTTCCAGAGTTGGGCGATCCCCTCGGGAGTCGGTATTGTGCGCCACATGTGGGTGACACGGGCGGGTGAACTACTCATTCATCAAAGCAGCAGCAATCGAATAGGACGAGTCACCCTGGGGCCGCGAGAGTGAAGGTGAGGGCCTGCAGGGCTGGCGAGTTTGAAGACGCGTATCATCGCTTGGGAGGCGGAGCCAGTGGTCTATAGTCTTGTTCGGCATCTCGCCTTAACAATACTTATACAAAAGGAAACGCTATGCGCATTCTGAGACGGCTTTTTGTCAGCATGTTGATTTACTGCGTTGGGGTAACCGCGACATTTGCTGAGACGCTAGTGCTGCGGGCGCAGCGCATGGTGGACGTCAGTTCCGGCAGGGTAATTAGCCCGGCCACGATTGTTGTCAGTGGCAATAAGATTGAATCGGTCAATCCGGAATCGCTGCCGCTTGGCGCGCGAATTATCGAACTCGGTGATAAAACCCTGCTGCCGGGTTTGTTCGATATGCATACACACCTCACTCTGGATTTTTTTAGCGGCGATCACTGGACCACCGCGGCCGTGCGGGAAACGTCGGCGGACTGGGCTTTGTACGGCGTTAAATTCAGCCGACAGACGCTAGACGCGGGCTTTACGACGGTGCGGGATGCGGGCGCTTGGCCGGGCTTTCCGGACGTCGCGCTTATGCGGGCGATCAATGCCGGTCGGGTCATCGGACCGCGGGTCTATCCCGCAGGACACTATCTGACCATTACCGGGGGTCATTGCGATGTCACCGGTTTTGCGCCGGGTATTGCCGAGAATGGGCCCCGGCAGGGTATCGCCAATGGCAGGGCCGAAATCCTGCAGGCCATCCGCTATCAGGCGAAACACGGGGTCAAGGTGATCAAGGTCTGTGCAACCGCAGGCGTGTTCTCGGCGGGGACGCAGCCGGGCGCCCAGCAATACTCCGACGAGGAACTGCGCACCATCGTCGAGGAGGCCTCTCGCCATGGATTGAAAGTGATGGCCCACGCGCATGGCAGTGAAGGGATCATGGCGGCAGTAAAGGCCGGGGTCGCATCCATTGAACACGGGTCTATGCTCACGCCGGAAATTATCCGGGAAATGAAGAAACGCGGGACATTCTATGTGCCGACACTCTATCTCGCGGATATTCCCCTGCCGGAAAATACCCCACAGGACACGGTGAACAAGAGCACCTATCTGCAGCCCTTTATTGAGAAGAGTTTTGTTATGGCTGTGGAGGAGGGCGTCAACATCGCGCTGGGTACGGATTCCGGTGTATTACGTCACGATCAGGTGGGCAAGGAATTCTACGCGATGGTCAGACGCGGCATGACGCCCGCGCAGGCACTGCAAACGGCAACGGTTAATGCGGCCAGACTGCTGGGCGTGGATGATCGGGCCGAACTCAAGGAAGGAAAGCTTGCGGATATCATCGCTGTGGATGGCAACCCGCTCGAGGATATCCGGGTCATGGAAAGCGTGGCCTTCGTTATGAAAGACGGGGATATCGTTAAACACGAGGCGCCCTGAGGCAGGGCGCCGGGGTACTCCCTGTAATACCGCCGGGAGCGATGCCGCGCCGGTCGCTGGCAGGACTCGATAGCTCGCTTAATAGGGCAACCCGCCTATACTTATTGCTCAGCCCATACGGCGTCATCGTTGCGGCTGGGAGGCCGGTTCGCGCTCGTTACTAATAATTAAAACAATAAACAGGGATATTTTTATGATGGAACCAAATCTGGAAAAGCTGGAGCTTCTTGCGGGAAAAGTTGTGGGCAATGCGAACGCGGCGTTGTCGGGGCTGCTCGCTTATATCGGTGATCAGACCGGTGTTTATAGTGCCATGGCCGACGGTGAGCACCGCTCGGTAGAGGATATCGCGGCGATCGCGGGGGTGGATTCACGCTATCTGAAAGAGCTGCTTTCTGCCAACGCGGCTAACGAGTATGTGAGCTTTGATCCGGCCACGGAGGAGTTTTATCTCTCCCCGGAGCAGGCGGCAGTTTTTGCCAATGAGGATAGCCCGGCGAACATGCACGGACTGCTGCAGATCATCGTGGCGCAGTATGCGGAGCACGAAACTGCGGTGGATGTCTTTCGTTCCGGGGCAGGGCGCCCCTGGGGCGATCAGCATCCTTGCCAGTTTTGCGGGACAGACCGTTTCTTCAGGCCCGGTTATATCGCCAATCTGGTGACGCACTGGATCGGTGCCCTGGATGGCGTTGAAGCAAAATTACAGGCCGGTGCACGGATTGCCGATATCGGCTGTGGTCACGGCTCTACATCGGTACTTATGGCGCAGACCTTCCCGCAGTCTGAGATCTTTGCTTTTGATATTCACGGGCCCTCAATCGAGGATGCCCGCCATAAAGCCGTTGCGGCAGATGTTCATAACATCAGCTTCAGTGAGGCCGATGCGAGCAAGATTCCGGACAATGGCGGCTATGATTTTGCCTGTGTGTTTGATGCGCTTCACGATATGGGGGATCCGGTAGGTGTTGCCCGGCACATCCGCGAGAGCCTCGCTCCCGGCGGCACGCTGATGGTGGTTGAGCCTCTTGCAGGGGACAAGACCGAAGACAATTTACATGCGCTGGGGGGAGTGTTTTACGCGGCCTCAACGTTGATTTGTCTGCCCAACTCGCGCTCTCAGGAGGTAGCCCTTTGCCTCGGCGCCCAAGCGGGTCCCAAGCGGCTTATCGGCGTGCTCGAGGAGGCGGGTTTTAGCTCAGTGCGCATCGCTACAACCTCCGCCACGAACCTGGTGCTGGAGGCTACTGCCTAGGCAGTGCCTGAGGCCGCTCTGCACAGGGCAGAGCGGCGCGTTCATGGAATCTACCTTTTGGCGTCGATGCTCCAGGCGCCGGCACCGTGTGTTGCCAGCAACAGAAAGCCCCCCGCCATGGCGATATTCTTGAAGAACAGTATGAATTGCATCTGGTCTGCAAGATTGAAGTGGAACAGGAGGGCACTCGACACACTGAAGCCGGCCAGTGCCAGTGCAGCGAGACGCGTCTGAAAGCCCACTATCAGCAGTAGCGCACCGACAATTTCGAGGCCGATCACCGCCGGGAGCAGTGCTGCTGGAATACCCACCGAACTCATGTAGCCTGCTGTGGCTTCGTAGCCCTGAATCTTGCTGATGCCTGCGAGCAGAAAGATCGTGGCGAGGCCCAGTCGTCCGAGCAGATCACCGGCGCTGCCGATCCAGCTGTAGGAGGTTCCGGCGGCGCCGGTCGAGTCCAATGCGCTATTGAGGGTTGTGCTGTTTGCTGTGTTCATGTCGTTCTCCAGTGGGTGTGTGTTGAATCTGAGAACACTATATTGTCGTTTTTAACGGAGTAAAATCGCTAATAAACGATAGTACTGTCCTAATTAATAGGACGGTATGAGGCTATGCGATAGGTAAAACGCGGACATGACTGAGCTTCCAGTCCTGTGATTGTGCCTCGACGCCTTGCGCTACCGGCGATGGCAAGCGTGTCATGGTGTTAGTTGCCGGACAGTTGCCGGACAGTTGCCGGACAGTTGGCGAGGGAAAGCTGATAGCGCATCAGGGAACCTGAGCTCGCTTGGTCCTCGGCGCGTGTACTTCAGGTAGATGATTCAGCTCGAGTCGGTGAACACCGTGTGCGAGCGTGGGGGAGAGAATGCGCCGGGCTACCCCGGCGCATTCGTTTTCAGCTCTGGCTCAGTTGCCAGGCAGCCATCTAACATCGTCCAGGCGGAAGATGACGTCGGTTTGCTGTCCGGAAGCAGGCCATATAACCAGTCCGGTACTGACGTTGCTCAGGCTAAGGCCACCCGCAGTCAGTTGGGATACGGGCACGGTCACGGTTTGCCATCCGTCCAGCCCAACAACGCCTACGACTTGATCCCCGGAGGTGCAGGGGAACACACAGTCGATCTTCATGACGAAGCCGGATGTGTTGTCGCCCGCCTGCTCGACCTTGATATCAAAGCTGACGATAGCGTTGGCATAGCCGCTGAGGTTGCGCGGGGTGGCTGTGGGGATAAATACCCCGGCAAAGCCAGGCCCGGGGTAATTGATTTCGAGCACGTCGCCGCGCTCCTCATCGCTGACGACGCTCCAGCCAACACTCGGGCAGCCGTCGCCGTTGCCAAAGCAGTCGCCGAAGGAGATCTGCTCATCAAAGGCCCCCACACCCAGTTCCCAAGCGGGATCCGCAACGCCGTTATCCAGTACCTCAAGTACTGCAACGGGTTCACCGCCGCCGCTGTCGCCACCGCCGTCACCACCGCTGTCTGCTATTTCGTAGCGGATGTTATCGAGTTCGATGGAGGCGCCCTGCTGCTCATCAAAGTTCGGGAAGATTACAATACCCGTATTAACTCGCGCTATATCCAGACCCGAACTTGTGAACTCCGTAAGGGGTATCGCATAGGTCGTCCATTCACCACGCACGGTATCCGACAGGTCGAGTGCCTTCTCTCCGGAGCTACAGGGGAAGAAGCAATCGAGCTTGTAAGTGACTCCGTAGCTTGAGCCTTCCTCCAGTTTCAGGTCGAACACCAGCTGGCCGTTGGCGGCAAAGCTGCTCAGGTCGGCGCCGCTGCCAGACTGGATGAATACCAGGCCGTTGGTGCTGCTGGTGCCAAAATTAACCTGTAGCACATCGCCGCGATCCGCGTCGGCGGCAGGAACGATATTCCAGGTCAGGTGGTTGGCGGTAGCACCGTCAAAGTAGTCGCCGGCAACGGTGTCAAAGGCGCCGATACCATTGGTCCAGATCGGGTCGACCTCGTCGATGAACACGTTGACAACCTCACCATCAACCTCGCCCGCCAGAGGCAGAATGCCGCAGCCATTGGGCGCAGGATGTCCGCAGGCCAGTTCAATATTGTCCAACTGCACGCGAGCGAAGCTGGTGGGTTCAAACACGAAAAAGCTGACGATAGCGCTGGTATTCAACGACTGCTCGCCACTGTTGGCCAGCAGGTCATTAACCTTGACGCTGACCGTGGTCCACTCATCTGCGGGCAGATCGGCTACCTTCAGGTCGAAAAAGCCCAGAGCAGGAAAGCCACTGTCCATCTTGATCAGCAGTGAACTGTCCTGATCAGTGGCCCCGCTATCGACGTAGATGTCAAACTTGAGTTCCGCCGCATGCAGTTCCCAGAAGTTGGGGTTATTGCCCATGCCAAACAGACTCGTAGGCTCTCCGTCGACCGCATTGATCGAGATGTTGCCACCGCCGGAGCTCATCACCTCAAGCACATTGCCGCGCGCCGTGTCATCCGCGCCCACTTCCATGAAGCTCAGCGCACCGCTGTTGTCAAAGAAGGAGTTGACCGCCAACTCGCGCTCCACCAGTTCACCGCCAATGGTCCACTGCAGGGGTGTCGCGCCGTCTACATACAGATCGAAGCTGTCTTCAAAGGGTTCCTGTGCCGGGGGTCCCTCGATCGCCGCGTCGGCATTGAAGTCGCAGCCACTACCGTCTTCAGCGCCCGAGCTACAGCTGTACGCGCGCACATACTCCACCACCATATCGGAGGGTATGACGCCGGGCCCAACCGCGCCGGGGAGATTGCCGCCAACGGCCAGGTTCAGCAGTACGTGGAAGTCCACGTCAAATGGCGCTGAGGGTCCCGCATTGATGTAACCGGTCTGCTGGTCAGCATAGTAGTAGCTGTAGTAATGCTCCTTGGTCACGGTTTTTACGTGAGTATCATCAATGAACCAGCGGATTTCATCGGCTTCCCATTCGACCGCGTAGGTGTGGAAATCCAATTCCGGGTCCTGCAGGTCGACCGTATCGCTGCTCGACTGGAACAGTGGCCACTTGAAACCGTGGAACAGGGTGACCAGTACCTGTGGCATATCGGTGCCCGGGTTAACCACCTCCATAATGTCGATCTCACCGGTGGCGGCCCAGGCGCCATAGGGTGAATCTGTGGACAGCATCCAGAAGGCTGACCACAAGCCCTGGCCCGGGGCCGCCTTTACGCTCGCTTCGATGCGGCCGTGAGTGAAGTCAAACTTTCCGGCGGTGCGAATACGTGCGGAGGTGTAGGGAAAACCCGGGAACAGCTCTTCATTCTTTGCCGTGATTGTTAGCTGGCCGTCGGCAATGCCAATATTGTCTGCCGTATACCACTGCTGTTCGTTGTTGCCCCAGCGCACCAGACCGACATCGCCTCCATCGCCTTCCTGAACATCCCAGTTGGCGAGATCGAGGCTGTCGCCATCAAATTCATCGCTCCACACGAGTTCCCATTCTGCCTGCGGTTCTACAACCGGGGGGGTGCCAAGCGGGGGTGGGGCGTTAACTTCCGGGACCGGAGCCAGCTCTGGCCCTGAGCCGCCACTACTGCCGCCACTGCAGCCGGCTACAGTCACCGCCAGCAATGAGGCAGCTGCCAGCTGCGGTAAATACTTGAAATTCTTATACATTTATTATCTCCACGATCGATTTTTCAGTTCTTAGCCCGCTTCCGAGGCCATTCTTTATTAGTTGTTTTTGTCGCTGTGTCTGGGGCTTACCGGACGGTATGCGGGAGCAAAACACTGCACAGGCGTGGCAAGATTACCTCGCTCGTGATCATCTCCGCACAAAAATGACAGCGCTATCATTTTGACAGTGTAAAACGAATTTGCCGGCGCTGCACCTCAGTAAAACGGCCCCTTTTCTGGTTGCCCCGGCGCTTAGCCCCTGCGGTGCCGTGTGTGTGCGCTCGGCTGTGCTTGCAGGGGATCCTCGGGCCAGGGATGCTTTGGGTAGCGTCCGCGCATCTCCTTTCTTACGGAGAGATACCCCGTGCGCCAGAAGCTCGCGAGATCCTGGGTGACCTGCAGGGGTCGACCCGCGGGAGAAAGCAGGTGTACGAGTAGGGGCAGTCGGCCCTCGGCGACGCTTGGGTTGCTCTGGCAGCCGAACATCTCCTGTAACTTGACCGCCAGCACCGGGGGCGTGGCCGCGTAATCGATGCGGATGTTCGAGCCGGATGGCACCTGCAGGCGCTCCGGTAAGTATTTTTCTAGCTTCTGCTGCTGGTCCCAGGACAGACGGCACTTGAGGGCGCCGAGCAGGTCAAGGTTTTTGAGCTCGCTGAGTTTTTTGACCGGTAGCAGGAACGGCGCCAGCCAGGCTTCGAGCTCCTTGAGCAATTCCTCGTCCTCAAAAGACGGCCAGTGCGCGTCGATCGAACCCATCAGGCGAGCCCGATTGCGATACTCGCCCGCTGCGCCTTGCCAGGGGAGGTTCGACATAGCGGCGTCCGCGATAAGTTCGAGCAGTTTTTGGGTCCTGTCCTCATCAGAGACCTGCTGCAGTTTCTCCCGAGCCAACAGCAGGGCACCGCAGCGCCGTTGACGCTCGGCAACAAAATGACCGGATCGGGTGTCCCAATCGACCACGGTTTGCTCCGACAGCTGGACCGCCAGCAGCGTGTCGAAGAGGGCGGGATCAAGGGGCGCCGCCGAGCGAATCGTGTCACCTTTACGACCAGCAGCGCCGCCGATTTCTGCAACCGCCAGCCATTTCGACCGGCTGAGCACCGAGGGGGAGTCAAACTGGCAGCTGCGGCCATTGGCCAGTTGAAAACCGCCCGAGTGGCGCTGCCGCGCAATGCGGTCCGGGTAGGCACAGGCGATCAGGTAGCCGGAAAGTTGCTCCCTGTCGGGACCCGCCAGCTGTGCGCCGCGGCCTGCGGGCAATTGGCGAAGAAATTGTTTGGCCAGCTGCCGGCTGCGGTGCAGCCAGCCCTTGAAGCCGGTCGGGCAGGCGACTTCCCCGCTGAGGTATTCGAGGCGTGTGCGCATATCCGACGATTCGCGGCTCACGGGGTCCCGATCAGAAAGCACGGCTGCAAGGTGGCTGGCGGTGTCGGCGCGGCCGAGCGCGTGCCCGGCCAGTAGCATATGTGCGAGCCGTGGATGCGCCGGAATCTCCGCCATGGCAGCGCCGTGTGCTGTCAGCCTGAAGCCTGTTGCGTCGCGCAGCACAGCGCCGAGCCGGAGCAGCAGATCTACCGATTGCTGGTAGGCACCGGCCGGGGGTGGCGTCAGCCAGCGCAGTTCTGCAGGGTCATAAATACCCCAGGCAAATAGCTGTAGCGTCAGGGAGGCCAGATCCGCATTCTCAATCTCCGGCGCTTGATGCGCGTTCAATAGTCCCTGCTGCGTTTCCGACCAGAGCCGATAACAGCTTCCCGGCCGCAGTCTGCCGGCCCGCCCCATGCGTTGTTCGCTGGATGCGCGGGATATGCGCACGGTCTGCAGGCGGCTCATTCCGGTGTTGGGGTCAAAAAGTGGTACGCGCTCAAGACCTGCGTCTATTACCACGTCAACACCTTCAATGGTCAGGCTGGTTTCCGCGATATTGGTGGCGAGAACAATCTTGCGCTCCCCGGGCGGACTGGGCGCTATGGCCTGCTGTTGCTCGCTGATGCCCAGATCGCCGAATAGCGGGTGAACGATGATATCGCCTGGCAGTTCAAGCTTCGCTGCCACTTGGCGAATCTCACCCTGGCCCGGCAGGAACACCAGGATATTGCTTTCCCGGTGCCTGGCAGCCGTTTCATTGATGGTGCTGATGACGCGCTCCGCAATACGCTCCCGGGGCTGGCTGGGCCTGCCGTAATTCACGGTCACAGGAAACATTCTGCCGTGACTCTGAATACAGGGTGCCTGCAGGAATGCCGTCAGTTCACCCTGGGCAAGGGTTGCGGACATCACCAGAATCCGCGGTGTTACCGCAGCGCCGAAAGTGTCCCTGGCACTGAGCGCAAGCGTCAGTCCAAGGTCCGCGTCGAGGGAGCGTTCATGAAACTCATCGAAAATCAGCAGGCCGACCTCCGCGAGCGTCGGGTCCTCGCGCAGCATGCGCAAGAGAACACCCTCGGTGACCACCTCCAGACGGGTTTTCGCGCTGACTTTTGTGTCGAGTCGTATGCGATAGCCCACGGTTTGGCCCACGTCCTCGCCGAGCAGCGCCGCCATGCGCGTGGCGGCGCTTTTCGCGGCCAGCCTGCGCGGTTGCAGCATAATAATGCTGCGGCCGTTCAGCCATGGCTGGGCTAGTAGTGACAGGGGGATGATGGTGGTTTTTCCGGCGCCGGGCGGTGCCTCGACAATCAGCGTGTCGTGTATCGCCAGATGATCCCGGATCTCATCGAGAACATCGTTGATGGGTAGCTGAAGATCGAACATGGCGTGGGCTAACTCAGGCGCATAAAAGAACCGGGGCCACTAGGGCCAGCAAAGCAAAGCGGATCATAGAGCGTCCTGTTGCGTCGACCTGAAAGGCCATGAAGCTAGTCTATTGGCGGGTCTAAAGCCACTCGCGTGCAGGGGGTGCGTGCCTGCGTGTCGCCGATCTGGTCCGCGACGGGATTCTTGAAGGCATGCTGTTTCGCTTCGGTGTGCTGGCGCTATGGGCCATGACACCGAGAGTGTGTCTGGCGCAATTGCAGCTGGGTTTTAGCGGCAGACTGCCACTGCTGCCGGCGCTGCTGTTTGCCCTGGTGTCATGCAGCGCAATGTTTAGTGAAGCCCTCATCGCCCGGCGACTCACGCTGCCGTCATCGGGGGACTGCCAGAGGGACACCCTGCGCTCGACGCAATTCTCGGGCTGCCGGATTTTTACGGGGATCAATCGGTTGGGGAAGTCGGTCTCGCCAACCGCAAGGGTGGGTATGACGATGCCTTCGCTGACGGGTTGCAGTCGCTGATGAAATCACTGGGGCAGTTAATCTGTTCCCGCTGGGGCGGTGAGGGATTTCTGATGCTACTTCCTCACACCAATCTCGACGCCTGGATAGATGCCCGATCGACGTCTGCCAGAAGGATCTGCGCACTTTGTCGAACCTGGCCCACGGGGCTCAGTGCAGGGAAGCCTTGGCTGGCCGCTGGCGCTTTTCGCCTTCCGCAAAAAGGTAATCCAGCTGCAGGCTCTCGGCGGCCAACTGGCGAGTGGCATCCATGGTGCTGGATAGGAACTGGGCGCACTGTGCCAGGGTGAGCCCAGCCTGCGTCGGTAGAACACCGGCCATGACCAGTTGCGGCGTGGCATCGTCGACGATATCGAGGAATACCTTGAGAATTGGGTAGTCCATGTTGATGCGACCCAAATCTGCCGCCAGTGGGAGCAGGGCCATGGGTCGTATTTCCAGTTCCGTGGTGAGCAGCAGGCCGTAGCGCTCCAGGAAAACACGGCTGTCGATAACACCTTCAACACCCTGCAGGGCCGCGAGATGCAGGCCCTCGCACTCGCCGCAGTCGCTGAATTGAACGCGTGCCTCCTCCAGCCACTGCTGGAGCTTTGGAAGATCCGGTTTCTCGAGCATTTCGGTCATAAGGGCATCCTGCAAAGGTACAATTCTACTCCATCGTACGATCACTGTGGCGGCATCCGGTTGCACACACTGCAGGTGGCCCGGTGTCCAATTCCAGTGTCGTTCGACGCCGGATCGGAGAATATGCTAGAACAGCGCTATGAACCGTTTTGAAAAGGGCATCCATTTGTTGCGGCAGTGTTGGAGTCCGTCTGCGCTGGCGCTTGTGTTGTGCTGTGCTGTTCTGGCAGCGCGGGCCGCTGAGGTCCCTGAACAAGGCGATGGGTCGCCGGCACCTTCACAGACCGGGGGTTTGCTGCTGGAAGAGACTCCCGTTAACGGCGCGAATAGCACGATTCCCGCAACAGTGGGCTGGGTGGACCGCGGCCACGAATACGCAACCAACCGTGCTCAGGGTCTGGCCCAGTGGATGGATGATTTTTTTGGCGCGCCGGTGCAGGACGCGGAGCGAGCCGACTCCTTTGTTCGTGCCATTTTTCTGGATAACTGGGAATCAGATGATGGGCACGACCTGAAGCTGCGGCTTCGGGGGCAGATCAGTCTGCCAAAGATCTCCGAACGTGTGGACCTGGTTTTCTCCGGTGAGGAATCCGAGCAGACCCTGACGGAGGCGGAGCGAGCCCAGGAAGATGATATCGGGGTGCGTTTCAATTTCAGCGATGGCAAGCGCACTCGCGTTGACGCGACCCTGTCGGTGCGCTCGGGTCCGTCCATATTGCCGGGAGTGCGTTTCCGTTATCAGCAACCGATTTCGGAAAACATCTGGGGGCGCTTTACGCAGCGCTTGCAGTATCACACGGACGACGGATTCCGCTCGCTCACCAATATCGATCTGAACCGCCGACTCGACGAACGCAGCCTCCTGCGCTGGGGTGGCCGCATGCGCTATGAGGAAGACAAGGGATTCTGGGACTGGAATACCGGTGTGACCTACCGGCGGTGGATTGGGGATCACGAGCGTTATCCCAGTGCGATCGAGTACTTTGTAAGTCTCTCCGGGCGGGATGACCCGGAAGTGTTTAACAATAACTACCGTGTGGGCTTTCTCTATCGCAAGCAGTTCTTCAGGGATTTTCTCTACTACGAGTTGGAACCCAGCTACAACTGGCGTCGCGACGAATACGGCGATGTGCACAGTGGCGTGTGGGGGTTGGTGCTGCGCCTGGAAGTCATGCTGGACCGCGACCTCGTGCGCGGGACGTGAGCGCAATGATTCCGGGCTGCGCAAGGCTGCGCCGGGGAGCGGGAAGGGGGGCAGTCTGTGCGTAAAATGGGGTGCCCGAAATCTGACAAATGGTGTACCCTGCGTCCCGTTCTGCGGGGAAGTTACACGTGTGAGCGCCCTCCTGCCCCCGCGGGGAGGACCTCAACAATCAAGGACACTAACATGAACGCTCCACTTCGACTTTTTGTGCTTCTTGCGGTGGGACTGTTGTCTGCCTGTAGCAGTCTCAGCGACCGTCAGTATGAGGCCTGCATTATTGGCTTCAGCGCGCTTGGCGGCGCCGTTGGCGCCATTAGTTCCGGTAGTGGCACCCTGCCTGGTATCGCCGTGGGCGCAGGCGTCTCAGCTGTGGTTTGTGGTCCTGCGGAGGAGCCAGAAGTGGTTGCTATGGCGGCACCTGCCGATAGCGATGGTGACGGCATAGCGGACGATGCGGATCGTTGTCCCGGTACGCCCACGGGTGTAGAAGTCGATACCAAAGGTTGCCCCCTCGACGGTGATGGCGACGGCGTAGCAGACTATCTCGATCGCTGCCCCGGTACGCCGGCCGGTATCGATGTTGATGAGCACGGATGTCCCGTCAAGGACGAAGTCATGCTCACCATTGACCGCCTCGGCTTTGCGTTTGACAGTGCCGAACTGGACGCCGGGTCCAAGGCGGCTCTGGGTGCTGCGGTGGATCTCATCAAGTCCCACTCTTCAGTAAAGATGGATGTGATCGGCTATACGGACACCTCGGGTCCCGAGTCCTACAATCAGGGGCTCTCCGAGCGTCGTGCCAAAGCGGCGGTGGCCTACCTTGTGTCCCGCGGTGTCGATGCTGATCAGTTGCGCGCCGTCGGCCGCGGTGAGGCGGATCCTGTCGCGAGCAACGATACGCGCGACGGGCGTTCGCAAAACCGCCGTGTTGAGATGGTCGTACGCTAAGCGCAGCTGGTTGATTCCCGGTTCGCGCTCGGAGGCTGGTCCTCCCGGCGCGAACCGGCACCCCTTCCCAACGCTGGTAATTCCTGCTGCGGCCTGACCAGGCTGCGACGTGGGAGGGCTCTACGCGTGCGGGATTGCACGACTTATGCCTGAGCATGACTTCGTGCAACGGTACTTCCTGCAACAGTCCCTTCCTGCAAGGTCACTTCTCGCAAGATGAGCACCCTCACGCGGAGCGAATAGGCCGCCGGGATACAACGCTTCGACGCCGCAAGAATACTTGAACGCAAGCAAAACATACTGTATGTTCAAAAAACACAGGCGCGCAGCATATCTGCCGCCAGTTCCCGCGTATTACTCGCACCTTGCTACTGTCCAGGGAGATCTCCGGTGACCCAATCTGACCTTTTCCGTCAGGAAACCCGTGAATGGCTTGAGGCCAATTGCCCCGAATCCATGCGTACCCCGGTAAGCAGCTTTGACGCTATTTATGTCGGCGGCCGCAATCCTGAAATAGATCATGAGGATGAGCCGCTGTGGGCGGCGCGTATGGCGGAGCACGGCTGGACGGTCCCGCACTGGCCCCGGGAATACGGCGGTGGCGGCCTCTCCCGGGAAGAGCAGAAGATTCTGCAGGAAGAAATGGGGCGTATCGGCGCCCGGCGTCCTCTCGCGTCTTTTGGTATTTCCATGCTCGGTCCGGCTCTACTTGAGTTTGGCAACGAGGAGCAGAAGCGCGAGCATCTGCCGCCGATCTGTCGCGGTGAGATTCGCTGGTGCCAGGGTTATTCTGAGCCGAACGCCGGCTCTGACCTTGCCAGCCTGCAGACCCGGGCACAGGACATGGATGACCACTACCTTATTAACGGGCAGAAGGTCTGGACCTCCTACGCCGACAAGGCAGACTGGATATTTTGCCTGGTGCGCACGGACAACAGCGGGTCCAAGCACGAGGGCATCAGCTTTGTGCTCTTCGATATGGAGCAGCCCGGGGTGACGGCAAAGCCGATACAACTGATCAGCGGTTCCTCCCCTTTCTGTGAGACCTTTTTCGACGATGCGCGCGCCGAGAAACGCAATCTCGTTGGCGAGCCCGGACAGGGT
Source organism: Halieaceae bacterium (assembly GCA_047635315.1). Classification (GTDB taxonomy): domain Bacteria; phylum Pseudomonadota; class Gammaproteobacteria; order Pseudomonadales; family Halieaceae; genus Congregibacter. Next base: position 1,503 of record JBLIIW010000078.1, on the reverse strand, counting down.
TGGACTATTGCCAAGTATCTGCTTACGCACGAACGGGAAATGATTTCCGCCTTTGGCGCCGCACCGGGAAAATCCCTCGGACAGGTTGCCCTGGAGCAGTTCGGGGAGGATGCACAAGGGCGACTGCGCAACGGCATACTGCGTCAGGAGATCGCCCAGTACCAACTCGATGCGATGGCCTTCGGCGCCACCATGGAGCGGGTGGGTGATGAGGTCAGGTCCGGAAAGGGCCTTGGCCCCGCTTCATCAATATTCAAGTACTACGGCACGGAACTGAACATGCGTCGCAACGAGCTGAATCTGGCGATCGGTGGTGAGAAGGCGCTCGGCTGGTCTGGTGAGCATTACCACGGCGGGAACGTTGTGCGCAGCTTTTTGCGTTCGAAGGGCAATTCCATTGAGGGTGGAACCTCGGAAGTGCAGTTAAACATTGTTGCCAAGCGTGTGCTTGGCCTGCCTGACGCCTGAGGGAGATCGAAGATGTCACTGGTATTGACTGAAGAGCAAGTGATGCTCCGCGATGCGGCTGCAGGATTCCTGGGTGAAAAGGCGGGTCCCGCCCAGTTGCGCGCCCTGCGCGATGCAGGGGACGAGTTGGCCTATGAGCCAGCCGTGTGGCAGGAGATGGTGGAGATGGGCTGGGCGGCAATCGCCATTCCCGAAGCCTACGGTGGGCTGGGCTACGGTTACACGGGGCTTGGGGTCGTTCTGGAGCAGGTGGGTCGTCATCTGAGTGCCTCACCGCTGGAATCCAGCGTGTTGCTGGGAGCCACGGCAATCAACTGCCTCGGCGACGAGGCGCAGAAGAACGAATGGCTCGCGGCCATCGCGGCCGGCGAGCGGCGCGTGGCTTTTGCGGTACAGGAAGGTAGCGTTTTTGCGCCGGAGGACGTCGCGCTTTCCGCCGTGCGTGAGGGCTCCGGCTATGTGCTCAGTGGTACCAAGCGCATGGTGCTGGACGCGGTGGGAGCTGACGCCTTTGTGGTGGTCGCCCGCAGCGCGGGCACAGCGGGTGAGACTGCAGGGATCAGCGCATTCCTGGTCCCGGCGAACACGCCAGGTCTCAGCGTGCAGCGCTGCGAAATGGTGGATTCCCGACAGTGCGGGGCCCTGGAATTGAGCGCCGTATCGGTCCCCGCGGATGCGCTCATGGGTGAGGAGAGCCGCGCCTGGGCGGGCCTGGAGCGGTGCCTTGATATTGCGGCCATCGGCTTTGCCGCGGAGCTTCTGGGTCTGAGCATTGAAGCCTTTGAGCGAACCATGGCTTATTTGCGTGAGCGCAAACAGTTTGGCCGGGTTATTGGCTCCTTTCAGGGCTTGCAACACCGCGCTGCGGCGTTGTTTGCGGAGCTTGAACTCTCCAGGTCGATTGTCCTTAAGGCCTTGCAGGCTATCGATGCGGGGGCTGAAGACCTGCCCGTGCTGGCTAGCGCCGCCAAGGCCAAACTCTGTGAGGTCGCAAAAACTGCCAGCAATGAGGCGATCCAGATGCATGGAGGTATC
>JBLIIW010000077.1:0-16319 GCA_047635315.1 Halieaceae bacterium | reverse complement strand
GGTCCAGGCTGGCATAGCAGTGGGCAGAACCGCTGAAATCAACATCAGCGTGTAACAGGCCAGGACGATGTAGCAGATGGGAAACACGCCGAGCTGTGGACACTGCGACTGGCCGGTGAACTGGCTATAACTGATCTTCGCGACAGCGATGACGCCGATCGCGGCGATGCTGACGAGCAAGCCACGCGCAAGCGCTTTTCTTCGCGTCATAGCTCTGTATTCACTACCTCAGAACGATACCGTTGTATTTCGTAGCCCAGGACCTTCCTGAGACTGCTCTCTGCCATCTATGAAGTGAACGGCAACGCCAGCCGCAGACTGATCACCCAAGCCGAATATCAATACGTGCGACGGGTCGGAGCTCAGACCCTCTCCGGACACGAACGGCTTCATTAGCGTGGTTCCATCATCCAGCGTGACGGTCACGGTGGCAGCAATTGAAGTGATATCGTTGGGCAACTTCACTTTGAGGTAAGCCGCATCGCCACCCCTGCTGAGGAACGCCTGGGAGCGGCCCGCCAGGTTGACGTGTACAACGTCCGGATAGCCATCCTGATTGAAATCGGCCGTTATAGGGGCAATCGAGTAGCGCTTGTTGCTGACGCCGGCCTCGGCACCAACCGCGGCAAATTCGCCCGCTTCGTTTTGTACCATCAAGCGGCCGGGTAAGCGCAGAAATGGCACTTTATGGGGCGGCAGCCCAATATAGTTCTCGGACACAATGAGGTCCTCACGGCCGTCGAGGTTGAGATCCTCGAATGACATGCCCCAGGAGAACTCATAGTCTGCAATCTTCGCTTTGTCTGCCGTGTCTTCGAAAACGAATCCGCCCTTGTTCTCGAACAGCCACCATTTCCAGTTGTTGCTTTGCTCATCCCTCAGGTCGCCACGGATCATGAAGTTCGGTGGTGTGGACCCGACATTAGAAAACGCGAAATCTACAAGACCGTCGTTGTTATAGTCGCCAACCGCAATACCCATCGGGTAGCTGAACACTTCACTACTAGGGTTTTGACGGTTTGCGAATGTGCCGTCGCCCTGGTTTTGCCAGGTTCTGATCTGCCCGGTGTCGTGCGCAACGATCAAGTCTTCAAAACCGTCTTTATCGACATCGACGAAGATGCCCATGAAGGTGTTGTGCTTGTAAGTGAGGCCCGCCGACTCGGTTATATCGCTAAATGTATTGTCGCCATTATTCATGAACAGTTTGCTGCTGCCGCCGTAGCCTTCCTTATTAAATATGTTCTGCCCTTCAACCAGGTCCAGCCTGATGTAGCCGGCGACGAAGAGATCAAAATGCCCGTCACGGTTGAGATCGGCAACTGCGATGGACAGGGGCGTCGTGTCCGCGGGGATATCGAGTGCGAGCTTTTCTTCCACAAACAAACCGCCTTCATTGCGATGCAGCCAGACGCCGTCCGTTCGACTCACCAAAATATCGTCGCGGCCATCACCGTTCGTGTCGATCACCGACGCGCCAAGGCTGGCCGCTGCATTGGCCTTCTTTATGCCGGCCGCATTGGCAACAGGCTCAAATGCGCCATCGACATATCGAAAAACAGCGTCCTGTTGACCCGGTCCGCCACCGAGGAAAAGCTCCTCGATTCCATCGCCGTCGATATCGATAATTGCGCCGGCGGCGAATGGATGCGCAGAGGAGAAGTCGTTGCTCTGATCAAAAGGAATATCGACGGCCTGGTATTGCGGGATGTCGATACCTGCGGTGGAAACCTCGTAATCAACGCGGCCATCCAGAACTACCATGCTGATGACCAGCATGAACATTGCAACGATCAGGATCGGCACAGCCTTAAGCAGTTTCTTGATGATGCTCATCACTTACAGTCCTTTGTTCAGTGCTATCCGTGTGGATAGTGAGAAGAAGATAAAAAACGCAACGTTGAGAGCTATTGGCATCAGGTACTTTCCGATATCGGGCGCAAGAACAAAAACCACAAAGCTTGCCAGGAGCAACAGAATCGGATTCAGCGCCGCCATCCATTTCGGGTAGTGACTGCGGCCGGTCAGCGTCAGCCAGATAAAGATCGCGGACAACAGTAGCACGGCTATTCGGGTAACCCACAGGAGCGTCTCGTAGCGCAAGTCGTAGAGGCTCATTAACGCCATTAGCTCAGGGGACTCGGGGGAATTGACCAGTGCGCTGAGGCTGGAGCGCGAGCCAATCCATACGGCGCCGACGACGAAGCCGTAAGCGGCGGTAGTAAAGGCCGTTAGGGACCAGGTGGGATTTGCGGGTCTTAACATGAGGTGGATGTGCCAACAGCCGACGAGGTATAGCGGCGCGCCCAGGACACCGAAGAAGTGCCCCATCGTGGTCCGTTGTGCCGATATGCCGAGCAAGAATTGATTCTCGGGACCGAAGCGTGCCAGATCGTCAAAGTGCAGAAGAAACTCGCCGGTACCCGTAAGCACAGCGCCTAGCCAGCCGATGAGTCCGGTGGCAACGATTGCAGAATGTTTCATTATCATTATTTCCACGTTTTGGAGTGCAATGCGCCTCTCAGGGCGGACGCAGCAGACTATACAAGTATCGCGGTCTTATGTGCTGGTTAGTAAGAAATCGCCTGCGGACGCATGCCGAGCGACGCATCGAAGCCGACATGATGTACTTGTTGTATGTGCATCATGAGTGGGGCTCGCGCTGCCCGCGAGGATTTGACCGCTCCAAGCGCTGTAGGCATAGTCCCCGGTGCCCGCGTCGGGATGTAGTTGCAGAAGGCCACCAGCGCCTCCCGCTCACCAATACACAGCCGCCCCAGTTGCGAAAATCAAAAGGTTCGGATTTATGTCATTAGGGATCAAATGTGTGGCTTCGCAAGTTGCGACGTCGGCCAGTCTGCGCCACGCCGGAACCCAGCCCCGGGGAGGCGCGGATGCGTTCGTTGCCTGCTGAGTCCCGCGGGCTGCTGGCCCCGTGCTCCGGTATCGGTGCCCTCTTCAGGAGTAAAGGGCGGTTTTACTCGTCGACCCTCGTCGCATCTGCGCTGGTGGTACTGCTGCTCTCCGCCTGTGGAGCGGGTGAGGAGCCGCTGCGGCTGGTAACACCGGCCTATCTGGATGTGGATGAAGCCTTTAGCGAGGTCGGGAGTATTCTTGCAGAAGGGGGTGTTGCCGTTCAGACACGCACGCTCACACGGCAGGAAGACAGCCTCGCTCTGTTGGTCGCCGGTGAGGCCGATCTGGCAATCGTTGAGAACACGCAACCTTTTGTGTCCGGTGTACGCGCGGTAGCGCCGCTCTATCGCGGCGTCCTGCACATGGCTGCGCGCGAGGGCTTTAATCCCGTATTGCTTCATGAGCAGACCAGAAAGCCTACGGTATACGTGGTCAACCGCTCTTACACCGGGCGACTGGTCATGGACCTACTGCTTTCGCGTAGCGCTCTGCTGGGCGATGGCTTTACGCAAGTTGATACGATCACGCCCGGTGAGACTGACTTTCTGGTGTATTTGGGGCCGATCAGTCCCGCTTCAACGGGTTGGTATGTGGATGGCTACCGCCTGATCGCCATGGATCGTGTCGTTGACGCTGCCACGGCCGAGTTTTTCAGTGAGGGTATTGCTTATCTGATCCCGCAGCTTGAGGCGGTGACGATTCCTGCCCTGACCTATACATTGCCGGGCAATGAACAGGCCATCCGCGCGCTATCGGTCGACATGCTGCTGGTCGCGCGCAAAGAGGTGCCCGATGCACAGTTATATCGGTTCACCAAGACGCTGCTGGAGCAGAAGTCGCGCTTTGCCGCTGTGGCTCCAGAGACCTTTCGCTGGATGAACACTGAGTTCGCCCATGAGAGTCTCAGCTTTCCCTTACACAGTGGTGCAAGAGCTTACCTGGAGCGTGATGAGCCCGGCTTTTTGGAGCGCTATGCGGAGGCTATCAGTTTGCTCGTGTACCTCTTGGTACTTTGCCTCACCGGCCTGGTGGCCCTGGGCCGCTGGCAGGCGCGGCGTAAAAAGAACCGGATTGATGTGTTTTACGCAGATCTCATGCAGATAAAGGGCCGCCTGGGAGAGGTTCCCGGCGCCGAGTTGTTGGCTGAACTCGATGTCCTGGAAGCACGGGCTTTCGAGATGCTCATCGACGAACAACTTGCGGCCGATGAGAGCTTCCGCATTTTTCTTCAGCTGATGCAGTCAACGCGCTTCATTATAGACGGGTCCTGATCACCCCCCGCTCAGTCAAGGGCGTCCAGAAGTTCGTTGAACTGTCGTGCATAGGCTGCGCTCAGCGCTCTGATGGCCTCATCGGCACGCCAAGACCCGACCATTTCGGTCTGGCGTGACTGAATGGCGATTGCGGGCTGGCCCTGTGCAGGCAGATACACACAGGAGAGGCCAACTTCCGCCTTCTTCCCAGCGCCATCGCTCTCGATCAGATTCAGGGCGCGCACTTCGCAGTTGAGGCTATCCTGGTCGGACCGGCGATGGTGGCTGCTAACCACCGAATACCCATGGCATTCAAGGTCACTGGCCAGGCGCTGCTCGAGCATGGAGCCGGCGCTGTCTATCCAGCGCACCCCGGTCAGATAGGTGAACTCGCCGGTGTCACGATTGCGCAGCGCGACCCGGTCGGTATCCAGACCGGCGCTCAGCTTGAGCACACTGAGGCGTAGGCTTTTCTCCGGCACCTTACAGGTGACGGTGCCGTTGTCAGCGCTCAGGAGCATGTAGCGCGCCGCCGCTTCGCTATCGGCCCCCGGCAATTGCACGCAGCCGGCGCTCAGGCCGAGGGTGAAGCCTGCTACCAGGAGGAGTCTAATCACGTGGAATCTCCACTTCCTTCATCTTCTCTCCATAGAGTAATGCTCCGGGTTCGGAGTTGATGTTGTCCATCAATCGTGAAAACTGCTGCAGGGATGCCGCGAGTTGGTCTGTAATGCCGATGAGTGTCGGAAGATCCTGGGATAGCAGTCGTTGGATCTGCTCTCTGTTCTCTGCAGCGATATCGCTGATACTGCGAGTGGCGGCTTCCAGTGATTGTCCAGCGCCGACCACGCTCGGAATCACTTCCTGGTTCATGCGCTGGGCCAGCGCGCGAACATCAGGGACCGTCGCCTCGAGTTGTCGGCTGACATTAGCGGCGCTGCTGATGAGCGATTCCAGTTGCCTGGACGCCCCCGCAAGGTTTTTCGTCAGCTCTCTGCTCTGGCGTATTGTTGCGTCCAGATCAGCGACGGAATCCTCGTCGAGTAAGGTGCTGAGGCGTCGCAGCGTATCCTCTACGCTACCCGCGATCGCACTTGCGGAGCCGGAAAGCTGCGACAGCACGGACGGGTAGCCGGCTATAGCGCCGGTGTAAAGTTCCGTGGGCGGAGCTATATCCGGTCTGTCCTGCAGTTCAATCACCGACAGCCCGGTAATGCCCTGGGGTTCCAGCAGTGCGACCAGATTCTCTGTTCGCGGCAGGGCTTCGCGTGTGCCGAGGCGAACATTCACACGGCGCGATTCGCCTGGGGTCAGCTCGATCGAGGACACTCTGCCTACAGCGACGCCCATAAAGCGCACCTCGCTGCCCACGGAGAGGCCGCTGACCGAGCCGCTGAACTGCACCAGATGTTCTTCGCCGGCTGTTTCGGTATCCGGAATTTTTATCCACCGGTAGAACAGCAGGCTGCCCGCCAGACTCAGTATAAGAAAGGTCGATACCAGTATCAGTCGCGCCTTGCGTTCCATTTACGCGGCTCCCATGGCCGCGCGACCGCGCACGCCGCCAAAGTAACTCTGAATCCACGGGTGAGGGTGCTTAACAATGGCTTCCCTGCAATCCACGATAACCTTTTTATCGACCAGCACCGCAAGCCGGTCGCAGATGGTTAGCAGCGAATCCATATCATGGGAAATCATTACGACCGTGAGCTCCAGGTTCTTGCGCAAATAGAGAATTAGCTGGTCAAAATCGGCCGCGCCAATGGGGTCGAGCCCCGCCGTAGGTTCGTCGAGAAAGACAATCTTCGGTTCGTTCGCCAGAGCGCGGGCGAGGGCGACCCGTTTGATCATGCCGCCGGAGAGCTCCGCAGGGTACTTGTGAAAAGCTGTCTCGTTCAAGCCCACCATTTTCAGTTTCAAGCTGGCAAGCTCTGCGGCGAAGGCCTTGCTTATGCGCGAGTGCTCGATGATGGGTGCCATGACATTCTCCAGCACCGTGAGCCCTGAGAACAGGGCGCCGCTCTGAAACAATACGCCCCAGCGGTGCTGGCAGAAACTCAGGTTGCCGCTTTTCTGTGGGCACGCAATGTTCTCACCGAGTACTGAAACCTCCCCGGAGGTTGGAGTGTGCAGGCCCAGCATACTGCGCAGCAGCACGGATTTTCCGGTTCCTGAACCGCCGACAATGCCCAGTATTTCATGCTCCATAATGGTGAGGTTCACACCGTCGTGCACGGTGTGCCCGGCAAAGCGGTTGACCAGATTCTTTACCTCTATCAGTCCTTTACTCACCAGCCAAGCTCCGTAAAGATTATCGAGAAGACCGCATCCACCAGGATGACCATGAAGATCGATTCTACAACCGCGCTAGTGGTGCTGCGGCCCACGGCATCCGCAGAGCTTTCCACAAAGAATCCGCGGTAGGTGCCGATCATTCCGATAAAGATGGCGAAAAACGGCGCCTTGATAAGGCCAACCTTGAAGTGAAGTAGGGGGTCCAGACCCAGGAACCGGTCCACGGCAAGGCTCACGGGGATGTCCATCATGACGGTGGCCATCATCAGAGTACCGAGGAGGCCAGCTATGTCGGCGATGAACGTGAGTAGTGGCAGAGCTACCAGCAGGGCGAGTACACGCGGAACAATCAAGGTCTCATAGGGTTCAATGCCCATTGTTTCCATGGCACTGATCTCCTCATTGAGCTTCATTACGCCGATCTCGGCGGCGAAGGCGCTACCCGATCGGCCGGCTACGAGTATTGCCGTCAGCAATCCACCCATCTCCCTGAGAACCGAGATTGAAACCAGGTCGATAACGAAAATCTGGGCACCGAATTGCGCCAGCTGGGTCTGGCCCTGAAAGCCCAGCACCATGGCTACAAGAAAGGCCATTAGCGCAACGATGCCCGCGGCACGAATGCCCGCATCGTGTATGTGGCGCGCGGTAGCGATCCAGCGGAATCGGCGCGGTTGGCCCAGGCTTTTGAGCAGACAGGCAGAGATGGAGACAAACCAGAGGGAGCGGTCGCGCAACTCCCTGAACAGCTTGCGCACGATTCCCGTGTACGCGAGCGACAGGCGCAGGGCCAGGGATTGGCGTGGTGGGTCGGTCGAGGGCAGCTGTTCAATGTCCAGCACGCTGTCGATAAAGTGCATGTGCTCGGCGCGAAAACCGCTAAAGCCGGTCTCAATCCCTTGCTGCCGCAACTTTTGTGCAGTGCGATAGAGCAGCCAGGCGCCAGACAAGTCGAAGTTTTGCAGGCCGCCACACTGGAAGTCGACCGCCGACACCGCCCCCGGCGTCATGTTCAGACCACCGATCAGTGGTTCCAACTCTTCAAGATGCAGAAGTGTCCAGTTCCCCCGCAGGGAGAACCGGGCGCGGTCGCGGGCGGCGGTCAGTTGGAAATACGGTGACGCCGAGACGGACTCCTCGGCCCCTGCGTCGGCTAGTGTGCAGGTGGCGCTTTGCTGTTCTGTCTCGTACATCGGAGGACTATAGCTCATCAGAAATGCCGGGCGAGATTTTCCGCCACCCGACCAGGGTTGGCAGCGCTTTTGGTGCGCTGCAGTTGCGAGGGCCTATCCCTGCAATACGCGCAATGCGGCAATGAGCGAATCCAGTTGGGCGTCACCTACCGGCTGGAGAATACGTTCGCCGATGTCGTTCATGGTGGTCATTGCCTCGTCGAGGCGCGTGCGCCCATTCCCGGTCAAGGCGACGAGACTTACGCGAGCGTCCCGATGGCTGTCGTCTCGACTTACCAACCCTATCTTTTCCATCGGCTTGAGGAGTCGCGTAACGCCGGAGGCGGTGCGTCCGATCGCGTAGGCGAGGTCCACCCGGCGCATACGCCCAGCCGGGGATTTTGCGAGCTGGTTGAGCACCATGAATTCCACATACCCCAGACCATGTATGGCGCCCAGGGTGTGGTCGATGCGCACGGAGACGCGCTCATTGGTCAGCCACAGATCGATCAGCGCGCGAGCGCGAGTTGTTGTTGTTGTTGTTGGGGTCATCGTTAGCGCTCCTGTACATAAGCTTGTATTATGTGGAATATATCATTGATTAGTCAAGTAGCAGTCCTGTATCCCGCCGCTTGTTGGGGCTGGCCGCAGGCGCAATGGTTGGTTAGCATGCCGTCGCATGGCAGAGCATCGGGAAAAAGTCATTAGTGTGCGCGGCCAGACGAGGCTGTGGCTGAGCGATTGCGTGTTTGAAGCCACCCGCTCGAGCGGGCCCGGCGGGCAAAACGTCAATAAGGTCGCCACAGCCGTGCAACTGCGTTATGACCTACATTCAGCGCAGCTGCCCGACGCGGTGCGAGCCCGGCTTCTGGCTAGCGGCGACCGGCGTATCAGTGACGATGGCGTGCTGGTGATCAAGGCGCAGCGGCATCGGACCCAGGGCCGCAATCGGGACGACGCTATCGACCGCCTCCTGGAATTGCTCGGCGATGCCGCAGTCGAGCCGCGCCGACGGATCGCCACGCGGCCGACCCGCGGCTCTCGAGAGCGACGATTAAAAGGAAAAGAAAAAAATAGCAAAAACAAACAGTTGCGAAAGAAGCCTCAGGTCGAATAGAGGAATTGGCGCGCGCAGGAAATGTTGCTGGAGGGTCACATTATGACGGTCATGAGCGGTTTGATCGGTCCTGAAGGCCGCGGCATACAACACACCCAAGGAGCTCAGATGCCCACGACCCGCAGCCTCGAGCGGCTCAACGCCGACCTTCCGCCATTTATGACCCTGCTCGAAGGACAGGTCATCGATATGAATCTGGTCGATCAGTCGGCAACGCTGGCCTTTCGTGTCAGCGAACAGTTTTGTCACTCCGGCGATGTTGTGCAGGGTGGCTTCATTACCGCCATGCTCGATGCAGCCATGAGCCACGCCGTGTTCGCCTGCGACAGTTCGGTAGTCAATTTGTCGTCCCTGGAGATCAGCACACGGTATCTGGAGATAACCCGAGCCGGCGCATTGGAGGCCGTTGGCCGTATTGTGCGTTTATCCCACAAAACTGCCTTTCTGGACGGGCAGCTATTCAATGCTGATGGCTTGCTGGTGGCCACTACGCACAGCGTTGCCAAGATCTATCGCAAGCCGTGAAGGCTTCGGCATCCGTCGGCGGCTCGAGGCACTCATAGGGTGTGCGGGCGCTTCAACGTTGCGAGTACCCCGGGGCTGCAGGAGTTGCTGGGTGCCCTGGGTGCGGATCTGCAGTTGCTGGAACCGCGCTTCAACGTCGCACCCACCGAGCCTGTTGCGCTGTTAAGAGACGGCAGTCTGGTGGAGGCTCGCTGGTGGTTGACACCGCATTGGGCAAAGCAGGTGGAACAGAAATATGCCATGTTCAACGCGCGCTGCGAGGGTCTGGGCAAGAGTACGGCTTTTCGTCGGCCCTTTGCCCGACAGCGCGGCGTCGTGCCCATGTCGGGCTTCATCGAGTGGCAGGGCGCGGCGGGAAACCGGCAGCCCTGGCATATCAGCAACGCATCCCAGGCCATTGCCGTAGCGGCGCTGTGGGATCTCTGGCGCGGCGCCGATGAGATCCTCCTATCTTGCACGCTGGTTACCACAGAAGCCGCTCCGGAACTTCGTCCCTGGCATAATCGTATGCCGGTAATGCTGGTCCCTGGGGAGTGCCCGCGCTGGCTGGACAACACCAAAGCCGTGCACGATGAGGACCCCCTGTTCGCGCCCGTACTCAAGGAAGCCCTGTATCTTGCTCCCGTTGATCGCGCTGTCGGGAACTCCCGCAACAAGGAGCCCGCGCTTATGGCGTCAACCGGTGAGACGGTGCTGATCGGCCCCGCGAGCTCAGCTTAGTCCAGCAGGGCCTGATAGGTCAGTACGCGAAAGATCTTCGACAGCGAGGTCTGGTGCGGAATACTCTGCACCATGAAAACACCGACAATATCGTTCGCCGGATCGATCCAGAACAGCGTGCCGGCGGCCCCAGCCCAGCCATAGGTCCCGTTCGCGCCAAGTTCGCCGCTCTTGGCGCCGGTGTCGCTAACGATGCCTACGCCCAGGCCAAAGCCGTCGAGACTCCGGAGGGCGCTCGTATCGAGCTCCTGGCTGTGATTCGCGCGCATATGGCGCACGGTGCCCGGTGCGAGCAGTCGCGTGCCCTCCAGGGCTCCGCCGCCTGCCAGCATCAGGGCGAAGCGCAGATAGTCCTCGGTAGTTGAGACCAGACCGGCTCCGCCGCTTTCAAAGCGGCTCCCGTCGAGGTATGGGCGAGTGAGCTCCGGGTCTGCTACCTGCAAAGCCTGTACATCGGTAAATTGCCAGGCCTTATCCCAGCTGAGTGTCGTTCCCTCGGGGCTGTAGAGTTCTGTCAGTCGCGCTTGCTTGCTCTGCGGCACCTGGAAAAACGTATCCCGCATTCCCAGCGGATCAAATATCCGCGTCTGCAGGAACTCGCCGAAGGGCATGCCGCTGATAACTTCCACGAGCCGGCCCTGTACGTCCACCGCCACGCTGTAATGCCAGCGCGTGCCCGGTTCGTAAAGTAGCGGCAGCTGTCCCAGCCGTTCAGTAAATTCGCCCAGGGTCGGCGAGCCGAACAGATCCGCTTTGCGATAGGCCCGATCCGCGACGCTGTTGCCAAAAACACCATAGCTCATGCCGGCGGAGTGGCGCAGGAGGTCGCGGATAGTGGGCTGTTGCTGCGGAGCAAGCGGGGACTGGGTGCCATCCGGGTTTTCCCGAACAAGCTGGAGATTGGTCAGCTCCGGTAGGTACTTGGCGATCGGGTCCCCCAGCAGAAAATGCCCTTCTTCATAGAGCATCAGCAGCGCAACGGCGGTGATCGGCTTGCTCATCGAGTAAATCCGGTACAGGCTATCGGCTGCAAGGGCTTGCTTCGATTCGCGGTTCGCAAGGCCCCAGCGACTGCGGTAGACGACTTTGCCGCGGCGGGCGATAAGCCCCTCACCGCCGACCATGACGCCGTTCTCGACGGCGTCATGCATCTTTGCATCGATCCGCGCCAGACGCGTCGCAGAGAAGCCCAGCTCTGTCGGCTCCGCCGATATCGCGTTCTCTCCCACGGCCGCGTAGGGCAGGCTGACGCCCAGTGAGAGTAAGGCATACAGCAGGACTCTGCAGTGAGCCCTTGCGAGCGTTCGGCCATGTATTGGGAGAAGCATAGCGCTGTCCTCAGTTTTATCGGGGGGTGGCTTGGACCGCAGGGTTACCCCAATTGGGGAAAGCAGTGCGGCTCTTATGATGCCATGTGGGGGCAGCCGTGGCTAAGCTGAGGTATGCTTCAGGGGAACAAGTGGAAGGAAGCATTGATGCTGACACGTCGTAATTTGCTGCAGGGGACACTCGCCGGTCTGTCGGTGCTCGACGTGTCTGGCCGGTCGGCATACGCGGCCCGTTCTGGCACTGACTACGATGTCGTCATTCTCGGAGCGGGCGTTGCCGGGCTCGCCGCGGCCGCGGAACTGGCTACCATGGATTCCGATCTCAAAGTGCTCGTGCTCGAGGCGCGAGACCGTATTGGCGGGCGTGTTCATTCAGTGCATCACGAGCGCTTCGATCGCGATGCTGATTTGGGCGCGCAGTATCTGCTGCACAGTGAGGGCGCGGACTGGGAAGTCGTAGACCAGCTCGGGTTGAAGGTGGAAACGCTTGCAGGCGGCGGCCAGACTCTCTTCCCGGGGATGGGTGAACTGGCGCGCGCACTGTTCGAGTCTTCAACGGGCAAGGTTCAGCTGAGCAGCGAGGTTATACAGGTTCACTGGCGCTACGGGCTGGTTGGGGTGTACTACATGAACCGTGGGCTGGAGGGCGCAGTAACTGCCCGCAGGCTGATCAGCACCCTGCCCGTTGGAGTGTTGCAGGACGCCCCGGAACTCTTCAAGCCTGCCTTGGCCCCGGCGAAAACTGAGGCCATGCGCCTGCTGCCGAAGCGGGCCGCTATTAGCGTAGCGATGATGTTCGGCGCCGAGCACGCACGGCTCTCCGGGGTGGAACCGCAGTGGATACGTGAGTCTGAGGATCAGCGCCTGCGCGCATTCGGGACCGGGTTCAGGGACGAAGTGTTACTGGAGGCGCAATACACCGGGGCGCGCGCCGAAGCCCTCGCTGGGCAGTCGCGCAAGATACTGCAGGCCCTCACTGTGCGTCGCTTCAGCGAGGCACTCGAGTCTAACCCGAACCCGGCCGACGCGCTTTGGGAATCAGTGGTCGACTGGCGAGACGAGGAGTTCTCGCGCGGATTCGGTAGCGTGGTCTTGAGTACCGCGCAACATCTGACGCTGGCCGAGAGCATGGGCGACACCGTGTTCTTTGCGGGCGAGGCTACCGCCGACCCCGCGGTGGCGGGAACCGTCCACGGCGCTTATATGAGCGGCGAGCGCGCCGCCCGCGAGGTTGCGCTGTCCCTGAACATCGGGCGCGCTGCTCCGGATCCCAACGAAGCGCTTTTCGAGCTGCTTTAACCCAGCTAAGGAACCTTTATTTCTCCAAGCGCGACGTCATCCAAGTCCGCCAGAAATAGCCTGGCGAAATGTCCCCTTCGACGGGGTTTTTGCTGCAGTCCTGCTCCATGCACACCTGCTTTTATTGTGATTATTGGCGATGCGCCACGGATGCGGAACCTTGCCAGAAACGCGTCCCGTGGAGAAACGCCGTCCGCTGCTGGCGTGACCCGCGGGCTTTGGCTAGACTGCGCCTTTCGCAGGAACTACCCAATGATGACACTGACGCATCTGGACGCTGAAGGGCGAGCCCGCATGGTTGACGTGGGCGACAAGCCCGTCAGTGCGCGCCTTGCCGTGGCCGCGGCCGCGGTTCGCATGCAGGCCGACACGCTCGCGCTGCTGCGCTCCGGATCATTGCCCAAGGGTGATGTACTGACGGTGGCGCGTATCGCGGGCATCCAGGCGGCGAAGCGCTGCGATGAGCTCATTCCCCTGTGCCACAGCCTGCCACTCGATGCGCTGAGCGTCGATTTTGTATTGGACCCGGCGCTGCCAGGTGTGTTGATTGAAACTACCGCCCGCGTCAAAAGTCGCACGGGAGTTGAAATGGAGGCGCTTACGGCGGCCTCAGTGGCGGCATTAACGATCTATGACATGTGCAAAGCCGTAGATAAGGGCATGGTGATAGAAGGGCTTCGGCTGCTGCGTAAAGAGGGTGGTCGCTCCGGTGTTTGGGAGCGTGCAGACGAGGGCAGTGAGACTGGCGCAGGAGATAAGAACGCGTGAAAATACTTTTTTTTGCACGTCTTCGCGAGCTGCTGGGCAGCGATTACGTAGAAGTTGTCGACGCGGAATGTCCCGCGGATGTGGCATCACTGCGGGCCCTGCTGATCGCTAGCCAGGGGGGTGAGTTTGCCGATGCCCTGGGCGATCCCAACGTATTCTGCGCGGTGAACCAGCAGGTGGTCGACCCCGGGCACCCGCTCAGCGGGACAGATGAAATCGCTTTCTTTCCACCCATGACCGGAGGCTGAGCCTTGTTCCAGGTAAGTATTGAGGCCGAAGCCATCGATCCTGCAGCGCTGCTTGCGCAGTTCAGCCTGGACCCGCAGCGTACCGGGGCGGTCGCTACGTTCACGGGCTATGTGCGCGGGGAGGGCATTTCTGCGCTGGCCCTGGAGCATTATCCGGACATGACCGAACGGAATATTCTCGACACCCTACACAGTGCCGCGCGGCGTTGGCCCCTACAGGCCGCCTCGGTGCTGCACCGGGTGGGCGAGTTGGGCCCCGGCGAGCCAATAGTCTGGGTTGCCGTCTCGTCGTCGCACCGCGCTGCGGCCTTTAATGCTTGTGAGTTTATTATGGATTATCTGAAGATCTCGGCGCCTCTGTGGAAGCGGGAGCGCGATACAGCCGGTGTCTGGCGCTGGGTACAGCCGCGGCTTGCTGACCGCGAGCGGGCGCAGCGATGGGGCGCAGGGGCTCCCGGCAAGATGGAAGCCGGGCAGGGAGCGTTGCTGTGAGCATCGACCAGCGGGCTTTTCGCGATAGCCTCGGATTGTTTGCCACGGGTGTCTGTCTGGTAAGCCTGGTCGACAGTGATGGGGAAGCGCATGCGCTGACCGTTAACTCTTTCGCTTCCGTCTCCCTCGATCCGCCGCTGGTGTTGTGGAGCCTGCAGAAAGACTCGGATATTTACCATCTCTACGCGTCCGCGCCGCGCTTTGGCATTGCAATGCTTAGCGCCGAGCAGGATCTGTTGTCTTCGGCTTATGCGACCAAAGGCGGTCACCGACTGGATTCGGCCCACTATGACAGCGGCACTAACGGAGCGCCGGTGATCAAGGACGCTCTGGTTAACTTTGAGTGCTCCCTGGAACAGGCTTTGGATGGGGGAGATCACACCGTTTTGCTGTGCCGCGTAACACGACTGGTGCCCGGAGATGATGCGCAGCCGCTGTTGTTCTACAGCGGTCAGTACCGGGGCCTGCTGTGAAGTACTGCAGTGTCTGTGGCGGCGGCATCCAACTGCGTGTACCGCCCGGCGACGACAGGGATCGTTTCATTTGTAGTGACTGCGACCACATCCACTATGTGAATCCGCGAGTGATTGTGGGCTGCCTGCCGATCTTCGAGGACAAAGTTCTGTTGTGCAAGCGAGCGATCGAACCGCGATACGGTTACTGGACGCTGCCGGCTGGTTTTATGGAGAACGGCGAGACCACGGAGCAGGGCGCTGCGCGGGAGACCTGGGAAGAGGTCCGGGCCAAGGTCAGTAATGTGCATCTGTACCGGGTTTTTGATGTTCCCTATATCAGTCAGGTCTACATGTTTTACCGTTGCACAGTGGATGACGGCCTTTTCGGCGTCGGGCCTGAGAGCCTTGAGTCGGCTCTTTACACGCAGGAAGAAATACCCTGGGACGAGATCGCTTTCCCGGTAGTGCACGAGACGCTCAAGGCCTATTTCAGCGATCGGGAGCGCGATGAGTTCCCCGTTGCTGTGCGGGAAATCGCCCCGCGCCGCCGGCCCCCCCAGGACTAATAATTCAAGGGCATCTCCGGGTAGATCGGCGGGGCGTCTGTCGTTTTCCGGCAACAGAACATATTCAAGAGGAGATATTTCGCCATGGCATTCCCAAAGATCGGCAATCTGGCGCCAGCGTTCAGCCTGCTCGACCAGGACGGCAACAAAGTCGCGCTGAAGGACTTTCGCGGCAGCAAGAACGTCATTTTTTACTTCTACCCCAAAGCCATGACGCCGGGCTGTACCACACAGGCCTGTGGTCTGCGTGACAGCCAGTCCGCGCTAGCCAAGCTCGATACCGTGGTGTTGGGGGTCAGTCCGGATCCGGTGGCGCGATTGGGAAAGTTTATTGACAAGGAAGGGCTGAATTTCACGCTGCTATCTGACGAAGACCACGCGATCGCAGACAAGTACGGTGCCTGGGGTCTGAAGAAATTTATGGGTCGCGAGTACATGGGTATCCTGCGCGTCACCTTTATTATCGGCAAGGACGGTAGGCTCCGTCATGTAATGGAGAAGGTGAAGACCAAGAGCCATCACGATGATGTGATCGCGCTCATTAAGGACATGGACCTCTAGGATTATGGCGTCCATAAAGGAAGTAGCTGCGCATGCAGCGCGGGGCACGCGGGTTGTTACCTTTAACGCGAATGGCATCCGCGCCGCCCAGCGCAAGGGTTTTTTTGACTGGATGGAGCGCGAGTCGCCAGAGATCGTCTGCGTACAGGAAACCAGGGCCTGGGCGTCGCAGTTGACTGATCCGGCGTTTTACCCCGAGGGTTACCACTGTTTCTATAACGATGCGCAGCGCAAGGGCTACAGCGGTACGGCCGTCTACTCGCGCATTAAACCGCGCAAGGTGCTCACGGGCCTGGGATGGGATCCGCTGGATTCGGAGGCCCGCTATGTGCAGTGTGACTACGATGGTCTTTCGGTTATTTCTCTGTACGTACCCTCGGGATCCAGCGGCGAGGAGGGACTGCAGAAGAAACTCGATTTTATGGACCTGTTTTACGAGCATCTGCGCGCGCTGCGGCGCAAACGACGCGAGTTCATCGTCTGCGCAGACTGGAATACCTGCCACCACCCCATAGACCTGCGCAACTGGCGTGCGAACCAGAAGAACTCGGGTTTTCTTCCGGTGGAGCGCGAGTGGCTCGACCGGGTGTACGGTGAGCTCGGC
>JBLIIW010000076.1:0-16525 GCA_047635315.1 Halieaceae bacterium | reverse complement strand
CGGGTACCTCTCGGTATCTATACGGGGCAGTTTAGCTACTACAGGGAAAATCGCTGGGCCAGGGCGCCAGGTAATCAGAACCTGTATTTGTGTCTGGAAGTAGCGGCCGGGCTGTTGCCGCGTCTGGCTCTACTCGCCGGCGGTCTCTGGATGGAAGCCCTGGGGCTGTTTGTGGTGTCCTGGTGGCTCGGGTTGATGGTCACCCTGTATCTCTTCGCCTACCTGGTGCACCGGCCTCACGATGCGGTAGGGCGTTACGTAGACTCCTCCGTAGTGCTGGCGCCCGGCCCGCTGGGGCCGATCGTGACCGCGCTCTGGGTCTGCCAGAACTACCACGCCATACACCACCTCTTCCCGCGGGTGCCCTTCTATCACTATCCGGCGCTGTATCAGGATATCGGGCAGATCATGCTGGCCCGGGGCGCACCGGTCTACCAGCTTTCCTGGCAGGGTCTTACTGAGCAGGGCAGCCCGACACTGGCATAACCGCTCTGATTAGCCCTGCGCTACACTAGGCATACAGTGGCTATTAGTACAGAGAGTGGTTTTATGGATCTTGGCATCGGCTCAATTATGACCTTGGCGTTTTTCCTGTTGATGATCATCACCGCTGCCAAGGCCGTCGCGATCACGCCGCAGTCAGAAGAGTATGTGATTGAGCGATTCGGTAAGTACACCGGCACACTATCGGCAGGTATCAACCTGCTGGTGCCCTACCTGGATCGGGTCGCGCACAAGGTGGTGGTACTAGAGCGGCAGCTGGCGTCCTTCGAAATCAGCGTGATTACCCGGGACAACGTGGAGATTGTTCTTGAGACCACGGTGTTCTTCAGGGTTATCGATGCGGCGAAATCCGTGTACCGGATCCGCGATGTACCGCTGGCCCTGCGCACCACCGCAGAGTCAATCATTCGCAGCGCCGCCGGCAAGCTCGAGCTCGATGATGTGCAGAGCAGCCGCCACAAGATGAACGAGGAGATTCTCACCAACCTGCGTGATGCCGCAGACATCTGGGGTCTGGAGATCACCCGCTCGGAGATTACCGATGTGCGTGTGGATGAGGCGACCAAAGACGCCCAGCGCCAGCAACTGAACGCGGAGCGCGAACGGCGCGCCACCGTGGCACGCGCCGAGGGCGAGCGCTCCCGGGTGGAGCTGGAGGCCGATGCGCAACTGTATGACGCCCAGCGACGTGCCGAGGGAGTGAAGGTCGCCGCCGATGCCGATGCCTACGCGGTGATTAAGACAGCGGAAGCCGCCGCCCAGCAGACCGAGCTGATCGGCAAGGCGATTGCCAACGGCGGCCAGCCCGCCATTGACTACGATATTCTCAAGCGACAGGTAGAGGCCATTGGCGTACTGGCCGGTTCCGAGAATGCCAAGACCATCGTGCTGCCCACCGATATCACGCGCACGGTGGGCTCCCTCGCGGCGATCCAGGAAGCTCTGAAGGGAAACTCATGATCTTTGAATTGATGCTGCGCTACGAGACCTGGATGATTCTCGGCTTCGTGCTGATTGTGCTCGATATGCTGATCGGGCTGGATTTCTTTGCCCTGGCCTTCGGTATTGGCGCGCTGATCACGGGTGTCACGCTGTTGGCCAAGGACCTTGTACCGATACCTATCTCCGAGAGCTGGGAGGGCACATTGAGCTACTTTGGGGTGTTGTCAGTGGTCGTACTGATACCCCTGCGGCGCTGGGTAAAGCGCTCCCGGGACGAGAGCGGTGAGGATATCAACCGCTACTGAAGTAGGCGGGTGCGCTGCGACCTGTGGGTCCAGCGAGACGGTGAGGTGATAGCTGATGTGTGCAGTGTTTCAGGAATACCAGGCAAGACGGTCGCTGCCTGCGGCCGCGTTACTCGCGGCCATATTGACGGGCTGTGGCGGTGGTGCGGGCAGTAGTATTGCGCCCGAGCTACCCCTGCCACCCGCGCCACCGGCCCCCGCTCCGACCGGTTTGCTGGTACCGCCCAGCGATGAAAATACCCTGGTGGATGCTTTCTTGCGGGGTCTGGCGCCGAGCCTGACCGGTGCTTTGGAAAGCGGGGATGCACAGCAATCGCCAGATCCTGGCGCCGTCGCTCCGCCCGCTCTCGATGCGGGCGGGTTTTCAACCACCTACCGACTGGAAGTCGACGTCGACGAACACGACGTCGTCAAATACGACGGCGAGCGGTTATTTATCGCGCCCACACGCGGTGGTGGCTGTTGCTTCCTGGTTGAGCCGCTGGCGGCCGACGCCGCGCTGTTGCCGCCACCGGCAGATACCGGTCCGCGACGTATTCGCATTCTGGGCACCGACAGGGATTCTGCGACGGCGCAGGAACTTGGCAGCATTGAGCTGGCGAGCGATCAGACCGTGGAGGGCCTGTACATCAGCGGCGACACGCTGACGACCATTACCAGCAGCGCCTGGTGGGGCCTGCACGGGGACCAGTTTGCCAGCTTCAGAGCGTGGGAGTCGCAAACGCTGTCTCTGGGTTTTTACGATGTGAGTAACCCCGGAAATCCCACCCTGCGCTGGCAGTTGTCGGTGGATGGTGCGGTAGTAACAACCCGCCTGATCGGTGATCGCCTGCTGGTTATTTCGCGCCATTACCCAGAGATACCGGAACTCGATTACAACGCCGTTGACGAAGAGGCCGCTGCGAGCAACCAGGCCATTCTCGACGGTCTGCAAACCGCCGACCTGCTGCCCAAGGTGCGTATTAATGGCGAGCTGGTGGACGGGGCCATCAGCGACGAGAACTGTCTGTTAACAGATCCGCAAAACGACATCGCTCCCGATAGCGCGGGTTATCCCGTGCTGACCACGCTGCTGGTGGTGGACGTCGCCGCAGAAGCCATCGAGGAGGTGCTGTGCTACGCGGAGCCTACCGATGGGGTGTATGTCTCTGCGGGGGCGGCGTATCTGGCGCAAACGGTCTACGACAACCCGGAGGCTGTGGACAGCATCGTGCACCGCTTCGATATCGACAGCGGTATTGAGTACCGGGGCTCGGCGCGAATCGCGGGCAGTTTGTCGGGTCGCGGGCAGACGGATTTTCGCATGAGCGAGAGCGACGACGTGCTGCGCGTGGTTACTACGCGTTGGACTAACAACGATGTGGATGCCTTCGATCATCGTCTTTTCACTCTGGCTCCGGCCGACGATGACATCGCCCTGGAGGTGCTGGCACAGCTGCCGGAATCGGCCGATGCGCCGCCCATTGGCAAGCCGAACGAGGATCTCTTTGGTGTGCGCTTCCTCGGCAATCGGGCCTATCTGGTTACTTTCGAGCGCATCGATCCGCTCTATGTTCTGGATCTGTCTGATCCGCGGGCGCCTTTCATAGCCGGCGAGCTGGAAGTGAGCGGTTTCTCGGATCTGCTGCATCCGGTCAGCGAGAGCCTGTTACTGGGCCTTGGGGACGATGGCGTTGGGAACACCAAACTCGAGCTCTTTGACGTCAGCGATGCGAGCGCGCCGCGCTCCCTCAGTGTCCTGGTACTGGCGCAAGACGCCGTCTGGTCCTGGTCCGAAGCGCGCTACGACAGACGCGCTTTTACCTATCTTCCGGGCACGGAATCCACCGACCGCTTTACCGTGCCGCTCTCATTTGCCTATGCAACCTCGGTGGGCTTTGAGCAGCGCGAAAGGTTGTACATGATGGAGGTGCGGGACAAGACCGTACCGGCAAACGCCACACTTGCCATCGCCGGCACCCTGGACGTGACCCCCGGCCCTTATCTGGAAACCCGACCCCGTGCGGTTATTGATGAAGACGCGGTCTTCTTCGTGCTGGGCGATCAGCTGTGGTCCGGGTTCTGGGGCGCGCTGGGTGATGCGATGGGGCCCTTCTAGGCGCGCAGGCTCCCGCAAGGCCTATCACCGAGGTGGGCCTTTGGGCTATCTTGCGGTGCTTGCCAGTCGAATCCTCAATCGGAGCCGCGCCAATGAACCGCTTGTTATCGCCCAAGTTCGGCGCCCTGACCGCGCTATTGCTCGGATCGCTGATGCTGCTCATGGGCGGCGGACACCTGTACGGGATAATTTCCGGTGCCCTGGCCCGGGAGAGTTCCCTCGACTACCGCCTGGTGTCGCTGATCACCACCGGCTTGCTGATGGCTCTACCCGGAGTCGTTAGCCTCGC
Source organism: Halieaceae bacterium (assembly GCA_047635315.1). Classification (GTDB taxonomy): domain Bacteria; phylum Pseudomonadota; class Gammaproteobacteria; order Pseudomonadales; family Halieaceae; genus Congregibacter. The sequence continues at coordinate 12,387 of JBLIIW010000076.1, read as the reverse complement.
CTGTCTGAAATGGTTGTGGCAGGGGGCAACCTGGGCTTACGCCATGTGTATCCTGTCTGCGTCGGCGTTGATGGTCTATCTGGGATTGTTACTGTCGATTCAGGACAGGGATGCCACCAAGGTGGGGTCCGAACTCGATACGGCGGCGATCGTCGTTGCCGTCTACCTGACGGTGATGATCGGCACGTGGGTATATCTGAAATTACAGGCGCGCGCTGCGAGTTCCGCCCAGCTACACGGCGGGTAATGCCGACCGTGATAGATCGGGTACCCTGATCAGGCCTCAGAAGGTTTTGTTGTCTCTCAGGTAGCGGCCTTCCGCCTCGCTATTCTCCCGGCCCAGTGCGGCGTTGCGCCCGGGATAGCGGCCAAATTGTTTGATGACCTCGCGGTGGGCTATTTCGTAGCGCAGCGCGTTGGCATTGCCCAGATCTTCAAACAGGCGCCGGGCTTCATCGTGCACCAACAGTGATTCGGAATGCATGTAGGGCATATAGCTGAAGTAGCGTTGGTCCGGCGTCATGCGCAGGTCGTCGCCGCTGTTGACCACTTCCTGCGCCAGTATGAGCACTATCCCATCCCCCGCGAAAGCCCGCGCATCGTTGCGGTACAGGTTGCGCGAGAACTGGTCCAGCACAATAATTTCAGCGCAGCGCCCGGCCGGTGTTTGCCGCCACGGCCAGCATTCACCGCGCCGCGCCGCCTCCAGCGTGGTCAGAAAGCGCTCCCGGCACAGTTGGTCGAAGGCATCAGACTGTTTGAACCAACTCGTCGGGCCGGCTTCTTCGAACCAGAAATTCAGAATATCGTCGGCTGTTTGCATGGCGGTGTACCTGTTCCTAATTAGCATCTGCGTCAGCGTAGCGCGGCACTTCGGATTATGCAGGAACCGTTGCTGCGGCGACCCGGCTCAGTCTTCCCGTTCCAGGCTTATGAGCGCGCATTCGCCCATTCGCAGCAGCGGCAAGCGCAGACCCAACTCATGGAGCATATCCCCGCAGGCGTGGATCGGCTCGCCGCTATGCCAGGCCGGGAGCTTTTGGGCGAAGCCACTGTCCTGTGGATTGCGCAGGACTATCCGATAGCGATGGCCGCGCAGCGACGCCGGCAGTTTGGCAAAGCCGCTCTGTGCAGACACGGGATAGGCGCTTTGCAGCGCCAGCAGCAGGGCGCGTTCGGCGCTCTCATCCATGAGCAGTACGGCCTCGCTGCCGGCACCCACATCGTCTAGGAAGTGGTAGTCGGCGGTGCCCAGCCAATCGCGTTCCTCAAGGAAGAAATCCGTCCATCGACGCAGGGTGCTGCGTTCCTCCCTGTCCAGTGCAGCCGGGTCGAGCTCCAGTCCCATATGCCCGAGCAGCGCCACGATACAGCGCGTCGACAGCGAGCTGCTGGCGCCGGATGTTGCGGACTGCACAGATCCCACATGGGAACCGAGCGCACGGGGCGGCAAAAACACGCTGGCGTTGCCCAGCACCCTGAAGCGCTGCAGCGGATCCATGCTGTCGCTGGGCCACAGCCTGTCGGCGTAGTGGTAACTGCCCGCGTCGGCCCGTGCGCCGCCGGCTGCGCAGACTTCCAGCTGCACCGACGGGTGCCGACGCCTGAAGCTCTCCGCCAGTGCATAGAAGCCCTGGGTCATGGCCAGAAAACTGCTCTGGGATTCCGCACCGATCTGCGCCAGGTCGCGGTTCATATCCCACTTGATGTAGTCGGGGCTGGCCTCGGCGACCAGTCTGTCCAGACAAGCCAGAATGTACTGCCGCACGGCGGGCAGCGTGAGGTTGAGCAGGTACTGGCCGCGTCCGGAAACGGGCCTGAATGCGGGATTGCCGATCAGCCACTGCGGATGCTCCAGGGCCAGCTGTGAATCGGCGGTCGCCATTTCCGGCTCCACCCAGAGGCCAAACTCCATGTCGAGTTCCCGTGCGCGTTGCGCCAGCGGGGCCAGACCCTCGGGATAGCGGTGCGAGCAGCAGCGCCAATCACCGAGACCCAGTCCCGCCTCGCTGCGCCCCTGCATCCAGCCATCGTCGAGTACAAAGCGTTCTGCGCCCAGCGCTGCGGCGCTGTCCATGAGTGCAAGAACGCGCTCGGCATCGTGATTGAAGTAGCAGGCTTCCCAACTGTTGAAATGGATCGGCCGCCTGAGTGGACCCTTGCGTGCCTGCCAGTAGCGACGCGTCTGGCGGCGCAACCCATTCAGTCCCTGCTTGCTGTAGCTCAGCAGGGCCGCAGCGGGGCTGTAGCACTCGTTCGGGGTGAGTTGCAGTTCTCCCGGCTGCAGGGCGATGCCGCCCTGTAGCTGGTGCGCGCCGGTACTGGTGAGCGCGCTTTCAATACGATGGTTGCCGCTCCATTCCAGGGCGATGGAAAGCACCTCGCCGCTCTGGTTGGCAAAGCCACAGCGACCGGCCACCACGCCGGGCCAACTTTGGTGCGAACTGCGCCCGCGGCGGCTTTGCATACTCAGCGTCGAGGGCCCAAGCGGCTCTCGAACACTCTGGAATTCGTTGGCCCAGAAACCGTGCATGCGCTGCCACTCGGCCGGCTGCAGACGCAGGGGCACGCAGATCGAGGCCAGCCAGTCCACCCAGAGGACCGTGTCCCCGCTATTCCTGAGGGTCGGTGCCCAGCGCAAGGGCCCGCTTTCGGTACTGTCGATACGCAGGGAGAGCTCGATACCCGCGCGTTCGTCACGCATCAACAGGGTGAGTGATTCTTGGCTTGCTGCTGCGAAGCTGGCGACCAGGGCTACGATTTGCCGTTGCCCATCGCGACTGCTCAGCAGCGCTGGCGAATCCTGTGGCAGGCCGTCGTAAGTGGGGAACAGTAAGTCCGCAAAGCTGACATCGAGCTCCCCATGGGGTGTCGCGGCCTCGCCCAGTGCTGCAAGCTCTTCCAGCGGTAGCGCGTCTGGCAGACGGGCGCCGAGGTAGCTTACTGCAGCCCGGCCGCCGTCAATACTGAGGACCAGCGTGCAGCTCGGGCTGTCTAGGCGGCGTTGCTCCATACCCCCCTCAGGTTCACGTGCCCGCCGAAAATCCAGCGGTTAGCGGCCAGGGCGATACAGATGCAGGCGACCAGGGTGATGGCCATGAGGTGGATGTAGTGCACCGGGGTCCACACAAAGGTAAATATCGAGTAGAGCACAACGCCGGAGAGCAGCGCAGTGCCGGCCGCCGCGGCGCGCACGCCGCTGAACACCAGACCGACGATAAACACCGACAAAATCGGCATGCTGAGCAGTCCGTTGAGCTGCTGCACCAGATTAATAATGCTGTCTGAGCCGTCGTAGACGGGGACCAGGGTGAGCGACACGATCACCAGCACCGAGGTCACCATCAGGTTGAGTTTGCGCACGTTGGCTTTGGGGTTGATCAGGGGTTCGTGGAGGTCGATAACATACAGCGTGGCGGAGGAGTTCAGCACACTGTTAAAACTCGTGAGCACCGCCGCCACCATCATCGCCGCAAAGGTGCCCGACAACCATCCGGGGAGCAGATCGCCGACAATCCGCCCGAAGGTGGCGTCACCGATATCGCCGTAGAGCTTATAGGCGCAGATACCGGGAATCACAATAATGGCTGGCACAATCACCAAGCGTATCGCCGCGGCGGCGAGCACGCCGCGCTGCGCTTCGCGCACGCTCGGCGCCGCCATGGCGCGCTGCGTGATCGTCTGGTTGGTGCTCCAGTAAAAAATCTGGATGAACAGCATGCCCGTGAACAGGGTAGGCCAGGGAATGGGGGAATCGGCATCGCCAATCATCGTCAGCCGTTCTGGCGGGATGCCGGAAAAATCGAAGCCTATGGCATCCAGGGATAGCCAGGTGACCAGCAGGCTCAGCGACAGCAGCCCGATGCCACTGAGCGTGTCGGACACGGCCACCGCTCGCAGGCCGCCAAAAATGGCGTAGGAAGAACCGAGCAGCGCGAGGCAGGTCGCGATGAGCAGTATGGGTGCGTCCAGCCCGAACATGGATTTCAGGAACAGGGCCCCGGTGTAAAGCATGATCGGGAGGTAGAGCAGCACGTTACCGAGCAGGAAGAGCACCGAGACCAGAGAGCGCAGGCCCTGCTGTCCGTAGCGTTTTTCCAGCAGCTCCGTGGTGGTGGTGCAGTTGTAGCGGTAGTAAATCGGTACGAAGACATAAGCCAGTATCAACAGCCCGACCACGGCGGCGAGCTCCCACCAGGCGAGCAGCAACATCTGATTGCCGTTCATACCGACCAGCTGATCTGTACTGAGGTTGGTGAGGGTGATTGAGCCGGCTACGAAGTACCAGGGCAGGGAGCGGCCCGCAAGAAAGTACTCGGCATTGTCGTCGCTGCTGCGCTGCGCGCCCCGGCACTGCCAGTAGGTCAGCGCGGCAATCCCGGCGGTAATGGCGATGAAAACGAGAAACTGGATGTTCATGAGCCATGAGCCTGTGTCGCGGTTGTTGTGGTGATACCGGCCGGGTTGCACAGTACAGCCCGCAGCGCGGCCGCCGCCTGCTCAGGCGTTAGATCGCGCTGCGCCTCGCCGAGCATTTCGAAACCGACCATGTGTTTTTTTACGGTCGCTGAACGCAGGAGCGGTGGGTAAAAATGCGCGTGCAGCTGCCAGTGTTCACCCGCGACTGAAGTGGGCGCTGCGTGCCATCCCATCGAGTAGGGAAAGGGCGCGGCAAAGAGCCGGTCATAGGTGCGCAATAGCTGCGACAGTAGCGCGGCCAGGTCTTTGCGTTGCGCACTGTTCAGCAGAGGCAGGTCGCCGGTCGGGTGCCGGGGCAGCAGCAGAACCTCGAAGGGCCAGGTGGCCCACCAGGGCACCAGTGCAACCCAATGCGCGTTGCTACAGACGATGCGTTCCTCGCGCTGTAGTTCCTGCTCGGCGTAATCGAGCAGTAAGGGGCGCCCGTGCTGCTGCAGGTAGGCCGCCTGCTGCGCATCTTCTGTTGTGATCTCGCTCGGCGCGTAGTCCAGGGCCCAGATTTGGCCGTGCGGATGTGCGTTGGAGCAGCCCATTGCCGCGCCGCGATTCTCGAAGATCTGCACGTGTTCGTAGCGTTGCCGCAGCGCTCGGGTTTCGTCGATCCAGGTGTCCACCACGGCGCCAATCTGGCTCAGGTTCATGGAACCCATAGTCAGATTGTGACGGGGGCTATAGCAGATAACGCGACAGCGCCCGCTGACCGAGCGCTGCGCGAAGAGCGATTGCGCAGGATGTGCGTCTGCGGCCTGCTCATCGAGTAGCGCCGGGAAGTCGTTATCAAAGACGTACACACCCTCGTAAGGCGGATTGCTCAGCCCCCCGACCCGCGGGTTAGCGGGACAGAGATAGCAGTCCGGGTCGTAGGCTGGATGTTCCGGTGCAGCCGACTCCTCTTCGCCCTGCCAGGGGCGTTGCGAGCGCTGCGGAGACACCAGTACCCAGCGATCGCCCAGGGGGTCGTAGCGGCGGTGCGGGTGCGCGTTATCCGCTGCGCCTGGCAACAGATCTTCGGCCCCGGGTGCCTTGGAAGTCACAAGGTGCTCACCGGGCGGGGCCAGGGGCCCGCCCAGGGGCCGGACGCCGGGGTAACCCAGCGCAAGAATGCCGCATGGCTCTGTTCTCCACGGTAGTTGCTGCGGATGTGCTCTTCTATTTCCGGGCCCCGGGAGGGCTCCAGGAGACAGACCATGCTGCCCCCGAAACCGCCGCCGGTCATGCGCGCACCCAGCGCCCCGGCCTCTGCAGCGAGTGCGACGAGCGCATCCAGTTCCGCGCAGCTTACGGCAAAGTCCTCCGCCAGACTTTGGTGGCTGGCGAACAGAATGCGTCCGGCCTCCGCGAAGTCCGTCGATCGGATGGCGCCGGCGAACGCCCGCACCCGCTGGTTCTCGCTAAGGACATGGCGGGCGCGGCGCTGCAGGGTACTGTCCGTCAGTTCTTGCAGGTCCTGCGCATCGCAGTCGCGCAAAGACTTGCCCATCACAGCTTCGGCGGCGCGCACCTCACGCAGTCGATCGGCGTAGCCGCCATCGGCGAGTTGGTGGCGTACCCCGGAGTCGACCACCGCCAATAACGGTGCTGCGCTCATCGGCAGGTATTCAAACTCCAGGCTGCGACAGTCCAGGAGCATTGCGTGCCCCGCCCGGGCGTTAGCAATTGCCGACTGGTCAAGGATTCCGCAGGGCACCCCGGCGTAGTCGTGTTCGGCTTTTTGGCACAGGGCGGCTCGATCAGCGGCGTTCAGTGTGTGTCCGCTGATGGCTTCGATGAGTAGGGCAAAGCAGATCTCCAGGGATGCGCTGCTCGACAGACCCGCGCCGATAGGCAGGTTGCCGCTGATCATGATATCCATGGGCGGGACGCCAATACCGCGGGCCATATAGCCCGCATACACCCCGCGAAGATAGTCCGCCCAGTCTCCCTGTGGCGTCGGGATGCTGCCACAGGCAAAGCTTGCTGCCTGTGCCTGGCCGCTACTGCGAATGTTGATGTTGTCGCCGCTTTTCGCCGGGGCGGCTGCGGCCACGGTGTAGAGATTGACCGCCATGGGCATAGCTAGCCCGCCGCTGTAATCCGTGTGATCACCGATCAGGTTTACCCGTCCCGGTGCGACCGCGGCCCAGTTCGCTGCCCCGCAGCCATCAGCTTGCAGCTGTGCCGCGGCCGCCGCACAGAGTTGCTGCGCCTGCTCATTCATGCCGGTGCCGACTGCCACACGGCGTAGTCCCCCTGGGCCAGTCGTTCTGCGCCGAGCAGGCACTGCCCGCCGGGGAGTACGAAGGCCTGAGGTGCCGGGTCAAAGTTGAAGGCAAACACCAGAGACCCCCGGCGCCTGAGCCGCAGCCCCGGTTGTTGCGGGCTGGGGGCGATGCCGCGTGCGGCAAGTGCCTTGGCGAGAACGATCTGCAGGAACTCGGGCCCTGCGTGTGCATTGAGGTAGTGATGGTTGCCCTGTGAGTACCAAAAGCCCGCGCCGTCAGCGCAGCGGATATGCGGCGCGAGCGGGGTGTCGAGGTCCTCGTACCAGCGTTCCAGGCGGTAGGTCTTGCCCGCGTGTTGAAAATCGCGCGAGGCGCCCGGTCGCATGCTGTCTACAGCCATCACACGCAGGGGCAGCAGTGACTGCACGGCGCCGGGTGGCAGCGCCTCCGGGAGAGAAAAATCGGCCTCCCGGGATCCGCTGCGGCAGCCGATCACGCAATCCACGCCGGCTTTCCCGACGGCGTTGATGAGTGCCGGCTCGAGGAAGATGGAGCCGGGAATAATTAATAGCTCATAGCCTGCCAGCGGCGTATCCGGGCTTACGATATCGACGTCCAGACCCAGGGCGCGCACGGCCTGATAGTACTCAAAGGCTGTTCGCAGGCTGTCCATGCCGGGGCTGTGTGGCTGTATCTGCGCCGCCCAGCAGGAGACGTAGTCGAACAGCAGTGCGACCGGGGCCTGCGCTGTGTCTGTTTCCGGCAGTAGCGTGAGATGCTCGTGCAGCGCCCTCACGGCAGCCCAGGCCGGTGATGGCGCGCCGTTCGGCAGACGCAGCGCCGCGTGCATCTGTTCCTGCGCCCGGGGTAGTTGTTGGAAACGGAAAAAGCTCACGAATTCGGCGCCGTGCGCGACAGCTTCCATACCCCAGAACGCCGGGGCGTTGGCCAGGGGCATGGCATTCGAGCTCGCCCAGTTCACTGGCCCCGGTTGCTGCTCCATGACGGCCAGGCGACCTTTGCCAACAGCGCGGTACAAATCGTGATGAAAGCCGGCCCAGTCCGGGTGTCCGATGCACCGGTAGCGCTCTTTATCCTCCTTCGGAAACCAGCCCTGGTCGAGAAAGCCCAGTGGGTAGCTATCCCAGGTGGCCAGATCAAGATCTTCGCCTACGGCAAAATGATCGAAATCTGTAAAGGTGCCCATGAAATTGTGGGTTATCCAGGGGGTCTCTCCGACGGCGTTGCGGATGATGTCGGTTTGTTCTCGGTTGAAGCTGCGCACCTGATCCGATGCGAAGCGCCAGTAGTCGAGGCGGTGCGCGGGATTGGCTTCGGTCACCGTGAGGTTGGCGAGTTCCACGTCGCAGAAATCGCCGTATTCCTGACTCCAGAAAACCGTGCCCCAGGCGTGATTGAGTGCTTCGATGCTCTGGTACTTCTCTGCCAGCCAGATGCGGAACGCCTGCAGATCGTCCGGCGCATAGCTCAGTGTGGTTTCGTGACAGCCGTACTCGTTGTCGGTTTGCCAGCCGACAATGGCGGGGTGGTTGGCGTAGCGCGCCATTAACGCGCTGCATATAGCGCGCGACTCCAGTCGGTAGGCGCTGCTGGAAAAGCGGTAGTGCCGTCGGGAGCCAAAGTCCCGCCTGCGGCCATCGGCATCGACGGGCAGGATGTCCGGTTGCTCATCGACCAGCCACTTGGGCGGACATGCCGTCGGCGTACACAGGATAATCTGTAGTGATTCTGCGGCGAGTGCTGCAAGGGCCCGATCCAGCCAAGCCCAGTGAAACTCCCCGCGCCGGGGTTCAATGCGCGACCAGGCAAATTCGCCGATGCGCACCAGGCTAATACCAGCCTCGCGCATTTGCCGGGCCTGCGTTGGCCATTGGGATTCCGGCCAGTGCTCCGGGTAATAACACACGCCGAGCGAGGCAATGGGCATCTTGCGGGGCCTCCGGGGGCCGGATCGAAGCGCAGACGCGCCGGAGCCCGCAGTCTACTGCGCTTTAGCGGAGATCCGAAACCGCAGAGCGACTAGCTTACAAAAGCCCGCTCGATAACATAGTCACCGGCGACGCCCTGCTGCGGCGACACCTCAAAACCCCGTTCATCAAGAAGTCCGGATACATCCTTGAGCATGGCAATGCTGCCGCAGATCATCGCCCGATCCTGCTCCGGGTCCAGCGCCGGCAAGCCCAGCTCAGCCGTGAGCCGTCCCGTGTTCAGGGCATCGGTGATCCTGCCCATGTTGCGAAAGGTCTCGCGGGTGACAGTGGGGTAGTAGAGGAATTGCTGGCGAATTTCCTCGCCCAGATACTCGTTCTGCTGAAGCTCGGTGCTCAGGTAATCGTGGTAAGCCAGGTCGCTGACGTGGCGAACACCGTGTACCAGCACCACCTTGTCGTAGCGCTCATAGGTCTCCGGGTCGCGGATGATCGCCAGAAAGGGAGCGAGCCCGGTACCGGTAGAGAACATAAACAGATTACGCCCGGGGCGCAGGTCTGTGAGTACCAGGGAACCCACCGGCTTGCAGCCCAGCAGAATCTCATCGCCTACCTGTATGTGCTGCAGCCGCGAGGTCAGCAGGCCGTCTTCCACCTTGATGCTGAGAAACTCCAGGTGATCCTCGTAGTTGGGACTGGCGATGCTGTAGGCGCGCAATGCCGGTTTGTTGTCGACCTTAAGGCCAACCATGGTGAAGTGGCCATTGGCGAAGCGGAACTCCGGCGCGCGTTCAGTTCTGAAGCTGAACAGGCGGTCGTTCCAGTGGCGGACCTCGGTCACTCGTGCGGGTGTTACAGCAGCCATTTTGGATAGATGTTTCCTGTGTCGGTGAAGAACGTGGATTCTCGTTGCCTGATACGCTCGCTGCAAGAGTTTGGGCTTATCTGTAAAGATTTGTTTTTCCTAAGGTTATTACCAACGCTGGAGATTCAGCGGCGACTGGGCATCTGGACAGGGCCCGCACAGCTTCCTAGACTCCGTGTTTCCGTGAATAACAGACAGGCGAGCGACGCATATGATTTACGACCTGAAAATAACTGGCGGATTGCTTTACGACGGCGACGGTAGTGCGCCCCGGCAGGCCGATGTGGCGGTGCGCAATGGTGTGATCGTCGCCGTGGGCGAGTGCCCGGGGGAGGCGCGGGAAACTCTGGATGCCAGTGGCCATATGGTCACGCCCGGTTTTATCGACCTGCATACGCACTACGACGGCCAGGTGTCCTGGGATGCGGGCATGCAGCCAAGCGTCAATCACGGCGTCAGCACGGTGGTAATGGGCAACTGCGGTGTGGGTTTCGCGCCTGTGCGCGAGGGCGACCGCGACAAGCTCATACGCCTGATGGAGGGGGTCGAGGATATCCCCGGTATTGCGTTGGCCGAAGGGTTGAGTTGGGATTGGGAAACACTCCCGGAATATATGGACGCGCTGGATTCGCGCCCGCACGCCATCGACTTCGCTGTGCAGGTGACCCACGACCCGCTGCGCGTGTACGTCATGGGTGATCGCGCCGTATGCAATGAGCAGGCTACCGAGACGGATGTGGCGGCGATGCGACGCATTACCCGCGAGGCACTGGAGGCCGGCGCGATCGGCTTCTCTACCGGCCGCTCCGATATCCACCGCAGCGCCGACGGGGAGTGGACCCCTTCCTCCGAGGCAACGGCGGAGGAACTGGCCGGCATCGCCTCGGCCTTTGATGGTTTGTCCCACGGCATCCTGCAGGCGGTGAATGATTTTGATCTGGAGCGCGATGGAGACGGCTTTGACGAGGAGTTCGACATCATTGAGGCCTTTGCCGCCGGTGCCAAGGGGCGGCCCTTTTCCCTGTCACTGATGCAGCGTGACTTCGCCCCGGACCAGTGGCGGCGGATTATCGCGCGTGCGGAGCAGGCCGAGGCCAAGGGCTTGAACATGCGCCTGCAGACCGCACCGCGGGGTATCGGTGTTATTACCGGGCTGCAGTGCACCTTTCACCCCTTTATTGGTTACCCGAGCTACAAGTCGATCTGTGCGCTGCCGCTGGCTGAGCGCGTAGAGCAAATGCGCGACCCGCAGTTCAAGGCCCAGCTGCTGTCGGAGAAGTCCGAGACACTGGCGGGGGACGGCACGCCGGTTCCGCCGATTGTTGATGCGCTCATGGCAGCGATGGACTATGTGGCCGGCAAGACATTTTTGCTCGGGGAAAACCCCGATTATGAGCAGACGGCAGATACCTCTGTTGCGCATATGGCCCAGGAGCGCGGTATTCCGGCCCTGGAGATGATCTACGACCTGCTTCTCGAGGAGCGGGGCAGGGCGCTGCTGTACTTTCCTATCTACAACTACACGGAGATGAATTTCGACAACGTTTACACGATGATGCAGCACCCGCAGGCGATTCTGGGACTCTCCGACGGCGGCGCGCATGTCGGCACGATTTGCGATTCCAGCTTTCCCACCTACCTGCTCAGCTACTGGACGCGGGACAGACCGCGCGGAGGGCGTCTCGAGTTGCCCGATGCGATCCGGCGCCTGACTTCGGATATCGCCGACTACTGCGGCATGGCCGACCGCGGGCGAATCAGGGTGGGCCTGAAGGCCAATATCAACGTGATCGACATGTCCAGGCTGCGTCTTTTTGCCCCGCGCATGGTGCAGGATCTGCCGGCGGGTGGGCACCGACTCCTGCAGGATGCGGCGGGATACCGCGCGGTGATCGTGGCCGGCGAGACCGTGCTGGAGAATGACCAACTCACTGGCTGCCACCCGGGACGGCTATATCGCTCCGGGCAGCAGGCGCTGGAATCGGTCGCCTGAACGATGGAAAACCGTCACTTTCGCGGGTTCAGGTGCCCAGTCTGCTTACAATTGTCGATGCGCTGAGGCACAGTAGGCACAGTCTGCGTGGCCGTACTCACACCAACAATCTGTTAATTTCCCGGAGCTCATAATGTTCAAACCTGTACACGCATTAACCAGCCTGCTGATGGCGGTGCTTCTTCTCGTAGCCCCCACCTTGCAGGCGGGAGACACCCTGGATCGTGTCGTCAATAACAAAACGCTGGTCGTGGGGATGTCCGCCGACCAGCCGCCCATGAACGCGCTGAACCGCCAGGGCAAGTTCATGGGCTTTGACGTAGATCTGGCCAAGGCTATCGCCAACGCCATGCGCGTGGAGCTGAAGATCGAGAAAGTGCCCTTTGGCGATCTCACCGGCGCCCTCGAAGCCGGCAAGATCGATATGGTGATATCGGGCATGGCCATCACCCCCGAGCGCTCGCGCAAAGCCGCGTTCATTGGCCCCTATATGATGAGCGGCAAGTCGATACTCGCCAGTGCCGATGCCATTGTGGATTTCCAGTCCGGTGGCCTGGCAGCCAGCGATGTAAAACTGGCAGCACTGAGGAACTCTACCAGCGCCACCTTCGTGCGCGAGTCCGCCCCCAACGCCACCCTCGTTGAAGTCGATGACTACGCGAGCGCCATCGAAATGGTTCGCAACGGCGACGTAGCGGGCATGGTTGCCGACGCACCCACCTGTGCGCTGGCAGTGCTGAGAAATCCTGATGCGGGCCTGGTTACCCTGGAAAAGCCGCTGACCATTGAGCCATTCGGGATCGCCGTTAACGCCAACGACCCGCAGTTCCTGAATCTGGTGCAGAACTATGTTCGCACCTACGAGGGTATTGGCCTGCTGACACAGCTGCGCAAGAAGTG